>NZ_CP156626.1:0-319889 GCF_039852015.1 Robbsia sp. KACC 23696 | reverse complement strand
GGGAATACGCGCGGACAGCTCGTTGAGCAGCGTCCACGCGCGCACCTCCATCGCCACTTCGTCGAGCCGAAGCGCGTTCAACTCGCGCCCTAGATAAATATTGGCAACCACATCCAGGTTCTCGCACAGCGCCAGATCTTGAAATACCGTCGCGATCCCCAGATCGAGCGCCGCGCCAGGCGTGGACAAAGCGATCTCTTTGCCGTCGAAGTGAATCGTGCCTGACGTCGGCTGATGCACGCCCGCCAGGATCTTTACCAGCGTCGATTTTCCCGCGCCGTTGTCGCCGACGAGGGCCACCACTTCACCGGCGTGCACATCGAGGTCGATATCCGTCAACGCAGAGACGGCACCGAAGTTTTTCGACACCCCGCGCAGGCTTAGAACCGGCGTCGCGGTGACGGAGCGTTTGTCGTTATCAGTCATAAGACGGGATCTCATTATGCGAAAGAAGCGGCTCAGCTTATCGAGCCGCTTCGCGCCTTTCGGCAAGGCATGTCACGGACAATCAGTGCGCGATGCCCAAACTTGCGCAGCCCGCAGCGTATCGCCCGGTGCACAAGTCTTTCGCCGATGCGATCCCCTTATCCACGACCTCCGTCTTCAAATTCTTGGCCGTGATCACGCTGGGCGTGAAGAGTTGGGAGGGCGTTTTGAACAGCGTCGTTTCCGCCTTTGGCGTCTCGCCGGAGAGATAGGCGACCGCAACCTTCGCCGCAGCGGCAGCCACGACCTCGCTCGGTTTCAAGATCGTGTTGTATTGATCGCCCGAGATGATCAATTGCAAACCGGCCAGCGTTGCGTCATTTCCTGTGACAGGCGGCACCGGGTTCACGCCCGCGGCCTTGAACGCCGCAACGGCGCCGCCGGCGGTCCCGTCGTTCGCCGCCACCACGCCCACGATCTGTGAACCAAAGCGGGTGATCTGGCCGCTCACCCACTGCTGCGCCTTTGGCGGAGCCCATTCCGGGGTGTCGTATTCCGCCAGGGTTTTATAGCCGCTGCCTTCCAGGCCCGCGTGCATCCCCTTTTTGATCAGTCCGGCAGCCGCATCGGTCGGGGAACCGCCCACGGCGAGAATGCCCCCCTTGCTCGCCGGTACGCCGGTGTCTTTCAAATGCTGAACGAGCGACTGCGAAATCAGCTTACCGATCCCCTCGTTGTCGAACGAAATATAGTAATTCGCGGGCGTGGTCGGAACGGGCCGATCGTAGGCGATCACTTTTATGCCTTGCGCCTGCGCCATCCGCACCAGCGAGGCTGCCGCCGTCGAGTCAACCGGGTCGAGCACAATGACCTTGGCGCCCTGCGAAATCACTGAATTGAATTGCTGCTGCTGTTGCGCGACATCGGCATTCGCGTTTTGATATAAGACCTTGCATGCGGGGCACAGCTTGGACATCTCGGCTTTGAAACCCGGGAAATCGTGCTGCTCATAACGCGTGGAAGCCTGGTCCGGCATCAGGAACGCCACGGTGCCGCTGGGGGCCGCGTGTGCCGCAGTCGCGCCGATCAAGCTTACGGCCAGGCTTAGCGCACGAACCGCATTCAGGCTGTTGAACATCCTCTTCATTGCATGTCTCCGTTTTTCTTAGAAATCCCGGCGTTTGCGGCCGTGGCTCATCGGTGCTACCAACAGCGATTCTCTTTTTTATTTCAGTGCTGATATTTTTCGCGACATATGACGATGGCATTAATACGTTTTCCCAAATATTGGGATGGGATTGACGCTGCATCGCGATGCTGTCTCGGCGTACAACGATACAACAAAATTACCGGGTTTATCAGTAATCAATTACTGAAAGCTGTGGCAATTGTCTGCCGCAGCTTTTGTACTAGGGTTAATACTTAAGGTCGTCGACAAGAAATCGCAGCTTCTTAAATTAGATCATTAAAAAAGGCACAATCCTTACGATCTCATTCGATAAGAGTGCGAGACAGGGCCGGCGCGACCGACTCAATAGGGATCAGACACGTGCCTGCAATGCGGGCAATGGTCTTGTCACCCGCGACTTTTCCACATGGCAGCGCCCGCTCCTTTTTACGTATGGTGCGCTTAGGGGCGATAGGAGAATGCCTTCTAATATCTTTCCCTTCACGACTGCCTTTGCTTGAAATATATTTTGGATGGCTAATTATTAATCCACGTATGATTGCCTATTCGATAGTATATCCACCGGGAATTAGAGGGCCATCGACTAACGCCGAGCGGCAAACGACGTCAATTTTGTCATTTTTGACTGAGTGGCGGGGAAATGTCGCGAGGCGCTCTTCGAGCATAAGCGAAAGGCACACCATGACCGGCGACCGATGCCATAAAAACACAAACGCCGACTAGAAAGTCGGCGGTTTGCTTTGAAACGCTTCGGACCCACGCTGCGGAAGTAGATTTTGCTCCCCGAGCAGCGGACACCTATATACCGTGGTGGAGAGGAGGAGGATCGAACTCCCGACCTCCGCATTGCGAACGCGGCGCTCTCCCAGCTGAGCTACCCCCCCAACTGAAAACCAGTCTAGCAACAACAATATGCGATGACAAGCCGGGGCGGGCCCCTTACTTATTCGGTGCGCCTTCCAACACCCACTGCACTATCGTATGCGCATCGGCCTGGCTTAGCCCCGGATGCGACGGCATCGGCACCATCCCCCACACGCCCGCGCCGCCCTTGATCACCTTCGTTGCCAGCTTGTCTTCTGCTGTCGCGTCGCCCTTGTACTTCTTGGCGATGTCCTGAAACGACGGCCCGACCATCTTCCGGTCGATCGCATGGCAGCCCATGCAGGAATTTCCCATCGCCAGCATCATGGCCGAGGTCGCATCCACCGCGGCCATCGCCGGCGCTGCCGCGACCATCAATATGGCCGCACCCGTCGCGGCACCGCACTTCAAGACGAGCTTCTTCATATCCGATCGATTCTGTAAAGAGAGAGGGCGTGGCGGTTATCACTCCGCCATCGCATAACGCGCATCGTTAAATGCCACGGCAGCGAAGATAGGCTATCTCTAAAAAAAATCGCTATCTCGCCCGGGCTTGATCTTTTTACGGCAACTTGGTGGTCTTTGGATTACCCGATACCGGAGAATGTGCTTCGCCCACCGGCGCCGGCGCCTGCTGCTGCAACGGCTGCGACGTCACGCCCATGCTCGGAATCGCGCCAGTCGTGACGCCGGCCGTATCCGCGCTGTTGGGATCCGCGCTCGGATCGCCCCCCGGCGTGGCCGAGGAACTATCCGGCCCTGCCGTCCGGTCCGGCGCCGTCGACATGAAGGCATCGTCCGTCGTCTTCGACGGCAGGATGTATTGATACGCCTTCACGACCTGCGTCACGCCCGGCACGCGGCTCGCGATGTCCGCGGCGCGGGCGCCCTCAGCACGCGTCACCAAGCCCATCAGATACACGGTGCCGCGCTCCGTCACCACCTTGAAGTGGTTCGCCGACAAATCCTTCTCGGCGATCAACGACGACTTCACCTTGCTCGTGATGAACGTGTCGTTCGAGCGCGCACTGAGCATGCTCGCCGGCTGCACCGCCAGCTCGTTCACGATGCTCTCGACATCGGCCACATTGCGAATGATGGCCGTCGCATATTCCTTCGCTGCCGGCGTCGGCACTTCCCCCACCACCAGCACGCGACGATTGAACACGGCCACATCGGCGTGCGAACCCTGCGGCAGATCGCCCGACAACTGCGCGGCGGAACGAATCTGGATCTCGCGGTCGTCGGCCTGCGTGCCCACGGTCCGACGATCGGTCGCCACCAAAGCGCCCCCGCCAGCACCTGCCGCCGCACCGATCAACAGCAGCGGACATCCTTGCAATGTCGCGGCAATGCCGAACGCGAACAACGCACTTGTCACTCCCCGAACCACCCATCCGCGTCTGCCGCGTGTTGCCGTCATCTGTGCATTACTCCCAGTTTTCGTTTGTTGTTGCGCCGCCGTGCCCTGTCGCCAAGTCGTCGGTCAGTCCTCGCCCAGCAGCATCGTGTCGATGCCGTCGCACAGGCAGTGAATCGTCAGCAGGTGGATCTCATGCACGCGCGCGACCCGCTGGGTGCTCACGCTCAAGTGCACATCGGTATCCGTTAGCAGGTCGAGCATCGTGCCGCCATCGTTGCCAGTCATCGCCACCACCAGCATGCCGCGCTCATGCGCGGCCACCACGGCCGCCATCACGCTGTCGGCGTTTCCGTCGGCCGTGATCGCCAACAGCACGTCGCCGTGCTGTCCCAGCGCGCGCACTTGCTTGGCATAGAGCTGATCGAGATCGCTGTGACCGCCCACCGCATACAGCAGCGAGGCGCTCGTCGAAAGCGACACGGCAGCCAGACCCGGCCGCTCGCGCTCGTAGCGGTTCACCAATTGCCGCGCGAAATGATCGGCAATGGCCGCCGATCCGCCATCGCCGCAGACCAGCACCTTGTGGTTGTCGACGAGCGCCGAGAACAGCGTGTCGACGGCCGCGCAGATACCGTGCGCCAGTCCGTCCAGCGCCGCCTGCTGCGCAGCGGCGCTTTCATTGAATTGCTTCTGTATGCTTTCTATCGACATGCCGCCACAATTCCCGCATAGCACACGTGCGTGGCTCGGCACCGGCAGTCTCACGATGCATCGACGCGGCTTGCGCCGTCCCCGTCATCGCTTACGCACCACCGTTTTTTGCCAAACCGTCGGATACCGCGGGCCACCGCATCGCGTGGATGCGCGCCGCCCAGGGCAATCGCCGTGCGTTTCTTGTCCGATGCAACGTTGCACCGGTAATGTCCTGCGTCACGGGATACGGCGCAGCATACTGCATGCGTCACCGCCGTGCCCCACCCGTGCGCCACTTTTAACGAAACAGCGCGCGCTGTTTTGTATCAGCCCGTAACCGCCACGGGCCGTCTGCTGCCGCGCGAACCCACCCGCCGCCGCGCGACACGCCTGACACGGCATCCAACGCCCACTAAAAAGGCGACGACACTCGCGCCTCGTGAGTGTACCGCACGTTTCAATCGCTTTCGTCAAATGCGGCCGGCAGCCAGGTGAGTCGGTCGCCCTCGATCGCGATCACATCGAACCGACAGGGCGGTGCGCCGGTGCGCCATCGCAGCATCCACGCCGAGGCCGCGCGCCGTATCCGCTGCCGCTTGCGCCAATCGATACTGGCCGCCGCGCCACCAAATCGCATGCTGGCGCGCGCACGCACCTCGATGAACACGACCTCGCCGCGTCGGTCGTCCGCCATGATCAGATCGATCTCACCGCCACAGAGCCGGACATTTCGCGCCAGCAGGCGTAAGCCTCGCCCCGTCAAATAGTCGCAGGCGCGCGTCTCGTACATCGCGCCGCGCGCCGTTTTCGACATCCCGGCATCGGACGAGGTCTGATTCGACGCGGCGGTCACCGGCCGCTGTTCCTTACGTTCCATTTGCCTTCCCCCTCCGCCAAGCCCTCCTGACGCCGTGCGACAATACGCGGGCAATACCGCATTCGCGCCCACGCGCCTCTTAGGAATTCCTCCCGGTGCCCGATATCCACTCGCCTGCCTCCTCGCCCTCCGGATCGCCTGTCGCTGCCTCACCGGCCCCCTCGCCGGTCGCCGACACGCCGACCGCGGCGACATCGTCCGGCGCCGTCTCGACCGCGTTGTCCGACGTCAATCGCCTCGCGCAGGGACAGGACTATCCGGCTCCGGCCCTCTATATCGTCGCCACCCCGATCGGCAATGCCGCCGACATCACGTTTCGCGCACGCCATCTGCTCGGCCTCTGCGACCGGATCGCCGCCGAAGACACGCGCAACACCGGCCAATTGCTGACGCGTTACGGGATCTCCAAACCGTTGATCGCCGCGCATCAGCACAACGAGCGCGAAGCCGCCGAGCGCATCCTGTCGCATCTCGCGGCGGGCGAACGCGTCGCTTTCGTCTCCGATGCCGGCACGCCCGGCATTTCGGATCCGGGCGCCCGCCTCGTCGAGGCCGCTCGCGCGCAGGGCTATCCGGTCGTACCGCTGCCCGGTGCGAGCGCCGCGATCACCGCACTCAGCGCGGCAGGCGCTTGGGCCGAGACCTTCACCTTCATCGGCTTCCTGCCATCGAAGCCGAAGCAACGCGCCAGCGCGCTGCAATCGCTGGCGCACCATCGGCATGCCCTCGTGTGCTACGAAGCCCCGCATCGGATCGACGACATGCTGGCCGCGGCGCGCGACGCGCTGGGCGGGGAGCGCCGTGTATTGATCGGGCGGGAATTGACGAAATTACATGAGAGCCTGCACGTATGCACGCTAGCCGAAGGGCCAGATTGGCTGGCTGCCGATGCAAATCGGCGGCGCGGTGAGTTCGTTTTGGTGATCGAGGGCGCATCGGCCGATGCCGAGGAAGGCGGTCTGGACGCACACGATCCCCTGCTACGCGCGCTGCTGGAGGAGCTGCCGGTCAGCGCAGCGGCACGCGTCGCGGCAAAAGTAACGGGCGCGTCGCGCAATGCGCTCTATACACGCGCGTTGTCGTGGAGCAGTGCGGCGGCAGAGGATCAGGAAGAAGACGACGGGGAAGAAGACGGGGCGGAGTGACCGCCAGTAAGGGCGCGACGGTCTATCGGGCGATCACCGACTGGACGATGGCCATCCAGCCAGGCCCCGCTATCGGACGCTGGCTGAGTGGCCAGCCGATCCGACAGCGAATCAGTTCGATGCGAGCATCGGTTGCGTCAAGGCCGCGCGGGCCTCGGACGGCGACATACCGACAATTTCCACCTTGCCGGTACCGCGGTTCTGCATGCCCAAGGCCGCAGCGGCCGCCGAGGACAGATCCAATACGCGATGACGGCTGAACGGACCGCGATCGTTGATCTTGACGATGACCGAGCGGTGATTCTGCGTATTGATCACGCGAACATAGCTCATCAGCGGCAGGCTGCGATGCGCCGCCGTGAATTCATGCATGTCGTAACGCTCGCCGCTAGCCGTCTTGCGCCCGTGGAAGCGGGTGCCGTACCACGAGGCATTGCCGGTCTGGTGGAAGTTCGACGTATCGGGAATATCGGCCGTGATCGGGGCTGCATTCGACAGCGCGCCATCGCGGCCCGCGGCATCGTCGGATGCGGTGGTCAGATCATCGTCGTCGTCATTGCTCGCCAGCGCGGTCGAATCGGCAAGATCCGCCAATTGCTGCGCGATCGACCCTTGCTGGCCGGGCACGGCACAGTTCGGATGGGCGCGCTTCGCCGGTTGACCGGCGGTTTCCACGCAGGACGTCATCGCATAGCGATCCGCCACGCCGGCCGTCAGCGGCGGCACCTTCATCTCGGCCAAGGTATGGCGCAAGGAGTCGGACAACAGCGCATTGCGCGTTCCGGCAGCGGGCGCCTCGGACGTGGCATGGATCGTGCGGATGCCATCTAGCCGAAGCGAGTTCTGGCTGATCGTGTCGCCGTCGGGCTGCGTGGCGCAACCGGCCACCACCAGCGTGGCCAGGATGCTCACGGCAGCTTGTCCCATCAGGGAAAAGCCGACGCGGCGGGTCAGTCGTGCGTTCATAGACGTGCCGTTCACCTATGGCTGAGCGGTCCATCAAACGACGACGGGACGCTCAGGGTGGCCGGCACGACGGCAGATGACCGCGGTAGGGTCGTCCATGAAACGTAGGGACGACACCGCCACGGCAAGGGAGGGCCATTGCGCAGTGCATCACGACTCGTCAGGAGCCGAATGCGCTGTGCAATGCGGACAAGTCACGCGTCCCCTCGCGATGCAACGCATCGCGCCAGGCGCGTGAACCTGCCCGTTCCACTTCTCTGCTGAAGCACCGGTAACGGCTCTATGACCGTCTCCACCCGGTTATTTTCACGTCTGGCGCAACCGCATATCGGTCGTTATCACCAGACTCCAACGCGTTGTCTCCGACGACAGGACGGGATGACGGCCTACGCCCTCCCGATTCCGCATCGGCGGTGTGGATCGCAGACTGGTTTGATCGAACACGGAAACGCTCATACAGAACGCACCGTCCGCCAGCTGTCACCACACCACGACAACGCTTGGCTCCCCCGGACGACGTGTCAGGTGACACGCAGCAAGAACTGTCTCGTCAATCGTCGGCACGCATGCCGCGTTGCAACGAGCCCGGGTGGAACGTGTTGCACCGACACAAGGTCGGCGCGGGAAACTCATCGCCGCCGCGCAGAACTGCCGGATCGTCGACTGGCCGGATATCGCTAGGCTAAAAACGCGATATACCGGCAGCGTAAGATCCGTCTGCGCAACGGCAACTGATGCTTGGCTGTTCATCAGCCGGCACGCTCGTTCGCGCCGTTTGATGGACAAAATGAGAACACGCACGCAGCGTGTGAACGGATTATACCCGAACTCATTCCTCAGCCGCTTTTGACGGCCGATTAACGGTGAAATCGGCAACTATTACGCGCTTATTTGCCACGATTAGACCGAAAACAGCAAAAACGAGGCTGAATAATGCTTGTTCATGCCCCTTAACCCGCACGCGGCTGCGGGAAATAAGACCGCCCGCCCCACGGATTGCGCTACTTTAAGACAGCCGTGCGGCTGTGCATGTTGTCGTTACAATGATTTGCAGTTCCTGCACTTTTTGAAATACGCAGTAAACCCTAGACCGTAACCGATGGAGCATTGCCCGATGAGCGAAGAGATCTATGTCAGCACCGATGTCGAGGCGGACGGACCCATCCCCGGCCCCCATTCGATGCTGAGCTTCGCATCGGCCGCCTACACGGCGGACAAGCGATTGATCGCCACGTTCTCGGCCAATCTGGAAACGCTGCCTGGCGCCGACGCCCACCCGACGCAGGCGGCGTGGTGGAAGACCCAGCCGGACGCGTGGGCGGCCTGCCGCACTGACCTCCGCAAGCCGGAGGATGTCCTGCCGGCCTATGTCGAATGGGTCGAGGCCTTGCCCGGCAAGCCGGTATTCGTCGCATTTCCCGCCGGATTCGATTTCACCTTCATGTTCTGGTACATGATGCGCTTCGTCGATCGCTGCCCTTTCTCCTGGTCTGCGCTGGACATCAAGACCCTCGCCTTTGCGATGACCGGCCTGCCATTCCGCAAGAGCATCAAGCCCCGATTCCCGCGTCACTGGTTCGACGACCTGCCGCATACGCATATCGCGCTCGACGACGCGATCGAACAAGGCGCGCTGTTCTGCAATATGCTGGCCGATCTGCGCAAGGAACATGCGGCACGCGAACAACGCGAGCCGCGCCTGGCCGATCCGCTGGACGCCCCCCGCGACGGGGATGGGCGCGTCCATCCGGATGCGCGATACTGAACGCACGAAGCAAGAGGGAGAAGGCCGATGGCCTCCGAGTACATTACGATTCCGTCGAAAGACGGCGGGCATTTCCGCGCCTATCTGGCGCTGCCACCGCGTGGCACGGGCCCCGGCCTCGTACTCTGCCATGAGATCTTCGGCGCGAACGGCACCATGCGTGAACTGGCCAATATCTACGCCGAGGAAGGCTATGTGGTGGCTGTGCCGGACCTGTACTGGCGCGAAGAGGCGGCACTCGAATTCGACTACACCAGCGGCGATTGGCAGCGCGCCTATCGCCTGAGCCAGGCCTACGACTTCGATCTGGGCGTCGACGACATCGCGGCCACGCTGGAAGCGCTGCGCGGCCGCCCCGAAGTCCGCGATGAGACGACGGCATCGGTCGCCGCCCGCCGCGATCGAAGCGATCGCAGTGAGCGCAGCGATGCGCCGACGGAAGCGCCGCGGGAATCAGGCCGTGGTCTGCTCAGCGCCGGCGCGGCATTATGGCGCGGCCGTCGCGGCACTGCGGCAGCGAGCCTGGACAAAGACGCACGACACGATACGGCGCCGGTCGGCCCGAACAAGGGCGAAGCGCCCGGCGGCCTGTCGGTCGTCGGCTATTCGCTCGGTGGCCGGCTGGCTTATCTGGCCGCCTGCCGGCTCGAAGGCGTCGGGTGCGGCGTGTCGTATTACGGCACCGGCATCGAAGAACATCTCGACGAAGCGGATAAGGCATCCGGCCGCTTGGTGCTGCATCTGCCGGACAACGACAAATTCGTCACCGATACCGACCGCGATGCCATCGCGGCGCATTTCGCCGCGTCTCGTAATGTCGAGGTCTACGTCTATCCGCGCGCCGAACGAGGCTTTGCGCGTCGGGGCACGGACTCGTACAACCGTCCGGCCGCGACCATCGCCCACCAGAGAACGATGGGCGCGCTGAAGCGCGAGATGGGACCGTACTTCGATCTGTCGCTGCTATGGGATACCCATGTGCGCCAGACGATGGACGAGAAGGATGTGGACGCGATCATGGAGGGACTCGTCGATGCGCCCTATCTGAATCACGTACCCACGCGCACGGGCGGCGCTGGCCGGGAAGGCGTGGCGGCGTTCTATCGCGACCATTTCGTCGGACAGATGCCGGCCGACACGCGGATGCTGCCGTTGTCACGCACCGTCGGCGCGACGCAGCTGGTCGAGGAGGCCTTGCTGTCGCTGACGCACAGCAATGTGATCGATTGGTTGCTGCCGGGGGTCGCCCCCACGCAGCGCTATATTGAAGTCCCGCTGGTCTGCGTCGTGACCTTCCGCGGCGAGAAGATTCATCGACTGCAGACCTACTGGGATCAGGCGAGCGTGCTGGTGCAGATCGGTCGAATGGCCGCCGATGCGCAGCCGGTGGCGGGCATCGAATGCGCCCGCAAGATCGTCAATGAAGATTTGCCATCGAACGAACTGATCGACCGTACGCCTTCCTAGGCCTTAATGCGCGAACAGCGCGATGCAGCCTGTTGCAACGCCGACCGCCGCGACGCCGACGGAGAGGAAACGCATCCAGCGGCGCCGCGTCAACAACGCGACAGCGGCCAGACCGATCGAGATCTGAATCGCCGTGGTCGCCTGCGCCCACCGATGATGGTGATGCATCAGCGATTCGCTGCGCTCGTCATCGATCTTGACCTGCTTCTCGATCGCTTCCGCATTCGCGCGGATCGGCTGCTTCTCCGTACGGTACTTCTGCACATCGGCCTGGAACTTCGCCAGCATCTCGGGATTCGACGCCGTCAACGCCGCGCCCAGTTCGGCAAGGTTCTGCTTCTCGCCCTTGGCCTGGTAATAGGCCCACTGATTCGATGCCTCGGTCTTCCGGATCGCGGCTTCGTTCTTGTAGTACAGCGCCTGATTTTCGTTCGTGCCGCTCTGATACGAAAAAATCGCGCCGACACTGGCCAGCACAGCCGTCATCACGGCCATCCACGCGGCGCCACGATCCTGCTCATGACCCTCGGCATGGGCATGGCCGGCGTGCTCGACCGCATGATCGTGCGGCCCGTGGATCTCGTACTCTTCAGACATGACGTTTTCGATAGAAAAGGGGATGGCGGACGACGTCCGGCCCGTTCGCCCCGCTAACCGTTGGACGGTGCACGAAACGAGCAATCTGCATAATCTCAAAATTCTTCCCGAGACAACGCGCCGTGGCAGCGACCGGTTGACACCGGCGCCCGCTGAATCGGCGACGCCGTCTACCCGCGTTGCCAACGCCGCCGCTTCGTTGCTCCGGCCAATATCGCGATAAACTCCCGTCCAGACAGCCATTTACCGACGAGAATGCAGAAAGCAACGCGTATCGGAGTCGTCATGCCGCATGCCATCGGCGACTCGATGTACCTGATGGTCCTGCTACGCGATTTGTTGCGTCAGGGCGACGATTTGACGCTGATCGGCGGCGTGATTTATCCGCTCCGGCACTGGTTCCCCGATATTCCCGCGGACCGCTATCTGCCGGATCCGATCGACGACGCCGCCCGCGATGTCTTGCTCGGCAGCTTCGCCCGGATCGTGCAGATGTTTCCCCGACCGATGGCCGGCCGCCTGTTGGCCGACGATCCGATCGCGGCCCCGCGTCTCCTGCGTCTGGTCGAGCTCCCCGGCTTTTATAGTCGTGCGCACGTCCTGTTCGCCTTGATGGCGGCGGGACGGACCCATCTCGGCCTGCGCGATACGGCGGCGGACAGCGCCGGCGTCGCTCGGCCGCTGGGTAATGGCATGCGCCCGCCTGGCCCGCTGCACCATCGCGAGCATGCCAGACGTGTCGTGATTCACCCGGTCGCCAGCAACACGTTCAAGACCTGGGACGCCGCCAAGTTCGTGCGCCTCGCGCAAGGCTTGCAGCGTCGTGGCCTGCAACCGTGTTTTGCCGTGCCTCCGGACGACGCGGACGCCTGGCGTCGGCGCGCGGAGGGGATCGACGTGGCCGCGTTTGCCGCATTGCCGGACCTGGCCAGCTTCCTTTACACGTCGGGCTGGTTCATCGGCAACGACTCCGGTATCGGCCATCTCGCATCGGCCCTCGATATCCCCACGCTGTCGGTATTCCCCCGCAAGGGACTGGCGCAACGCTGGCATCCGCGCCGTCACGCGGCCGATAGCACGACGCGGGCAGACGCGGACAGGCGCCCCGACGCCCTCCTCGCGCCTGCTGCAACCACGGCATCGAACGCCTACAACATGGTCGTCCTGCCCATGCCGCTGCTGCCGACAACGAAATGGAAGGAGCGCTACTGGCGCGGATTGATGCCGGTTTCGCGTGTCCTGGCAGCGTTCGATCGCCAACGGCGTACAATCGAAACGCCATGAGCGTCCCGGCCTACCCGCCGACCGCGCTTCTGTCACGCCGCCGCCGGAATCCCGGAGTCGGCGGTCCGCACCGCCGACCCGCTTCCGTTTTTCGCTTATTGTCCTGATGTGGTCATGAACGATTTACGCACGCCGTCCCCCGCCGCCGCCCCGCATTGCGCCGAACCCGATGCCGGCTTCCTGTCCTGCCTTGTCGATGCCCTGGGCAGCGACGTCGTGACGACCGACCCGGCGCTCCTTGCCCCCTGGCAAAGCGATTGGCGCGGCCTCTATCGCGGCGATGCGCAGGCGCTGGTTCGCCCGCGCACCACGGCCGAAGTGTCCACCTGCCTGCGCCTCTGCAATGCCGCGCACGTGCCGGTCGTACCGCGCGGCGGCAATACCGGCCTGTGCGGCGGCGCGGCGCCGGAGTCGGCAGCCAAAGCCGGCGCGGAAGGCCGGCCGCTCAGCGTCATCCTGAGCCTGGACCGGATGAATGCGGTGCGCAGCGTCGATACCATCGCGAACGTCGTGACCGCGGAGGCCGGCTGCATCCTCGCCGATCTGCAGCGCATCGCCGCCGATGCCGAGCGCCTCTTGCCATTGAGCCTCGCGGCCGAAGGGTCCTGCCAACTCGGCGGCAATCTGTCGACGAATGCCGGTGGCGTCAATGTGGTCCGCTATGGCATGACACGCGAACTGGTGCTCGGTGTCGAAGCGGTGCTGCCGAACGGCGAAATCTTCGAAGGCCTGCGCACGCTGCGCAAGGACAACACCGGCTATGACCTGAAGCAGTTGTTGATCGGTGCCGAGGGAACGTTGGGCATCATCACGGCGGCATCGCTGCGGCTGTATCCGCGCAACGGCGTAAGAACCGTCGTGCTGGCCGCGGTCGAAACGCCGCAACAGGCGCTCGACCTTTACTCCCTGGTGTTCAAGCGATGCGGTCAGCGCGTCCAGGCCTTCGAATATTTCACGCACCCTTGCCTCGAACTGGTGCTGCGCGAGGTCGAAGGCGTACGGGCGCCGTTCAACGAAGCGCATGACGGCTATGTGCTGCTGGAACTGGCCGATACGGCCGACGAAGGCGCCCTGATCGCGCTGGTCGAGGAGGTCGTGGGACAGGCACTCGAAGACGGCCTGTGCCAGGATGCCGCCGTCTCGGCGACCTTGGCGCAACTGGCGGCGTTCTGGCGCCTGCGCGAGGAAATCTCGGAGGCACAGAAGCGTGACGGCGCGCATTTGAAGCACGACGTGTCGGTGCCGATCGAAGCGTTGCCGGCCTTTCTCGATGCGGCCGGCGCCCGTCTCGCGCAGACGGTACCGGACCTGCGCCTCTTCGTCTTCGGCCATTTCGGCGACGGCAATCTGCACTACAACGTCTCTCGCCCTGCTGGCGCGCCGACCGACTTCTTCACGCAGGCGGCATCGCACGCAGGCAACGATGCCAATGCATCGACCTCCCACACGCAAGGCGATCTCGTCACCGACGCGGTCCTGGAGGAAGTCGCGCGCTTCAACGGCAGCATCAGCGCCGAGCACGGCATCGGCCAATTGAAGCGCTCGCACTTCCTGCAGCACAAGTCGGCACTGGAGCAGCGATTGATGCGCGACATCAAGAAACTGTTCGATCCGAACGGCATCATGAATCCGGGCAAGCTTCTGTAACGTTTTTCGCAAAGGATTTTGCATCCGACGCTTGACGTTTCATCTCCATCGACTAATATACGCATCGCGTACAGACGATCGGAGAGCCCTATGAGCGTGCCGCAACAAACCTTCCTGCGCGATGCCATGCGTCGCTTGAACATGACCCGTGAAGCGTTCGCCAGCCGGATCGGCGTTTCGCGTCGCGCGTTGGATACGTGGTTGCTGCCGGCGGAATCGGCGGAGTCGCGCGGGATGCCGGAAATCGTCGAGCGTTTCGTCAACGAGATCCTGACGCGACCGGCCGACGGCCAGGCTGCGCAAAGCGCATACCCGGGCAGCGGTTGCCCGATCCAATTCGAAGGCCGTCCGCAATTGCTGTCGGTCGACCAGTTCTCGCGCGAAAGCGCCGAAGACCTGTTCCGCCTGGCCGACATCATGCAGCCGATCGCCCGCCGCCAGAAGATCAGCCGCGTGCTCGAAGGCGCCGTATTGGGCAATCTGTTCTTCGAGGCCAGCACCCGGACGCGCGTCAGCTTCGGCGCGGCCTTCTCCCGTCTGGGCGGCTCGGTCTGCGACACCACCGGTTTCACGTTCTCGTCGATGGCCAAGGGCGAGTCTATCTACGACACCAGCCGTGTGATGGCCGGCTATGTCGATGCGATGGTCGTGCGTCACCCGGAACGCGGCTCGGTCGAGGAATTCGCGCGCGCCACCAATATCCCGGTGATCAATGCCGGCGACGGTCCGGGCGAACACCCGAGCCAGGCGCTGCTGGACCTGTACACGATCCAACGCGAATTCTCGCGAATCGGCAAGATCGTCGACGGCGCCCATATCGCCATGGTCGGCGACTTGAAGTACGGTCGGACCGTGCACTCGTTGAGCAAGCTGCTGGCGCTGTACAAGAATCTGCGCTTCACGTTGATCTCGCCACCGACGCTGGAAATGCCGGCCTATATCGTCGAGAAGCTGGGCGAGCGCAATCACACGGTCGTGCAAACGACGGATCTGCGCGAAGGTCTGCGCGGCGCCGATGTCGTCTACGCCACCCGCATTCAAAAAGAGCGTTTCACCGACGAATCGTTCGAAGGCTATACGCCCGATTTCCAGATCAACCAGGCATTGGTGGAATCGGTCTGCGGCCCGGACACGATGATCATGCACCCGCTGCCGCGCGATGGCCGGCCCGGCGCCAACGACCTCAGCACGGACTTGAACCACGATCCGCGCCTCGCCATCTTCCGTCAGACCGATAACGGTATTCCGGTGCGCATGGCGATCTTCGCTACGCTGATGGGCGTCGAGAATCTGGTGGGCCGCTCGATGCGCGATGCCAACTGGAAATCGCCGGCCTATATCGGCGTCGATGACGCCGTCTTCCACGGCATCGACTGACAGGCCGGAACGGCCTTGCCGTTCAGCTCAGCAGGCCGGCCTCGATCGCATCGCCGAGCGCCAGGATCGACGCGTCTTGCCCGTGCAAACCGGCCACCATCAGACCGACCGGCGCGTCGTCATACGCCGGCGCCGGGACCGACAGCGCACAGCCGTCGATAAAGTTGATGATGCTCGGGTTGCGCAGCGCCCGACCGTTCGCGGCGAAGAAGGCCGCATCCTGCTTCAGGTCGTCGATCTGCGGCGGCAGCATCGGCGCCGTCGGCATCAGGATGGCATCATAGCCTTCGAATGCCTTCGCCGCGTCGGCGATGACGCCGCGACGTGCCGCCAGCAAGTCCAGATAGTCGGCGGCCGTTGCGGCCTCGCCCGCGCGGATCCGCGCCAACACGCGCGCGTCGTACGACTCGGCACGCGTCGCCGTCCATGCGCGGTGATACCACCACGATTCCATCGGTGAAAAGCCGAACTTGTTGATCGCGGCCAGCCGATCCAGCGTATCGAAACGCATATCGACCAATTCCGCGCCCAGATTGCTCAAGCGCGCCAGCGCCGCTTCGAACGCGCGCTCGACTTCCGGCTCGACCCCATCCATGACGACATTGGTGAGGATGGCGAAACGGCGACCGGCGATGCCAGCTGCGCGCTCAGCCTTGCTCGCACGACCTGCCGCCGACGACACCGCCAACGCGGCCGCCTGCTGCGGCGCGCCTGCCAGAATCTGGTCGACGATGGCACAGCACTGCACGGTCGGCGCGATGGCACCGAACGAGTCCAAGGTGATCGACAGCGGGATGCCGCCCTGCGTCGGAATGCGATTGGCGGTCGGCTTGAACCCGGTCAGTCCGCAGAAGGCCGCCGGGATACGCAGCGAGCCGCCGGTATCGGTGCCCAGCCCGTATGCCGCCATCCCGGTCGCGACCGATGCCGCCGCGCCCGACGAGGAGCCGCCCGACACGCGCCGCTCCTCGGGCCGCCACGGCGACAGCGGCGAGCCGAAATGCGGGTTGATGCCCAATCCCGAAAAAGCGAACTCGCTCATGTTCGAGCGACCGATCAGCACGGCGCCGGCCGCGCGCAAACGCGTCACCACTTCGGCATCCTGCGTCGCCGGCGCGGCGTCCGCCAACACGGCCGAGCCGGCGCGCGTCGGTTGACCGACGACGTCGAACAGATCCTTGATCGATACGGGCAAGCCGGCCAACGGCGACAGCTCGGCACCGGCCTTGCGTTGCGCGTCGATGGCATCGGCTTGCGCCCGCGCACCGTCGGCATCGACCGAAATGAAGGCATGCCCCCCATTGCCGCCCGCTTCGGCGATGCGCTCCAGCGCGGTTTCGGTCAGCGCGCGGCTGGTGAGGGTTCCTTGCGCAAGCGCATGCGCCAGTTCAGCAAGGGGCGTCTTGGGATCGAAGGCGGTCGTCATCGGCTAGTGTCGGCAATCGGATACGGGTGTGATCGGCAATGCCGACAATGCGACGACGGCACCCTCTCAGTCCAATCGAGATCACATCGACTGGACGAAGCAGCGCCGGCACCGTCGCCATTGTCGGCGGCGTCACATAATAGCAAGTCAGAATGAGATTTCGACGCGATCCGTCAAACAGAAAGGCGGTTTCCCACGCGACGGGAACCGAAAAGAAGGCACCCGGCTAGGACTGTATCACTGCGTCCGCGGCCCAGCTCGCAAAGGCCGTCACCATCCATAGGTTGGAAAACAGCAACGCACTGTCGCGACGGCCTTGTCGGGGACGGCGCGTGGCGGCCGTGCCGACGGCTGGCCTGGGTCTGGCCCACGGCAGCAGGCAGGCAAGGCCGATCATCAATCGCGCGGCAACCGAGATCCAGGCGGCGGTGGCGAATAGATGATCCATCGATCAAACGAACCGGGTGCACAGCGCCGACGTGCCCAGCACGACGACGGCGGCCAGCGCGACACGGCGTAATAGCATCAGCATCCGCAGACTGCGTGGCGCCCAGTCGCCGAATGAGCGCAACAGCGGCGTGCCGGCTTCCTGAAGAACGAAAGGCTCCCCCCGCCGATGCGCGGAGGCAGCCATCCCGAACGAGTACGTCACATAAATCAGAATCACCAACACCGCAGCGGTCTGCACATACTCCACGGATACCCCCGGTCGCGTGCAACGGCGCATGCCGCTGCCATTCGATAAAACGACATGGTTCAACGCGGATACGTCGAACCATGTCTATCGATAAATTATGAGGAAATTACGAATACAACGCAGGCACGAATAGCAGTGTCACCCACACGAGCAAACCGGCTATCGCGGCCCACCGCAATCCAATCAAACGCCGATATTGCCTTGGCGCCCATTCTCCGAAACTGCGCCATTTTTTACCGGCAAATTCGACATGCACATATCGGCTATGTACAAAATACATTCGCAATGCCGAGCCTACCGATATCACCAAATAAATCATGACGACCAAAGCCGCCAACCGCCCAATCATTTCGACCATTACCGTTCTCCATTGTGTGTAATGGCGGCATTGGCCGTGTCACCAGAAAGTGTCTCCGGTCACGCAAGTACCTGGACACGCGACGTGACGCACCTTGGCGCCTTGGTCGCATGGATCCCCCGATCCCTTCATTCCCCGGTCATTTCCACGGCGCACGTCCTGCCGCGAGGCTCGGTTTACCCCGGTAAGACCGGCAGCGCGATAGATCGCGCAGCGTCGGCCCCACCCTTTTTTGGGCGTTCCAAACTCTTTTAACGCAAATACCGACAATATTGTCCACACCGGAAAAAGAAACCGATGTGGCTGCGGTTTCGCGCATAGTCGGGAATTTATTTCCGAACATGCGACCGCTTCAGTCAAAAAATTCTATCAAATTGTAAATCCTTGGGAAGCGATAAATTGTAACGATCCTGATACACCTTCTTGGGCCCGCAAAGTCGCCACCATCGGTTCTTCCAAATCGGAAAACCTCGCCTGTCCTCGCAATTATCATCTCATACATTCGTTTGAATTACCGAAATAGGCACCATAGTTACGAACAGGTATTTTTGTCGCCACCCGTATCATTTGCAACAAAATGTATCAAATCCCCGCAGCTGTAATACTGAACCGTCTATTACCGTTCGAAGTCATTCGCATAGCCATAATTTCCGATGCCGGAACAGGTAAGGCGTAGCAAGTTCCTTGCTTTGGCATGAATTATGCGGTTATTCGACGCACTTACAAACGTTTGTATATTGATAACAATCTGGGAAACAGAGAATGCATCCTAACCGCCGGGGAACGGGAGACGCTGCGTGAGCACATGACGCCAGCGCGTTCGATGCCGTTCCCGACCGGTAACGAAAACTCGTACGGACGACATCATGAATCCAATCGCAATGGACGAACGCGGCCTCGACGACGCCAAGCTGCGTTTTTATGAAGACAACGGCTTCCTGCCGTTGTCCAACATCGCGGCGCCCGAGGAAATCGACGAAATTCGCCACTATCTGGAAGGCATTCTGGCGCGAAAGGCTGGGGCCGAGGAAGGGGCGCTATTCGACTTCGTCGGGGGAGAGGCGCTGACCAAGTCGGCGCTGACGCAGATGTTGCATCCGAGCAATCACGAGCCCCGTCTGCGGCGCACGGCCTACCGCCAGCGCCTGAAGACCTTGGCGCGACAAGTTCTGGGGCCTGGGGCGCGATTCAGCGGCGACCACATCTTCTTCAAGCCCGCGCACGACGGACCCGTGACGCCCTGGCATCAAGACGAAGCGTTTCGCGATCCAAACATGGAGTATCGCGAAGTCAGCTTCTGGCTGCCGCTACAGCCGGTGGACGAGGAGAACGGCTGTCTCAAATTCATTCCCGCCTCGCATCGCCTGTCGGTCTTGCCGCATCGTCGTCAAATCGGGCAGCATGGTCTGGAATGCGCGGAAGGATTCGATCCTGACACCGCCGTGGCCTGCCCGCTGCCGGTAGGCGGCTGCACCTTGCATCACGGCCGGACCTTGCATGGTGCGGGGGCCAACGACACCGCGGTCGATCGATACGCCTATGTCGTGCATTTCGACCTGCCGCGCCAAGCCGCACGCACCAAGCGCATTTTCGATTGGCAGCAGCGCAAGTCCCCGCGGGAGGTGCAGGAGCAGCAATGGCGCAATGGGCGAGGACGTCTGGTACACGCCTATCGCCGTCTGCGTCAGTTGAACTTCCTCGACCCCTATCGTTTGCTTTCCGCATGGCGCCGGTATCAGGAACGCAGCGCGGGGCGACGCGCGCTCTGAGCCGGGCAGCCACGGCGCGCACGTCGTCAGACAGTGCGCGCCTCGCACCACGCCGCCATGCCCCTCGTCATCGGCGATCCACTTACATTCAGTAAAAACCCCGGTTTCTTTTCTTTGTTATATTTTTTTTAGAGAAACAAGACAACCAGACCTATCCGGGCGCATCGATGCCACAGTGACACCGGATTAACGGATAAAAACGATGCCTACTACACCGAACACCCCGACCTCCGCGTCGGACGACGATCGCAAGAAGATATTGGTACTGGACCAAAGCGGCGTCATGGGCGGAGCCGAGCTGTCGCTGCTGGAGGTCTGCAAGCGCATCCGTAGCGCGTGCAATGTCGTGCTGTTTACCGACGGGCCGTTCCGTGAACGCCTGCAGGAAGCCGGCGTCGCCGTCTCGATCCTGGGCGACAGCACGCTCAACAATATGAAAAAGGATGGCGGCCGTGCCTTGTCGTTCGGCACCGTCAAGTCGGCGTTGAATCTGTCCTGGCAATTGGTCAAGCAGGCGCGTTCGCGTCGCCTGGTCTATGCCAATACGCAGAAGGCGATGGTCATCGGCGCGGTGGTTGGATTCCTCGCGCGCCGACCGGTGGTTTGGCACCTGCGCGACATCGTGTCACCCGATCACTTCGGCGCGGATCGGCTGCGCGT
This sequence comes from Robbsia sp. KACC 23696, assembly GCF_039852015.1. Lineage (NCBI taxonomy): Bacteria > Pseudomonadati > Pseudomonadota > Betaproteobacteria > Burkholderiales > Burkholderiaceae > Robbsia > Robbsia sp. KACC 23696. The sequence continues at coordinate 299,319 of NZ_CP156626.1, read as the reverse complement.
GATTCAGTGGTGCTCGAAACTGTTCCTGACGCATGTGATCGCCAATTCCAAAGCGTCCGCCGATGCCTGGCTTGCACTGACCAAGCTGCCGCGCGATCGCGTCAGCGTCGTCTATAACGGGATCGATGCGGCCCCGTTCGACGTCGTCAACGCGACCCCACGCGCGGAGTTGCGTGCGCGATTCGGTTTGCCGGCAGACGCGTTTCTCGTCGGCACCTTCAGCCGCCTGGCGCAATGGAAGGGGCAGCACGTCCTGCTCGATGCTATTGCGAAAACGCCGAACGCGCACGCGGTGCTCGTCGGCGCGGCCTTGTTCGGCGAGGACGCCTATGAAGCGCAACTGAAAGCGCAGGCGCAGAAACTCGGTATCGCCCACCGCGTGCACTTTCTCGGCTTTCAGCGTGACGTGCCGGCGGCCATGAGTGCCATGGACGTGATCGCGCATACGTCGATCGCGCCGGAACCGTTTGGTCGAGTGATCGTCGAAGCGATGCTGGCACGTCGGCCGATCGTTGCCGCCGCCGCTGGCGGCGCGCTCGAAATCATCACGCCGGAACAAGACGGCATCCTGATCGAGCCGAATCGCGCCGATCTGCTGGCCGAGCAGATCGAAAAGCTTCGCACTACGCCGGAAGTCGCCCATGGCTTGATCGAGCGCGGCTACGCCAGCGCCCGCGCGCGCTTCGATCCGGACGTCTATTGCCACAATGTCATGAAGAAACTCGAGGTCGTCGGCGGATTCATGCTGCCCGAGGACCCGCTGCCCGCCGCGACCTCCATCGCGGCTCAGACGGCCCATCTCGCGGCGACGTCGGGAAGCGGCAGCGCTGTTGCGACGGAAGGCGTCACCTTACGCGGCGCGACGTTTGCACCCAACGGCGGTCAACCGGTACGCCCCGCGGCGCAAGTCGCATCCGTCGACATGCCGGCCAGCTCGGGCGTGTCCTCGCCGGCGGCACCCGGCACGACGGCTGAAGCGGCAAGCGCCGCAACGCGCCAATGAGGGGTATCGCGGGCTGGCTGCGTCGATTGACTTCGGCCGGCCAGCACTCCGTCGTCCCCAGCCAGACCGGTGCGCGTCACGCCGACTACGATGTCAGCCAGGCCGCCCCCCCTTCCCACACGCATCCGACGCGCGAATCCGCCCTACCGAAGGTCGCGGCCGCGAGCAAACGCATCCCGTCCCTCGATGGTTTGCGTGCCATCTCGATCTGCCTCGTCCTGATCGGCCACGCCATGGGTACCGTACCGGAGCATGGGGCGCTGACTAAATGGTTCGCCACGCTCTTCGGCAACGATGGATTCGGCGTATTGGTGTTCTTCGTTATCAGTGGTTTTCTGATCACGCGCCTGTTGATCGCGGAGGACGATCGCGGGCATGTGTCGATGGGGGACTTCTATCGGCGCCGTATCTTTCGTATTGCGCCGGTGGCCCTGCTGTATGTGGCGGTGGTCGCGATATTGCGCGCCACCGATGCAATCGACATCACCTGGCCTTCCCTGCTGCGCGGCCTGTTTTTCATGAAGGATTACGATTCGCTGTTCGCCGATTCGCGCCTGAAAGCCGGCAATTGGTTTGTCGGCCATATGTGGTCGTTGAGCATCGAGGAACAGTTCTATCTATTCTGGCCCTTCATTTTCCTGGCCTTGAACCGACGCCACGCCAAATGGTTCGCCCTTGTCGTGATCGTCACCGGCCCGCTGATCCGGATCGCGCAGTACGCCGCCTTCGACAATCTGCACCTGTTCGTCTACTTCATGCTGCACACGCGGATGGACAGCCTGATGATGGGATGCTTCATCGCCCTCTGCTATCACGACGCATGGTTCGAACGGGCACTGGAAACAGCACTCCGCTGGCGCCTGCCCTTGCTGGCGATCCTCTACGCCTTCCTGATCTCGCCGATCATCACGCACTACCTCGGCGGCAAATATCAGCTAACAGTAGGTTGGTCTCTGGAAAACCTGTGTGTGGCGATGCTGCTTCTATGGGTTGTACGGTGCCCGGAGACGCCACTGGGCCGGTTCCTGAACCTCCGATGGGTCGCGGGCCTCGGCGCGCTCTCGTACAGCCTCTATATCTGGCAGCAGATGTTCCTGACCGGACACAACCACACGTGGAGCGGGCAGATGCCGATCAGCTTGCTCGTCGTCTTCGTCGTGGCCCTGTGCTCGTATCACGGCTTTGAAAAGCCGATGATTCGCCTGGGGCGGGCATGGGGACGCCGCCATCACGCGCCGCAGGTCGAGCCGAATACGGAAGACCGGTGAACGGCGCGCGTGACCTTACCGGTGCGCGGCTGCCCTGGCGTGGGAGCGCTATCCAATAAAAAAAGACACCGGCGTCTCGCGACGTGCGGTGTCTCTTTTTGAGGACTCGCTCGGGCGTCGCCTGCACGACGCCGCCGTCCTTACATGCGATGCATCAGGCGAACACTTCGGCGTCGGCCAAGACCTTGCCGGCCTGGTCCTTCGCCGCCAGCAACGGCGCCACGCCTTCCGGCACCGGCCATTGCACGCCCACGCTCGCATCGCTCCACAGCAGGCTGCGCTCGAACTCGGGAAACCAGTAATCGGTCGTCTTGTAGAGGAACTCGGCCGACTCGGACACCACGACAAAACCGTGGGCAAAGCCTTCGGGCACCCACAGCTGTCGCTTGTTTTCCGCCGACAGCGTCACGCCCACCCACTTGCCGAAGGTCGGCGAGCTCTTGCGCAGATCCACGGCGACGTCGAACACTTCACCAGCCACCACGCGCACCAGCTTGCCTTGCGGATGCTGGATCTGATAGTGCAGGCCACGCAGCACGTGCTGCGCGGACTTCGAGTGATTGTCCTGCACGAATTGCACATCGCGGCCGATCGCTTCCGTGAATTCGCGATGGTTGAAGCTCTCGTAAAAGAAACCGCGTGCATCGCCGAACGACTTCGGCTCGATGATCTTGACGTCCGGAATGGCGGTCTGAGTGACGGTGATCGGCATATCAGAAAGACTCCATCAGCAGCGATTGCAGGTACTTGCCATACGCATTCTTCATCAACGGCTTGGCCAGTTCCTCCAGCTTGCCGGCATCGATCCACTTTGCACGGAACGCGATTTCTTCCGGACAGGCCACCACCGTGCCCTGACGCTTCTGCAACGTGGCGATAAAGGCGCCGGCATCCAGCAGCGAGTCATGCGTACCGGTGTCCAGCCACGCAAAGCCGCGGCCCATGATCTGCACGTTCAGCTTGCCGTCGCTCAGGTAGCGCGAGTTGATATCGGTGATTTCCAACTCGCCACGCGGCGACGGCTTGATTTCAGCCGCGATGTCGCAGACCTGGTTGTCGTAGAAGTACAGCCCGGTGACCGCATAGTTCGACTTCGGCTTGACCGGCTTCTCTTCGATCGACAAAGCCTTGAACTGATCGTCGAAAGCGACCACGCCATACCGTTCCGGATCCGTCACGCGATAGGCGAAGACCGTCGCACCATCGTCCTGCTGGTTCGATGCGACCAATTGCTTGACCAGATCGTGCCCGTAGAAAATATTGTCGCCCAGGATCAGCGCCGACGGATCGTTGCCGATGAAATCCTTGCCGATGATGAACGCTTGCGCCAGGCCGTCCGGCGAGGGCTGCACCGCATACTGCAGATTCAGGCCCCAACGGCTGCCGTCGCCGAGCATCGCTTGGAAGCGCGGCGTGTCTTCCGGCGTCGAGATGATCAAGATGTCGCGGATCCCGCCGAGCATCAACGTCGATAGCGGATAGTAGATCATCGGCTTGTCGTAGACCGGCAGCAATTGCTTCGATACGACGTGCGTGATGGGGTGCAGTCGGGTACCCGAGCCACCTGCCAGAATGATGCCTTTACGTGCCATCGCGGCCTCCTTATGGGCGCTGTGTTCGCTTCTGCGCGGCCGCCTGCTGGCGACCGCGGGAGTGTGTGGTGTGGAGCAAGGTCTTGCATGGCGTGCCGCACGAAGCGCCCGTCTCGCGGAAACGGGCGCCTTGTTGCTTACACGCGGGCGGCGTAGTTCGTATCCACCCAGTTGCGGTATTCGCCGGACATCACGTTCTCGACCCACGGCTGGTTATCGAGATACCAGCGCACCGTCGCCTCGATACCGGTTTCGAAGGTCTGCGCCGGACGCCAGCCCAGCTCGCGCTCGATCTTGCGCGCATCGATCGCATAGCGACGATCGTGGCCCGGCCGGTCCTTCACGTAAGTGATCTGGTCTTTGTACAGGCCGGCTGCCTTCGGCTTGATCTTGTCCAGCAAGGCGCAGATCGTATGGACGACGTCGAGATTGGTCTTTTCGTTCCAACCGCCGACGTTGTACACCTCGCCCGGCGCGCCCTTCTCGACCACGGCGCGGATTGCCGAGCAGTGATCGCCCACATACAGCCAATCGCGGATATTGCTGCCGTCGCCGTAGATCGGCAGCGGCTTGCCCGCCAACGCGTTGGCGATGACCAGCGGGATCAGCTTTTCCGGGAATTGGTAGGGGCCGTAGTTGTTCGAGCAATTCGTCGTCAGCACCGGCATGCCGTAGGTGTGATGGTAGGCGCGCACCAGATGGTCCGAGCCGGCCTTCGACGCCGAATACGGGCTGTTCGGCTGATACGGCGTCGTTTCGGTGAATGCCGGATCGGTCGGGCTCAGCGAGCCGTAGACTTCGTCGGTCGAGACATGCAGGAAGCGGAAATCGGACTTGGCCGCACCTTCCAGCGTCGACCAGTACGCACGCGCGGCTTCCAGCAGCGTGAACGTGCCGACGACGTTCGTCTGCACGAAGGCGCCCGGGCCGTGGATCGAGCGATCGACGTGGCTTTCGGCCGCGAAGTGCACGACGGCGCGCGGCTTGTGCTCCGCGAACAGCGCATCCAGGGCCTCACGGTTCAGGATGTCCGTGTGCGAGAACACGTGGGCCGGATTGTCGTGCAGCGACGCGAGCGTCGCCGGGTTGCCCGCATAGGTCAGCGCGTCGACGTTGACGATGGGTTCGCTGGAGGCCTTGAACCAGTCAAGGACGAAATTGGCGCCGATGAAGCCGGCTCCGCCGGTGACGAGAAGCATAGCGAATCCTTAATGAAGGGCTAAATAATATTCAAGAAAAAACAAAACCGCGGCGATGACACGCATCGCGTCGCCGATCGGAATCAGGACTTGGCGGTTTCGTTCGCCGTAAACAAACACACATACATGTCTTTCAAGAAAGCCTTGCCGCCCAGCCCGGCCTGGCGCTTCGACCGGTACCCGAGCGTCAATGCCATCGTGCCGACGCTCGCCAGGCGTTGCCAACGCGGTGCCGCCGCGCTATACACCGCGGCCCGTCGCGTCAGACTAGCGGACAGCCGACGATAGTAATCGGCCGCCCGTCGCGCATTATCGCGCAGTTCAGGCGCGGTAACGCCCTCGAAGACGGCGGCCCGCTGCGCCGAGCACTTTGCCATCAATAAATACTGCGCCTGACCGGCCGCCAGCGTCCGCAGCAAATTCTCCCGGCGATTCCGACTCGCCGGCGCGCCAACGGTATTCGTCTCATGCTGCCGATACAGCGCCAACTTTTGCGGCACCGCCACCAGTCGACCTAAGGCAGTGCCCATCGCCCAGGCCCATTCGTCGTGCGACATCGTCTCCGTCGGCCAGGTGTGATCGGTCGGACGATCGGTCACCTTGAGTGCCGTGAAGACCACGCGACGAACCAGCGCGCACATGCCGAACAACAGATACCACGGGTCCGGCTGCATCGCCTCGTAACGGCCTTCATAGGCCCAATGCTTCGCATTGGCCGCCGGCAGCGGTGCCAGCGTCTGATTCACGACCTCGACGTTGTGCATGGCAACCATCACCTTGGGGTCGTCGAAAAGCGGCACCATGACGGCCAGCTTGTCTTCGGTCCACACATCGTCCTGATCACAGAAAGCGACCACTTCACCGCGGCAGAGACTGATCGCCTTGAAAAAGTTGCCACGATAACCAAGCCGTTCGACGTTCTTCTCGTAGCGCACCTCGAACGGCGCCGATGCCGCGAAACGCGTGACCACGTCGCCCGTCAGATCATTGGGGCTGTCGTCGGTGACAACGACCTCGCGCGGCAATACGGTCTGCCGCGCGATGCTTTCGAGTTGCTCCAGGATGTATTGCTCACCCTTGTACGCCGCCAGCGCGACCGATACGTCCGCTTTCTTGATCGATGTGTTCACTGTTTGATTCATTGCATCCCCCGCTGCCTTACTTCACGCCGTTCGCGCCGTTTGCCCGGCGTTGTCCGCCGGTGCACCTTGCTGCCGTCCGACCCTGTCCGGGTCGATGCCATCGGCTCAGCCCGCCCGCCTCGCGCGCCAGCCCAGGCGGCCGGCGATCTTCGACGTCACCGTACGAAGCCGTTCCTCGACGCGCCAGGCCCAGATCAGCGACAACGCCGTCAGGACGATGCCGGTGATCGCCGTCAGCAGCAGCGAATGCACGGTGAACTCGGCGACGATGTACGACACGAGCAGCAAGGCGATGGCCGGCAGGATCTTGCGCACCATCTCCCAACTGGTCTTTGCCGCCCAGAAAAGCAGCACGCCATCGATCAGCACACGCAGGCTCCACGCGGTGGCGGCACCGGGCAGGCCGAAGTAGTGCGTGAACGCGTACAGAATGCCGAGGAAGGGCAACAACTCGACCACGTGGAAAATCGCGATCACATTGGGCCGCCCCACCGCCTGAAGATAGGTGGAGGGGATAAAGGCCAGACTATTGATCCAGACGCCCAGCATGATGATTCGCCCGATCGGCGCCGACGCCATGGCGAAATCCGGATTGACCCAGACCGACATGAACGGCTCCAACACGAACAATCCGAACACGACGCAGGGCGTCATGAACGCGGACAGGGCCTGAGCGGTCTGGACGAAGAAACGCGCCGAATCGGTCTGTTGCAGGGCCGACATGCGAGGAAAGATCGTACGCGCGACCACGCCCGGAATGATGCGCAGCCGAATCGCCAGCGTGTAGGGGACGTTGTAGTACGCCACCGCCTTTGTGCCGAGCAGGCTGCCGATCAGGAAGCGGTCCGATGATTCCAGCAAGGGACTGGCCAGATTCGTCACCGTCACCCACGCACCATAACCGAACAACTCACGTCCGAGCTTCAGGCTGGGACGACCGCGCAAACGCAGCGGGAACTGGAAAATGTTGGTGATGAACAGCAGCACGATCGCCGTCGAGCCGGCGATAATCGTGGCCGGAATCATGTAATTCAGCTTCACGCCAAACGCAAAGGACGCCGCCAGCGGCAGGGTCTGGAACAGAAACGTGTTGAAGACCTGCACGCTGTTCAATACGCCGAAGCGCTCCCGCCCCTCCAGACAGCCCGTCAACGCACCGCTGATCGTCGTCACCGGAACCGATGCCGCAATCCAGGGCATGACCATCATGACTTCGTTCTTCAGCTCCGCATCCATCTTGAAAAAACGCACCATCAGCGTTTCGCCAAGGATATAGAGCACGACCGCGCCGACCAGACCGAACAAGGTGTTCAGCATCAACGCGGTCCAGAACACGGACTCCCGCTGTTCGTCGGTGGCATCGCCCAGCTTCGCCACCTGATTCGCCGTCGCGCGTGACAGGCCGAAATCAAAGAAGCCGAAATAGCCTTGCAGCATCCAGACGATCGTCAACAGCCCATAGCGGGCACTGCCCACATGATGCAGATACATCGGGACCGTAATCAACGAGACCGCGATGGGGAGCACGCTCCCCATCAGGTTGTACAACGAATTGCGTCTCAGATTCCCTGCCATGCTCTGTACTCTCCGGATGCCCGCGTGCGACGCACGTCAGTCCTATTGTTTCTCTCGTGGCGCCGGGCGCGCGACTGCCGGCCTCAAGGGTGCCAGCGATACATCATCACCTTGCTGCGTGCGTCCTCTTCGACGAACACCACATACTCGCCGTTCGCCCGTTTGATCGCGCTCATCCCCATGGTCAGATCGACCCAACCGGAGACATTGCCGACATCGGCGCCCGGCCCCATCGTTCCTACTTCCTTGCCGCTGCGCATGTCGTAGACATGAATCTTCGCGGTCACGGACTCGGCGGTGAACAGATAGTCCCCTGCCACCGACATCGAAATCGTCGAAACCAGCGGCTTACCCGTGGGGTTCCACGGCATATCGATCGTGAAGCGTGCCTTGCGGTTGCCCTTCGACCAATTGTCATAGCGTGCGAAGACGGTCCCGGCCTCCTTCCACAACTTCGGGTCGGCCGGCTTGTCCGCCGTATAGCCCGCGACATACATCGTGTCCGTCGCGGCGTCGTACTGCACGCGCTGGATTCGCGTGAATGGCGCCGGAACCGCCGTGTTCTGCGCCTGGTCGTAGCGGTAGATCGGGGCGCCGTGCGCGTCCAGGCCGCCGAACGCATAACGTCTGAGGCCATCCGGCCCCATCGCCGCCCAGACATTACCCTGCGTATCGATCCACCAGCCCGCGCATCCGGCGCGGTCGTCGCCTGAATCGCTGACGTATTCATCGGCGCTGAAATGCGCATCGCCATTCGCGTCGCGCCAGATCCAGCCGCCGCTCTTGCCGCCGGCGCCCTTGGCCGGCTGGCCCGGCGGCGCGCCGTTATTCATATGACCGCGCGAAATGATCGTCGCTGGCGTGGCGATCGTGCCGCCGTCCTGCCCCAGGCGATAAATCGACAGCTGCGACGAATACATATCGGTCAGCGCCAGGAAGGGCTTGCCTCCCATATGCACCGCTTCCATCGCCGTCATGAAGGGGTGTTTGGCCTGCAAGCGCGGATCGTCGGTGTACTTAAATCGGTTCAGCGTGGTGGCGTCGTAACGCGCTTCCTGACCGGCCGGCCGGTTGTAGTCCATCTCATACCGCGAGGACTGCGTGTAGACGTGCGCCGGATCGCTCGGATCCGGGACCGCCACATCGGCGAAGGTCAGACCCTGTACTTGCCAGTTCTGCTTCTGCCAACCGCTGCCCGAGGGGGCATAACTCTGCAATTGCGAGCCGAGCGTTGCCGCACCGTCCGGGCCCCGGCCATTCATCGACACATACAGGTTGCCCTTCGCATCGGTCGACACGCCGGTCAGGCCGTTGAAGCGCAGCGGCCCGGCCTCGCCCGAGGGCGCGGACAGCATGCCGCCCTTGACGCCGACCGCCGTGCCCTCCGTGTACTTGCCGTCGCTTCCCTTCGCATAAACGAGGATCTGCTGACCCGGACCATTGTCGGCAACCAGCAAGCGGTGCTGCGCATCGACGTGCAGATCGACTGGAACGACCTCGTCGGCCAGCGCGGCAATGCCCGGTAGTGGCTTGCCGTCGGCAGTGAAATGCAGGATCGCAGGATCGCCCAATGTCTGCGGCGTGGACGACGTGGCGTTCGGTGCCACACCGCCGGATTCATTTGGCGTCGCGGTTTTCTGCCGCGCCGCGAGTGCCACGCGTGGGCGACGGATCACCGGCGGATTCGAGCCAGTCCATTGCTTGCCCGACTCCGCGATGACCCACACGCTGCCGTCCGAGGGATCCACCGCGATCCGCCCCGGACTATCGACAGCCCATTCCCGCTGCTTCTCCATCGTCTCGGCGTCGAGGGCGACGATCTTGTTGTCGGTCGCATCCGAGACGAACAGCGTGGACTCCGATGCGGCAAGCCCGGTGACGTTCCCGCCCTGGTCGGTCGTCTCGCTAATCAAGGCAAAGCTGTTCTGCATCGGGCTCAGACGATTGCCGCGCCCCAACGCGAACGCCGCACCGGCATTCAATTGCTTCAGCGGCCGACGCGTGACGCCATACCAAAAATGGCCACGTTCCGGAAAGTTGCCCATCGTCGGGCCGGATCCCGGGCTGCCGATGCCGGCACCGGTATAGAGATAGCGGCTATTGCCGGCGATCGCGATGCCACCGGCATTGCCGGAGCCATGTGTATGATCGCCGCTCATGACCACCTGCCCATCGCGATAAGCCGTCACTTCATGGCCGCCCTCGTCCCAGATCGTATTGGCGTAGACGGTGCCATCCGGCGCGACATAGAGGGACGCGATGTTGTTCTGCACCCAGCCCACACGCCCTGGAAAGGAATTGCCAAGCCAGGACGTCTTTGCCGGTAGCGTGGCGCCGCCCGCCGCGCTCGTCGATTGCGAAAACGCATCGGGCACGCCGCTTACGCCGAACACCGTCACAAGCGCCATGGTCAACAAAGTCGGCGCGACGAAACGCGTCGTGGACAGGGTGCGCGCTTGCTTCGGTTTGGACGTCGGCGTAGTCATAGGCGGTTGCGTTCCTTTTCGAAGGTTCAACGGCGCAGCGTCAGCATGCGCCGATCGATCAAATCCAGAGCCAGGGGGTCACGACGCGCAAGGTCTTGCGCAGCATGAACTTGTAGCGATTCTTGCCGGAGTGGTAACCCTTCGCGTCCGCGCCGCGCACGCCGATCAATTCAGGCGTGGCGCGCAGACGGCACGGCCCCTTGAAACCACGGGCGTGCAGGCGGCGGCGCACGAGGTGCTCCGCGACGACCAGGCCGTCCGGGCTGTCGATCAGCTCGTGATAGACCTGATCGAGATATTGATCCCAACCTTGGGGCGTCCACGCCACCAGATAGAGATCCATCCATCCCTTTTTGGGATAGTCGCGATAGTTACAGTACACCTTGAAGTCGCTCGGCGCCGAGTCGATGATGTGACGCAGATTCGAAACGATATAGCGTCCGGTGATCTTCCAGATCACCGTATCGGTCGGCGAAGAATGACGGATGAAGCGGGAGTTTTCCATCGCGTACTGAATCAGCTTGAACTCGCCGTAGCCGCGGCCATTCGACGGCGGGAAGTCGTTGCCGAAGAAGCTCAAGAACTCGACGTTCTCTTGCGCGCCATGCTCGGCTACGACCTTCTGTAATTCGCTCAGGTCCGAGCCCGAGTTCTCGCAGAACACCAGGCGTTCATTGGCCTTCATCTGCGACAGATAGAACGTCAACGCTTTCGCGTATTCGCGCAGACGCGCCTCGGGATCGATATGTCGCAGATTGTCGATGCCCCGCAGCGGGTTGATCGTCGCGGTCAACAGCAAGATCTGTTCTTTATGACTTTTTTTCATCGCCCCAATCCTTTTGCCAATGATGCAAACAACGACAACTGCTGCGCTGCGATGCGCTGCCACGAGAAGCGCTCGCAGGTTTCCAGTGCCGCGTGATGCAGACGCCCCCAGAGCGCCTCGTCTTCGATCAGTCTGGTGAAAGCGTCCACCAACTGCGTCGTATTTCGCGCTTCGACCAGCAAGCCATTACGTTCGTCCGCGATGTACTCGGTCGGCCCCGGAATGCGCGAACACACCGGCACCAGACCACTGGCCATCGCTTCCACGCCGACCAGCGAAAAGCCCTCGCTGATCGACGTCAATCCCAGAATCCCATAACCTTCCAGCAGTTCTGGCAAGGCATGGTTCTGATAACGCGGGATAACCGCTATTCTCGAATGGAGCGCAGCCGGGTAGTCTTTCAAGATGCCATCAGTCCCGGTCTTCTCACCGGTCCCGATAAAGGCGACCCGTATATCAGGATACCGCTGCATGATCTGCAGCGTCGCCGCCTTGAAATACGTAATGCCCTTGCGGAAAATGTTGCTGCCGATAAATGCAATATGACGCGGTCTGGCCGCGATGGCAGAGCCGGCAGGTGCCGCGACGCCTGCGGCCAAAGGCGCGGCAGTAACGGCATCCGATACGGCGGTCGAAGTTACCGCGTCATGCGCCTGCAATGCGGTAAGCGTTGCCGCGGCGCGTGCGACGAAAATGCTATCGACACCGTTCTCCACCAGGATCGCTTTGTCGCGTTGCACGCCTAGTTTCGTAATGGCGTACTCGCGATCCGCTTGATTCAAGAACAAGCCCGCGTCTGCATGGCGAAAGGACATCGCCACTTCCCACAAGCGGTATCCACCGTGATAGATAGGATACTTCCAGGATTTTTTCTGTTCGCCCTTTTTACAATTTTCAACAAATTGCTCGTGCACCACGTGCTCGAGACCGTGACTGCGTGTCACGCTGACAGTCTTCTTTCGCCAACCGAAACGTTTCAACACATTGACGACCCAGCCGTCACCGGATGAAAGATCGAGCACCTCGTATTCCGGATGCCGCATCACATGCAGCAGCACGGACCACGGGAAGAGAATCGCACCAAACTGCGAAGCGCGCTTCCCCAGACTATCGAACGAAAACATGTCCACTTCGTGACCCTGCTCGCGAAACGCTTGCGCGAGTTTATAGGTCACGCCCGCCGCGCCTGCATGTTTGTCCATCGTGTGATGGATCGACATCAGGATCTTCATACGAGCGCGTCCGATGGATGTGTCGCGGCAGCACCGGGCTGCGCCGCCGAGGGCGCGGAAGGGCCGGCGGTGTCGGCCGCCGGATGCGGATCGGGCGCTTGTGGCAGCGCCGGGGTCGCCGGGGCTAGCGGGGTCGCCGTCGTGCCCGCGCTCGACGACGCGTTCCGACGCAACACCACCGGCTCGCCATTGCGCAGCGCGGTGGCCGCGGCACGTCGTGCCGACCATGCCGATTCGACCGCCTCGATGAACTGTTCCCGGAACGATTCGTTCGAGAAACGCAGTGCGTTTTCGCGGCAAACGTTCGGATCGAACCGGTCGCGATTCGCTTCGAATTTATCCACCGCGGCGACAATGCTATCTATCGATTGCTCGTCGAAGAACACGCCGGTGGGTCGACGCGGCGCCGGCGCGTCGAGATCGACCACCGTCTCCAATGCACCGCCCTTGCCGAACGCGATCACCGGCGTTCCCGACGCCTGCGCTTCTACCGGCGTGATGCCAAAATCTTCTTCCGCCGCGAAGACGAAGGCTTGGGCACTCCCCATCTGACGCTTCAGTTCGCTGAACGGCTGATAGCCCATCACCTCGACATTCGGCCCCGCGTTGGCGCGGATCTTTTCGAGATCGGGCCCGTCGCCGATGACCTTCAACTTGCGATGGGGCATCGCCGAGAAGGCCGCGACGATCAAATCCATCTTCTTGTACGGCACCATTCGCGAAGCCGTCAGATAGAACGGCTCCTTGTCCGTCTGCAGCGAGAAGGCGTCGACATCCACCGGCGGATACAGCACATCGGCCTCGCGTCGATAAACCTTCCAGATGCGCCGGCGAATGAAGTCCGAATTGCAGAGGAAGTGATCGACGCCATTGGCGGTGCGCACATCCCAGTTCCGCATATAGTGCAGAATTGCTCGCGCGATCCAGCCGCTCTTCTTCTTGTCGAGACCGCTTTCGCGCAGATACTGATGCTGCAGATCCCAGGCATAACGAATCGGTGAATGCACATAGCTCAGATGCACCTGGTCCGGCCCGGTGATCACGCCCTTCGCCACCGCATAGCTGCTGGATACGATGACATCGTAGGACGACAGATCCAGTTGTTCTATCGCCAGCGGCATCAGGGGCAGATAAGCACGGTACTTCGACTTCGACATCGGCAGGTTCTGGACGAACGTCGTCGTCGCCCGCTTGCCTTTGAGGAAGCCGCGTTTCTCGTCGTCGAGATGGTCGACGGTGCTGAAAATATCGGCCTCCGGGAAGCAGTTGATCATCTGCTCCAGAACCTTTTCAGCACCGGCATACACCACGAGCCAGTCGTGAATGATCGCGATCTTCACCGATGAACCTCCGCCGTTGGCGTGGCATGGGGCGGATTGGTCGGCCCCGATGCATTGTCCCGCATGGCATCCGCAGCACCCTGGCGAGTGGCGCGGAACCGCGTCATGATGTGTTTGTCGCCACGCAGCCATTGGCGCAGCACCTGGACATAGCCGGGCACGTCACGCGTGCCCACCATGCGATACCAGTTGCAGACCTGCGGACCACGCGCGCCGAAGTGATCGAGCATGATGCGATGCAGGTTGTAGGCAGCATTCGTCAACGCGGCAACGCTCGGCGCGTTGCGGCCGTCTTCGTCGAAACGTTCAGCCGGATAGTGATTGACCTGCACCTGTGGATCGTAGATCAGCTTCCATCCGGCACGACGCACGGACAAGCTCATCGACAAATCGTTATGCACTTGCGCGCCGGTCCCACGCAGACGCCGGTCGAAACCGATCGCCTTGATGACCGCCGTGCGATAGCTCATGTTCGCGCCCTTCAACACGTCGACCTCGCGTGCGGCGCCGGCGCCCAGGTGATGGTTGCCGATCACGCGCCCCGTCGGCTCGACCACGCCGACGCGATCGCGCGTGCCGGTCAAGGGCTGGCCTCGGTGATGCACCCAATCCCGCCCACCGACGCCGCCGACCTTCGGATCCGCGGTGAAGTGCGCGACGATCCGTGCGATCCAGTCCGGATGTGGCGTGGCGTCGTCGTCGGTGATGCAGGTGATGTCGTACTGGCTTGCTGCAAGGCCCGCGTTCAAGGCGGCCACCTGGCCGCCCACTTGCACATCGACGATGCGCAACGGCAAGGTGGCGGCGATCGTACCGTTGGCGAGCGCTGTGGCGACGGCATCGCGGGTTTCGTGATCGTCGGTGCGCGCGATCACGAGCACCTCGTCCGCCGGACGTTGCTGCGCCTGCAGTGCGCTCAGGCATTTCAGCAGATCCGCCGGGCGGCGATAACTGGGGACTAGGACCGTGACTTTCATAATGACTCTCTCAATCTTGCGCTGACGCCCTGTCGGGCGTGGACGACGCGTGTTCCGTTCACGCAGCCGCGCGCTCGTAGACTTCGCGCGTACGCTGGGCGATAACTTGAACGTCGAAATGCGTGCGGGCATAGCTGCGACAGGCCTCGCTGTCGGGCAACTTCAAGCGGCCGCTCATCACGTCGTCGATAGCCGTCGCGATCGCGCCGCTGCCGGTGGCCGGCAAGACGAGATCCGGCGACAGGCCACTGACGGCATCCGGCAGGCCGCCCACCGGCGTCACCATGACGGGCGTGCCGCAGGCCAGCGATTCGATCGTGATCAAGCCGAAACCTTCCAGGGCGACGGTCGGTACGATGCTGAAATTCGCCGATTGATACACCAGCGGCAGATCGGCATCGGGCACATAGCCGAGCAACTTCAATTGCGCGCCGATGCCCTTCGCCTCCGCCCGCGCCCGCAATTCTTCCGAGAGCGGGCCCTTGCCGGCAATCACCAGCAGCAGATCCGGCCACTTCTCGCGCAACTGCGCCACCGC
This sequence comes from Robbsia sp. KACC 23696, assembly GCF_039852015.1. Taxonomy (NCBI): domain Bacteria; kingdom Pseudomonadati; phylum Pseudomonadota; class Betaproteobacteria; order Burkholderiales; family Burkholderiaceae; genus Robbsia; species Robbsia sp. KACC 23696. The sequence continues at coordinate 284,141 of NZ_CP156626.1, read as the reverse complement.
ATCGACCAAGTCTTCCAAACCCATGCGGCGCACCAAGCGACGCACCGCGACGATGATCGGGCGGTCCGTCGGCAGACCCAGCTTTTCCCGCGCCTGCCGTTGCGTTAGCCCCGTTTCATACGATTGCGTATGAATACAGCCCGGCACGATTTCGATCTTGTCGCGCGCCATGCCGTACTGCTCTTCCAGCACCGTGGCAAACGCTCGCGACAAGACGATCTGGCGTTGCGAGCGCTTATAGACGGACTTCTCCAGATGCGCCTTGATCCCATGCGTCAGGCCGGTGGGATTCTCGAAGCCGCTCTCGCTCGCCCACGGACCATGAAAATGCATCACCGTCGGTGTATCGGCCAGATATTGCATCCCCGGCATGGCATACAGCGCGAAGTGAATGGCGACATTGTCCGGACGGAACGCCCGGACTTCCTCGCGGATGGCCCGACGGCTCGCCAGCAAGCGGCGCGCTATCGACTCGTCCTTTCCAGCGAAACTGCGGATGCGGCCACCGGTATCGCGTTCCGCCTGCCCGTTGCCGGCCACCAGCCCGTGCACGTTCACGCCCGCATCCGGCAGCGCGTTGAACAACGTGTAGTACATGCGATCCAGGCCGCCCGGGCGCTCCGGGAACCAGTGCATGCCAAGTTGTAATGAGTTCATCTGGGACCCTCGATTCTCTGCACGTCGGCGTCATATCCCGCCTGACACATCATTCGATCAATCGGTCCGGTTGGCCCCGCCGGACAGTCGCATTACGCGGGGAGATGGTCGGTCTGCCCGCTTGCACATACGTGATGCACGACGCCCCCGGGCGCGTGCGATCTGAGCGCGCGGCGATTTTCGCTCTGCTGCGCTCCTTGCCCCAGCGCGACGTCAGCGCGCGGCTTGGGGCTCGCCTCGCTGCTTTTCAGCCAGCGTGCGTTCATAAACTGCCAGATAACGATCGGCCATCGCCTGCCAGGAGTTGCGCTTGACCGCCTCCCTGCCGCGGGTCCGCATCGTGGCGCGTAACGACGAATCGCCCTGAATCGTCTTCACGGCCCGCACCATGCCGTCGACGTCGTCGGGATCCTGCAGCACGACGCCGGCATTGCCGAGCAGCTCCGATGCCCCCGCACGCGCCGAGGCGATGACCGGCAATCCGGCCGCCATCGCCTCGGGGATCACCAACGCCCACGGGTCATATCGAGACGGGAAGACGAAGGCATCGCACGATGCCATCAACTGCGGCGTCGCCGTCACGTGCCCCAGGAAGTGCACGCGATCCGCGATGCCGAGATCCTGCGCCATTTTGGGATGCGCGCTGCCGCGCGCCTCGCCGCCTACGGCGAGTTCGATCTCGGGCGGCAGCTTCGCCATCGCCCGGAGCACGGTATCGAGGTTCTTCCGCGAGTTACGGATATCGCCGACGAACAGCAGCAGGAACTTGTCCTCGGGCAGTTTGAACTGCGCACGATTGCGCGGCACGTCGGTAAACGCGTCCACCGATGCACCGTTGAAGATCACATCGGTATCGCCTTCGATGCCCGCCTGTTTCAGTTCATCGCCCACGCGCTTGGATACGGCGATGATCGTCCGCGCGCGCTTCAGCGCAACACGTTCGAGGCACATGTTCAGCCGCGTATAGAAGTACTGATAGGCCGAGCGCAGCCCGCCGAACGGCGAAAAAGGATAGAAACCGCTGCGATACCAGCCCCGATGCACAAAGTGCACCGCATTCACATCGGCCGATGCCCACGTGATGAAGCCGTTCGCGTGCAGGATATCGAACTCGCCGCGATGCTTGCGGATCGCCTGCAGGCTGCGCCAGGCAAACACCTGATAGCGCAGCATATAGGTCGGCAGCTTGCCGTAGTCGATTCGGATCCAGGTGAGATTCGGGTGATCGGCGAAATCGGTTTTCAATTCCGCCGCGAACAACAACACCTTCCAACCGCGCGCGAGCGCCGCGCGGATCACCTCGAGGTTCACACGCCCTTGCCCGTCGTTCTCCCGGATCACATGTTGGACGACTGCCAATCTCATATCGCCCCCTTCTTGCTGATAATGCGTTGATGCACGCCGCCGGATGGCCGCGGTGCGCGGTTGACGATCGTGCCGGTGCGCGCGATGGGACGTTGCACGGTCGGCGCCGGCGCGGTTGCGGCGGCCGCCGACGGCACCACGGCGGACGCGTCGGTCACCGGCGTGGCAACGACGTCGGTGGGTTCGACCGGATCAGGGACGCGCGGCAAAGCGCGGCGACTTTGGTAATACCGATGCGCCATCAGCGGAATCGTCACGCCGATCATGTACAACATGCCGTCCAGAGCCACGAGCGTATTGACGAAGACGATCTGCGCCAGCACGCCGATCGAGATGGCATACCAGACCATCACGAACCGGTCGCGACGGTACTTGATCGCCAGCCGGGTGGCGCGCGCCAGGGAACTGAACAGACCGATCAGGAACAACAGCACGCCGGGCCAGCCGAGCGTGTAAGGCAGCTCCATGACGCCGCTGTCGAACGACGCCGTCAGCGCCGCATTGGCACCCCCGCCGTTCAAGCGGGCGCCGGTACCCACGGCCCCCATCCCCTGCCCCGCCACGTCGCCGAGCGCGGTGGAAAGGAAGCTCGAATAGAACTGTGTCCGCGCCGCGAAACTGTTGTCGTTGCTGATATCGCCCACGGTGTCGACGCGCTTGCTCAACTGGCCCGACACCAAACTGCTGGTGAACACCGGCACCGACAGCATCGCGACGATCAGCACCCCAAAAATGACGCGAATCTTCGTCTTCGCGTCCAGCACCGTCAGCAACAAGATAATCGACAGCGCCATCCCGCCCCAGGCCGACCGCACCAGCGTCAGGCCCAGGCAGATCACGCCGAGCGCCGCCGTTAGCCAGCGCCACTTATAGCCGGGAACCAGCGACAGCAGCAGTCCCGCCGAGATCATGCCGGCGAAGGGCCCGGTCGAATTGAGCGGCCCGAACATCCGCGAGGCGAAGGGCACCGGATCGCCCAGCGAGCTGGTCAATCCGGACAGGGTCATCCACAGCGCGTCCCAGGGCGGCATGATCGCGTACTGGATGATGCCGTAGATGCCCATGAAGATCGTGCCCGACAGCCAGGTCCGCATCATCATCCGCTGGAACTGCGGATAACGTTCCGACAACGAATAAGCATGCAAGGCCATCAGGATCGGATACAGCCATCCTGAAAAAGCATAGATCGCCGAGAACAAGCCATTGGTGACGATGCCGACGGCAAAGCTATAGAGCGTGCCCGCCAGCATCAACAAATAGGGCATGCCACTCTTGGTACCGAGGAAGCGGCCATGCCGCATCAGGCTGAATAGCGCCAGCATCGCCACAGCGAGCGGGGCGACCTGAATCGGGCTCGTCGGATTGAACGTCCCGTGGAAAAAGTCGGTCAGCCGCCGAATCTCGGACGAGGCGAACCACAGCCACCACGAATAGCCGACGTAGTAGACCGGGTAACGCTTCAGGAACCACGCGCCGATCCCCACCGACATCAGCGGGAACACGAACTCCAGCAGCGTCCCCTGATGCGCGACGATCAACAGCAACGTAATGACGATCTGCGCAACGGGCAGCGCCCAGAATTCCTTCGAGCTGGTCCGGCGCGCGCCGCCCTGCCGCTGCCCGGGGCCGCCTGCTTGCGCAGGATCGGCCGCGGGGCGCGGTGGCAGGGACGGGGCGGAACTGAGCGAACTCATCGGCGCACTCAATCCTTACTATCGTACTGATAGACGTAGTGGTAATTGCCGCCGCCGTACTTGCCGTACTTCGCGACGCGGCTCGGGATCGCATTGAAGATCGCGCCCACCACACGGCCACCCGACTGCGACAGCTTCTTGATCGAACCGGACACTTCGCGCTCCGCGTGCATGCCGTGACGGAACACCAGGAAGGAACTGCCAGCGAAGCTGCTGATGATCGTCGCATCGGTCACCGCCAACACCGGCGGCGTATCGATGATAACGATGTCGTATGCGTTGCTCAGCGTCTCGAAAATGTCGCGTGTTTCGGGCGACATCAGCAGTTCGGCCGGATTGTCCGGGATCGCACCGGTCCAGATCGTGCTCAAACCGGCGATATCGGTCTGGTTCACGACCTGCTCGACCGGCAAGGTCCCCGACAATGCTTCGGAAAGACCCGGGAAGCGCGGCTGATTGAAGTATTCGTTCAAATGGCCGCGGCGCATGTCGGCGTCCACCAGCAGGACGCGTTTGCCGGCTTCCGCGAGCAAGGTCGCGATATTGACCGAGACGAAGCTCTTGCCGGTACCCGGTACCGGACCGGACATCGCCAGCAGATTGTTCGGCGCATCGGCCAGCGCGAATTGCAGCGAGGTCCGGAAGCTCCGCAGCGATTCGACCGACGGATCCTTCGGCAGGGACTTCGCGAGAATCGCGCGACGACCGTCGCGGGCCCGCTTGTAGCTCTCGTCCCAACGCACCTGAACGGCGTTCAGCGGCACGGCGCCCATGACCGGCAGCCCCATCGTGCGCTCGATGACGTCCGGATCTTCGATACCGCTCGACATTTGCTTGCGACCGAACACGAACAAGGCGCCCAGGATGATCCCGAGGAACACCGAGGCCGCGACGATCATGCCCTTCTTCGGCTTGATCGGCGTTGCCGGCGGCATCGCACGGTCGAGAATCCGGACATTACCGGTCGTCCCGGCGCGCTGGATCTGCAATTCCTGCACGCGGTTCAACAACAGCACGTAGATATCTTCCGAGACCTTCGCATCGCGTTGCAGACTCAGCGCATTGGCTTCGTCGATCGGCATGCTCTTGAAACGTTCCTGAAATTTGTCGCGTGCCGCCGTGATCTGAGCGATCTGCTGCTCGATCGACTTCACCATCGGATGCTCACGCGTATAGCGTTGCAGCAGGTCCGTTTCCTGCAACTTCAAAACGCCGATCTGACGTTCGTAGTCGATGGCGCCTTGCAGATAGACGTTCGCTTCTTCCGACGGCTTGAAGGTCCCCGACTTCTGCTGGAACGCGCTCAAGCGTTGCTCGGCCTGCTCGAGCTGCACCTTACGCTCCGGCAGTTCCTGATTCAGGAAGTTCAGCATCAAGCTGGCGTCTTCCTGCTTGCGCTGGATATGTTGCCGCAGATAGGAGTCGGCCACGGCATTCGTCAGCGCCGTGATGCTATCCGGGCTGGCGCCCGTCATCGAGATCTGGATAACGCCGGTCTGCTTGCCCTGCTCGGCAACCGCCACGCCCGCGCCGAAGCCCTCGATCGTTTCCAATTCGTTCTGGCGGGTCACCGTGAAACGGCAGCCAGGATTCGCCACCAGGCCCTTGACCAGGATCGACACGCCATTGCCGCTGGCCGGCTGCCCGACCGTGCCTTTCAGCAGCAGGTTGCCGGACGGATCGCGGAGTTCATACGTGTTGTTCTTGCCGGCGGTCAACTGCAGCGGCATGTTCTCCATCCGCTCCGGCACGGTGATGTCGTCGATGTCGAGACGCTCGCCGCCCCAGGCATAGCCCTTCAGGCCAAACCACGGACGCGACAGCTGCCCCTTGGAACCGAAGAGATGCGCGAGCTTGCCCAGGACCGGAAAGGTCACCGGGGCGACACCGAACTGCATCTTGAATTGATGCACGACCGGACCGAGCACGTCGCGACTTTCGATCACCTGGATTTCCGCCGCCGTGGGCAGCGTCGTGCCGGACAGGCTGCTTAGCGCATTGGCCTGCTGGGCGAGTGGCGACGAAGTATTGTCGGGCTGCTCGACTTGTACCAATGCGTCCACCGAATAAATCGGCGTGGCGATCTGGACATAGACCAAGGCGGCCGCCACGACGACGACGGTGATGCCGACGATCCACCAGATCTGTTCGATGAACAGACGGACCAGGTCTCCTAATACGAGACCCTCCTGTTCGCCGCCTTGGGCCATCTGCCCGACGTTGTTAGCTGGGGTATTCAAATTCTCTCTGCCGGTCGATTCAACATTCCGCCCGTTCTGTCCTGCAACGGGCCCCGAGGCGCGTGTGGCCGGCCGGAGCCGGGCAACACGCGAGGCGTGGCATGGGTTACGCGAAGGCTTCACAGGGAGGCGACACGCGCACCGCGCGCATCGCCCTGCCGCGTGTTACTTCGACAGCTGCTTCAGGTAGAACAGTGACGACAAGGTCGGCGTCACGAGAGCCAGGACGCGGTTGAAACGTACGCCCTTTGCGGTGCCCACATAAACAACGTCCAGCGGATCCATCTGGAATTGCGCGGCCAGCAGCAACGAGCCCGGCTGCGTCATATCCAACTGATAGATCTGCGGTTCGGTTGGATTGTCCCGTCCACCACGGAACACGAACACCTCGCGGACATTGGCGGCCGTGTTGTCGACCCCCTGCGCGCCGGTGACGGCATCCGCCAGCGTCAGCCGGCCCTTGTTCATATACAGCGTCGTCGGCTTGATGACCTCACCCAGCACGAAGACACGGCTGTCGATCTGATCCGGTACATTGACGACGTCGCCCCCCTGCAGCAGCACGTTTTGCGAAACGTCGCCCCTGTCGAGCAGCGCATAGGCATTGACGATCGTCGTCTTGCCGTCGCGAATCAGGCGCACCCGCTGCAGATCGCCGGTATCGCTGGCGCCGCCGGCACGGGAGATCGCATCGGCCATCGTCAGCGGATGGTCGGTGATCGGCAGCGTGCCGTTGGTCTTGAACTGGCCGGTCAACTGCACCTGCTGGCTGCGGTAAGCGAGAATCCGCACCGTCACCTGCGGCATATTGATATAGCGCGACAGTGCGCGAACCAATGCATGCTGCACGTCGTCGGTGCTTCTGCCACCCACCGACACCGTGCCCGCGTACGGGAAGAAAATGGTGCCGTTCGGCTGGACCGTGTACCCGGTCGGATCGTTCTGCATGCCGCCGCTGGCGGTCTGCGAGAACGGCGTCGCCATGCTGGTGCCGCCGGTCGGCCCGCTCATCGTCGAGCCCAGCGAGCTACCGCTCGCGAGCGACAATTCGGGATGGTCCCAGACGGTGATCGACAGGATGTCCTGTGGCTCGATCTTATAGACGTAATGCTTGGGCGCGCCCACCGGAACATCGATATGGGCATCGGCCGCCTTGGCGGCCTGCTTCTGTGCCAATCCTTGCCGCAGCACCACTTCAGGAGTGATCGGCTGCACCAGATAAGACTCGTCCTCGGTACTGACGACGTTCGCCTTCGTCATGCTGGACGTATCCAGGTAACTCCCTGGCGCCCACATGCAGCCACCCAATGTGGCCACTCCGAGGCAAGAAAAAAGCACTGCGCGACTTAGCATATTTTTTTGATCCAGTTTTCGACTGACTGCTCCACAAGTTCGGCACTGCCGCGATAGACCGATTCCGCTTGTTTGTAGGGGTCGTAGATTTCAACGTTGAGCCACTTGCCGAGCAAGTGCACCTTGCCGCGCGAGGAGGGATCCACCTCGGCGACCTCTCGAATCTGCCGCTCCTCCATCACGAGCACCAGCTGGGCTTCCTGCACCATTTCGGCCGTGATGAGCCGGGAACGATGCGCACTGATATCGATGCCCTGCTCGGCCAGGAGGCGGGTCACGACGCGATCCGCTTCGTGTCCGTCCCTTGCGTGCAGTCCAGCCGAATGCACGACGATCCCGCGCGTACGAATCTGTTCATTCGCGCGAAAGAGTGCCTCGGCCATGGGGCTTCGACAAATGTTCGCATGGCAAACGATCAGTATGTTATTAAACATCGTTGGATCGTCTGAAGGTTCAGGCCGTCTTCGGCGAGGACTGACCCGTCACACCGGCTGCCGGTACGAAGGGACGTCCGATCGCTTCATAGCGAAGGCCGAGTTCCGCCATCGACGACGGTTCGTACAGGTTACGACCGTCAAAAACAGCGCGTGCGTGCAGTTGCTTGATCAGCTTACCAAAGTCCGGGCTTTTGAATGCGGTCCACTCTGTAACAATGATTAACGCATCGGCCCCTTCAGTTGCGGCATATTGCGCATCGACGAAAGACAGACGCGCCAGGGCTTCCGGATCGCTTTCGAAATCAAGTGCGAAGACGCGCTTCGCTTCTGCCTGCGAGACCGGATCGTATGCCTGCACTTTCGCGCCGCGCGCCAACAGTTCGGCCACCAGCGGACGGCTCGGTGCTTCGCGCATATCGTCGGTGTTCGGCTTGAATGCCAGGCCCCATACGGCGAATGTCTTGCCGCTGAGGTCTTCGCCGAAGTGCTTCGTGACCTTGCCCACCAGCACGCTTTTCTGCGTGTTGTTGACCGCTTCCACGGCGTTCAGGATCTTCAGGTCATGGCCGTACTCGGAGGCCGTGCGGATCAGCGCCTGCACGTCCTTCGGGAAGCAGGAACCGCCATAGCCGGTACCGGCATACAGGAAGCTATAGCCGATGCGCGGATCAGAACCGATCCCACGACGCACCGCTTCGATATCGGCGCCGACACGATCCGCCAGATTGGCCATTTCGTTCATGAAGGAAATGCGCGTTGCCAGCATCGCATTGGCCGCGTATTTCGTGAACTCCGCCGAGCGCACATCCATATAGCGCGTACGCTCGTGGTTGCGATTGAACGGTGCGTACAGGTTCTTCATCATCTCGCGCGCACGCTCGCCCGGCGCGTCGTCGTCGACGCCCAGCACGATCCGGTCGGGCCGCATGAAGTCTTCGACCGCGGCGCCTTCCTTCAGGAATTCCGGATTCGACACCACGGAGAAACCGTACTTGTCGCCTTCGCTGCCGATGCCGCGTGCCGTCAGCGCCGCGCGGATCGTATCGGCAACGCGACCGGCCGTACCCACCGGCACCGTCGATTTGTCGACGATGACCTTGAAGCCTTCCATGTGCTCGCCGATCTTCTTCGCGGCAGCCAGCACATACTTCAGATCGGCCGAACCGTCTTCATCGGGCGGCGTACCCACCGCGATGAATTGCACGTCGCCATGCGCGACGCTGGCGGCAATGTCGGTCGAAAACTGCAGCCGCCCGGCGGCGCGGTTGCGGGCAATGATTTCCTTCAGCCCCGGCTCATGGATCGGGACACCACCATCGTTCAGGATCGCGATCTTGCGCGGATCCACGTCGAGGCAGAAGACGTCGTTGCCGATCTCTGCCAGGCAGGCGCCCGTGACCAAGCCTACGTAACCAGTGCCAATAATGGTGATTTTCATAATGTCGTATCTATCGTGTTGCGGTTGTCAGGCAATGCGTTCGACAAGGCTGCGCCGGCTGCAAGGCGCGTCGTCGACGTCACCAGGATAGGCCATCGAACAAACGCGTGATGTTCCATGAAAGACAACGGTTCTACCGTCATCGATCAATATGCGTTCGATCCGATGAAGCCCTTGACGATCGTGAGCAGAACAATCTTCATGTCGAACCAAAAGCTCCAGTGCTGAATATAGTACAGGTCGAATTTGACGCGTGCCTCCATCTTCTCCACACGATCCGTCTCACCGCGGAATCCATTGACCTGCGCCCAGCCCGTGATGCCCGGCTTGATGCGGTACCGGTACATATAGCCGTCCACCTGGTCCTTGTAGAGATCGTCATGTGCGATGGCATGAGGACGCGGTCCCACCACCGACATTTCCCCGCGCAGCACATTGATGAACTGCGGCAGTTCGTCCAGGCTCGTGCGGCGCAGGAAGGCGCCGACCTTCGTAATCCGCGGATCGACCTTCTTCGCCTGCGTGATCACGCCAGCAGCCTCCGTATGCACTTTCATCGAGCGGAACTTATATATTTCGAACTCCCGCCCGTCAACGCCCTTGCGTCGCTGCTTGAAGAAGACCGGTCCATGCGACGACATCTTGACCGCGATCGCGATCGAGATCAGCAGCGGCGACAGCATCAGCAACACGACCGCGGCGAACAGTCGATCGAATATCAGCTTCGGCAACACCTGCAGCTCGGCCACTTCATTGCCGGTGAGATTGATGGCGGGCAAGCCGAGCAGATCGATGATGGAGTGATTGAACAGGCTCAGGCTGCGCACATCCGGAATGAAGCGGATGTTAACGAAATCGTTCCGGAACTCGCGCATGTATCGCATGATGTTGCGCTCCTCGGACAGCGGCAGCGCCAACCAGATTTCATGGACACGGCGCTGTCGCACCATCCGCACCAGTTCGTCGAAACTCGACAGCACCGGCACGCCAGCGATCTGCTGCGGCGGCTGCAACGCTTCCGGCGCCCTTGCATAGGCGGCATCGATCGGCGTGAACTCGGCGCTGTAAATATCACGCGACGGATCTTCCTCCAGCACGCAGACGGCCCGAAAACCCGCTTGCGGGGCGGTACGGATACGGGACAGCACCGCACGGCAATAGCCGCCAGAGCCGACAATCACGACGGCGCGCTGGTTCAAGCCCTGGCGCCGGATGTTTTTCAGCAAGGCATAGAAGCACGATTTCGACAGCACCAGCAGAATGCCGCAGGTGACGAACCAGGTGCCTACCCATTCCCGCGACAACGAATGCGTGCGCTGCAGGCCGAAGACCACAGCGACGGCGAATACCATGACGACCAGCCACGCGAACATCACGCGCACCAGCAATTCGCCAATCTGCTTGCCACGCCACGATTGGTAGATATTCAGTCCCGGGAACAGCAGCACGACACCCAGGCTGTTGAATACCAGCATGAAATAGTCGACGTTCGACCACGGATGGTGGCCGTTGCCGCCGAAAACGAGGTGCGTCACGATGCCGCTCAAGGCGACAACGAGTATATCGATCAGCCTGGCCATTAATGGAAGCATGTTGTTCTTTCTCCTCCCAGGGGCTCGCGGTGTCCGGCACGCGCCGGACCTCCGTCACTGGCGATTGACATCCGCGCCAGGTTGATACCAAAGATTCTTCGGACTACGCTCGTCGGTCAGGTCATACAACTGGAACTGTCGATCGAGCTTTGCACCGCCATCCCGTGTCAGCGGCTCCCAATTCAAGTTCGCTATCCCGCCGGTCGAACGACTGAGCAGCGCATCGAACGGGATCTGCACATAGACACCCTTGTCGAAGCTACCTTCTCCAAATTGCGCCGACGTAATGTTCGTCTTCGTCGCATACGCGCCGATCAACACGCCGTTACGGAAGCGGCGTGAAATATCGAGCGTGATGCCCTTGTCCTTCGCCAGGTACTGACCGACGCTCGCCTTGACGAGCACGTCGTTCCAGCCAGTATCCCAATACGCGGTCAGGTGACCGGTGAAGGTCTGATAACTGCGCATCGAGAAGTCGTCGTTGTACCCGCGCTGCTTCACTTCGTTGACGTCGACACCCACCGCCAGCGGACTGTTCGATGGGCGCCAGAGCCATTCGGCCCCGACACCGGCGAACATCGGCTCCAGCAGACCGCCGTACAGGCTGTAGTATTGGTTTGCCGTCAGCTTGCCGATATGCGTCATCTGCAGATACGGGATCGTCAGCCGCGACGTCGTCATGTAGTGCCGGGCTTCCGTGCGCACATGCGGCAGCGAGCTGGGCGCGTCATAAGTGAAGTTCGAATAATTGTCGAACAGACGATAGCTGAGGCCGCCCGCGAGCCAGGTCGACTGCGTCAAGCGGAATGCGGCGTTCGCCTGCGCCGAAATGCTGTACAGCACGAAGCCGTTCGGTCCGCCCAGCGATTGCGAATAGCCCGGGCCGAACGCGTAGTAGAAGCGCTGAATCGGCGCCTTGTACAGCGCCGGGCTTTCGTCGACCTGCGCGTTCGGCGGCGGCGCGCCTTCGAGAATCGTCGGCGTCTGATCGGTGACCGGCACCGCCTGCGTCTTGCTCTGCACCCACGCGGTACGACGGACCGTGTAGGAGCGCATCGTCTGACCTTGCAAGACGGTGACGATTCGGAACGTATCGATGTCGGCCGGCGCGTCGCGGTGCAAAACGGTCGCGATCTGATCGAGCAGACGGCGGCGGTAGAAGGCCTGCGGGCTGTCGAACACGATCACGAGGGTCTGGCCATGCGACTGGATGTCGAGCACCTTCCAACCGGTCTGCGCTTGGACATCGGCAACCGTCTTGCGCCAATCGGGAGCGGGCGCATCCGGTGCGGGCCGCTGGGGCGAGACTGGCAGCGGCGCCGCCGCGCTCACCTTACGCGTGCCGAGGTTCGACAAATTGCCATGCAGCGTCGCGCCGAACATGAAGCGGTTGCCACGTTCGAAGCCGACGCTGAGGTCGAGGTTTCGGGTTGCGCGATAGACCAGTCCGACATTGATCGGCAGCTTCGCGTTGGCGTCATACCCGAACGGTTCCTTCTTGTAGTCGTTGCCGTCGTACTCGAGCTTGACGATCAACGGAATCGTCGGGAACTGGTACTGGACGCCGCCAAAGAGGGCGGTGCGGCCGCGGAAAAAGGATTTTCCGATGCCACCGGCCGTCGACGCGCCATTGCCGTTGGGACGCGTATCGAACTTGCTGCTGAAGACCGAGAACGGATTGCTCAGATCGCCGCGCGAACCGAGATACCCCCAGCCCAGACCTAAGGACCAGTCGAATCCACCGGTGCGTTTGCTGGCCACGAGGTACTCGCTGGAAAACAGGCCGGTGCCGCCGATGTCCATCATGCCGAGGGCGACCTGCGGCACAAAGGCGGACTCCTTCCAGAGCCGGACCTTCGCATCGATCGATTTATCCTTGTATGACTGGTCCCCGCTCAGGGCCTCCGCGCCGTACAAGTGATTTTGAATATTGGTATAGCGGAACCCGAACTCGAGCCAGTCGAGCGGATTCATCATGATGTTCACGCGCTGATACGGATTCACATCGGTGAAGCTGATCGATGCACTCCCTGCTGGCGACATCCGCGCCGACGGCGTCTGCAACAGCCCCTCACTGCCGAAATCGTTGCTGGTGACCTGCAAGTCGTCGTCGCGATCCTTGGCCCAGCGGTTGGCTCTCGCAAGGTTGGCGTCGCTGACGTTCGGCTTGATCAACTCATCAGGCGTGGCCGACTGCGTCAACGCCCTGGCGTCGGTCGTCGCGGCGACGTCCGATGCGGCCATCGGCGCGGCGGCGCGCTGCGTACCGCCGCCGTTCGACGACAGCGCACCGGCAGCGGCGGGATTTTGCTGGCTGCTCGATACCGGCGCCGGACGACGCGCATTGCCACTGGCGGAGTTCACCACGTCCGGACGGATCGACGTGGCGTCCACGGCGGTCGCGTTGTCGCTACCCACCTCGGCATCGTCGGCTTGCGTGACGGCAGCGTGGGGCGTCCGAATACCGGAAGGGGGTTGCGTCGCAAGGAAGGCGGCGATGCGATCCGACACTTGTTCCGGCCAGCCGCTGCGACGACTCGGCGCCCAGATCCAGGCGCCCGGCGCCACCGGCGTTTGCTTCTGCGCATTCCACAAGCCGATCCCGACCTTCTGAACCGTGGCATCCGGCTGCGCGACCCAGGCGATGTCGGCCCGGATGCGCGGCGTGCAGGCCTGGATGTAGTAACTCGCTTCAGCATCCGCGCGATAAGGCACCGTGCAAATGGCACCGTCTTCCAGAATGATGCTGACCGTATTAGGACGCAACGGCACGGTCACCGTATCGCCCGGCGACAGCTTCGGATCCTGCTGCGGATTGGCCTGGAGCCAACGACCGTCACCGGAGCGGACCGGCAGACGACCGGTGGGTTCCATGGCGGACAGCCGGGCGTACAGACCGTCCCGTACACGCGCCTTGATACGTCGCGTGCCGGGGCGATATTTGATCTGCGTCAATAGCGCGCGCCAGCGCGCCTCTTGAATCAGGCGATCGAGGGGCCGCGTCCAGATGAGCGCGCGAGTGTACAGCGGCGCCGGCGCACGATTCGTCGCCGCGTTGCTGTCAAACCCCGCCTCTTCGATATGACGTTGCACGAGCCAATCACCCAGATATGTGGACTGATCGATCGTCGCCGACACCTGCGACCATGCCTTCATCGGCACGCCGCACAGCAGCAGACACGACAACAGATACCGCGCGCTTTGGCCATGTGACCGTCGTGCCTCACGTAACCTCGGCGCTCCCCGCGTCCCCCATTTATGCATCGACGCTGCCCTTATGTTCTGTTGGGCCAGCGCTGCCAGGAGAAGCACAAGCTTCTCGACAGACACTGTTCCCCGTAAACCACTTCGCTGTTTTGACCGTCGAAACGCACCGCGTAGAGCGACGAGGGCAAAGCATTATTCCCCGACGACACTTCACGGAACCAATGCAGCGATGCATCTGGCGTACCGTAGAAGTGACTGCGGCGCGGCGCGGCGATCGGCGTCACCGTCAACGTGTCGGTCAGGCCGAAGTGGTAACCCGGCGACTCGTCGCGGCGACGTTCCAACGTCGCCTCGGTCCCGAGCGCCTGCCAATTCGGCTGTGCCGACAGGCGCACATCGGTCCATTGCACCGGCGTCCCGCTCGCGGACAACACCCTGCCGTTCTGCAGGCGCAGGACTTCTCCCGCACCGCTGTACCAGACACCTACCGGTCCGTCCGGGGCCGACTCCTCGGCGCCGCGCGCCATCAGGAACGACTTGCCCTGCACGGTGACCAATAGATAGTCATACCCCTTCGTCAAAGGCGTGCTCGCGACCGCGGCTTGCGACGTGCTGCGCTTGAACTTGATGTAATCCGACACGGCGGCCACCGGCGCCGAACAGGCGCTCAACAACACGGTCGAACAGACGATGAGACGCGCAATCTGCATAGTTCGCTTTTTGTTATGCCCCGAAGAATCCTGCAACGCCGCCCCCCGGCCGCGCGCGATGTCACACATGCATTGATGACAAAGGCTCCCTCGCCACCAACGCGGGGAGCCCATGGCATCCCAAAAATAAACCGCCCCTCCACTGGCAAGGCCTCGATGCACCGGGGAACACACAGGAACCCTGACTCGTCGATGCCGTTTGCAGTACAGATGAAACGTGAATCGTGCCGCGGATGCATCGCTCATCCGGCAAACGCGGATGGGTTGCGGCACCTGCTTGACTCTGCCGGCGCCACATAACGAGTGACTTGCGGAAACGATGCCGCTGGATACGGCGCGCTGGGCGGAACGTCGTGACAAGCGTCGCCGAACGACTGCGTGCCTTTCAACCTCGAAGCCACGCAGCGATTTCAAAAAGAGGGCAGGCATCCCGCGCGCTTCTCTTGCCGCTGCGACGCGAGGACCGAACACATTCTAGTGGCGAAAAATCGTCGTCTCAACAACGACCTTGTATCCAGACGTTTCCAAATGCAGCTTTCCGTTTATTACCCTGCGACACACGGTACCACCCGTCATCCGATCAATATCTCATGTCATTTTGAATTCTGCGAGACGAGTACGTGCATGCGATGAGGTCGATGATTTGTTAGTCGACATCATGTCGTCATACGTACGCGTCACACCGGACCGATCCCGCGCAGGCGTCCCGCACGGGATCGGTCCGGCTTCGCGCCCGAATCCCCCGATACACCGGCCCGGCCCGGAGGCAGACGCCGTTTCTGTTCTGGTTTTTGCACCTGCTGGACCAGGTCGGCAACGCCGCGAAATCGGGGACGTTGCCGCGCATCTCAGCATGGCTCTGAAACATTAAAGCATGCTCTGGGTAAACGCGTGTGACGGTGCGGCAGGCCACTTTGTCACGTATTTTTGCCTTATCAAATAACCGGGCGTGGTTTTGTAGGAATCCTCTTACAAAATCCCTGCCGCCCAAATAATATCGCTGCCATAATGAGGACAGTGGCACCCCGGGGAACAGGGTCCGTCATGTGCGCACATCGCCCTAAAATAAGAATTCCGGGGGCTGTGCGGCAAATTCGTAAAAGTTGATTTCGTCACGGACCGCGCCAATACGCTTCTGATAGCATGATCAGTCGCGTGTAAAACATCATTTATTGCCGCCCCGCGCTTGTGCACCGGATCCCCGGGATCGGTGCATGCATGCGGTCGCACCGCGAGGTGTTCGGCGGCCCAACGGCTTTGGAGCATTCATGAACCAGATCATCGATTCCGCATCCGTGACCGCTCCGGCTGTCGACGATGGGATGAGTATTCAGCAGGTCATTCTTGCCGGCGGTTCAGGCTCGCGCCTGTGGCCGCTGTCGCGCGAGCATTATCCGAAACAGCTTATCGGCCTGCTGGGCGAACAGTCCTTGCTCGAGTCGACACTGAACCGCATCGACGGCTTACGTGCGTCGACGCGTGTGGCGGCGGAAACGCTGCTGGTCTGCGGTGAAGATCACCGCTTCCTGACGGCAGAGCAGCTGCGCGCGCAAGGCCGCGCGGCGCGAATCATTCTGGAGCCGGTCGGCCGCAATACGGCACCCGCGCTGACGGTGGCGGCACTGGCGGCGACGCTGGACAACAATGACCCGGTGATGGTCGTGATGCCGGCCGACCACGCCGTCGCTGACCAGGACGCATTCGAAAAAGCGGTCGCCCGTGCGGCGACGTATGCACAGAATGGCGCCATCGTGGCGCTGGGCATCGTGCCGAATCGCGCCGAAACGGGCTATGGCTATATTAAGGCCGGTACGTCCTTGGGCGACCACGGCGGTCATACGCTGGATCGGTTCGTCGAAAAGCCGCACCTCGAACTGGCCGAGCAATATCTGGCGTCGGGCGAGTACTGGTGGAACAGCGGCATTTTCATCGTCCGCGCCTCCACCTGGCTGCGTGCGATCGAGGCCTGCCATCCCGAAATTCACGCCGCTGTGACCGATGCGTTCACCCGCGGCAAGGACGACGGCGATTTCTATCGCCTGAACAAGACGGCCTTCGCCGCCTGCCCGTCGGACTCGATCGATTACGCGGTCATGGAACGCCTCGGCGATGGCAGCAACGTGACCGATATCAAGGCCGTCGTCGTGCCGCTGAACGCAGGCTGGTCCGATGTCGGCTCATGGGATGCCGTCTGGGATATCTCGGAAAAAGACACGGACGGGAATGTCGCCCGCGGTCGCGTGATGTTCGAAGGGACGTCGTCGACGTTCGCCCATTCGGATGGCCGCTTGATCGCCTGCGTGGGCCTGACCGACACGATCGTCGTTGAAACGCCCGATGCGATCCTGGTCGCCGACAAGCAGCATGTCCAGCACGTGAAGTCGATCGTCAACCGCCTGAAGCTGAACGGCGACCCGGAAGCGCAAAACCATCGCAAGGTGCATCGCCCCTGGGGCTATTACGATTCGATCGACATGGGCGAACGCTTCCAGGTCAAACGCATCGTCGTGAATCCGGGCGCGAAACTGTCGTTGCAAATGCACTATCACCGCGCGGAGCACTGGATTGTCGTCAGCGGCACGGCCGAAGTGACGTGCGGCGAGAATGTTCTGCTGCTGTCGGAAAACCAGTCCACGTATATCCCGCTGGGATATAAGCACCGTCTGGCAAACCCCGGCCGCGTCCCGCTGGAGATCATCGAAGTGCAGTCCGGGTCCTACCTCGGTGAGGACGATATCGTCCGCTTCGACGACACCTACGGCCGCGCCTGACCGCGCGGAGGCGATTGGGCGTCGACTTCGGCGCCCTGCCGCTCTCGCTCCAGCCCACGCTGCCGTTGCGGTTTAACCGCCCCGTGATGCGCGTATCGACATTGTCGGTACGCCGCCATCCGGGGCGGTTTTACTTTGGCGGCGCGGCAAACTGTCGCACTCAGGCGCCGGGCGCCGAATCTCGCGCGACGAGATAAGGACGCGCCCGCCGAACGCCGATGTCATGCGCGACTTTTACCCAGTCCACAAAGCGCCAATCGGGGCCGTCCGCGCCGCAAAGGGCAGTCTCCGCCGTTACATCACTTGCATTCAGATACAACTCCGCATCCACGCCCTGCCCCAGATAATGCAATTCGAGCCTGACCAATGACAAGCCATACGGCGCAAGTGCTGCTCGCGCTCGCGGAAGCAGCGTTTCGCGCGATGGGAGTGGCGGCACGGTAACCGGCATGCTGTCGTCATCCTCCGGATCGATATGAATCAGCGCATCGAGGATGGGGAAGGCTTCAGGCGGCGCGGGCTTGGCGGTGGTTGCAGCCGGCAACGCACCGGTCGGCGTGGCGCCTTCCTCGGCGCGATGCGGCGCCTGCTCGCGTTCGGCATCGCTTTTCTTCCCCGCGACACTTTTGGACGCTGACCGATTCAGGCTCAGCAGGCGTGCTCGTGCCGTTTCGGCGATGAAATGCCCCTCGGAGACGCTGATCCGCGGATCGACCAGCAAGTGTGCATCGACGACGGCACTATCGCCCATCTTCCGCGTCCGCAATGCATGCACGGCCCGCACACCGGGCGTCTCGGCGAGCACTTGCCGCACCTGAGCGACGGTGTCATCGTCGACCGCACGATCCGACAGATCCTGCATCGCGCCCCAGGCGAAACTCCAGCCCATTCGCCCCACCAGGAAGCCGACGATCGCCGCCGCCAGCGGATCGAGAAAGGGAAATCCGAGCAGGCTGCCCAGCACGCCGAGCGAGACGACCAGGGACGAGGCGGCATCCGAACGCGCGTGCCAAGCGTTGGCCACCAGCAGGCTCGAGCGAGCGCGCTCGGCTTGCCGCAGCATGAAGCGGAACAGCCCTTCCTTGGCCACGACGGCGACGGCCGCGACCAGCAAGGCGGCCAGATGTACCGGTGGCGCATCCGCCAGATCGCTCATGCGCGCACCGGCCCGCCAGAGCATGCCGACCCCGACGACGACAAGTAGTGCGCCGAGAAACAACGACGCCACATTCTCGTATCGACTATGACCATAGTTGTGGTCTTCGTCCGGGCGGGCATCGCTGCGTTGGTTGGCGAACAACACGACGCCGTCCGCCACCAGGTCGCTCAAGGAATGTATGCCATCCGCGATCAGCGCCTGGGAATGCGCCAGCACGCCGACGACGCACTGGAGGACGACCAGCACGGTATTAACGCCGATACTGACCCAGGTCGAATGCTGCGCGATTTGCTGGCGATTTGTCATATTAAAGAGAACGTTTAAAAGCCTATCACGCAAAGATTATCATATGACGTTACGCCGATTAAGACGAAGAGAAAGCCGTCCGAAAGGCAGGGCATTATCGTTTCGGACCGTACGGTCAACTCCGGGCGAATCGGTTCACGCTACATTCTCGCTGTATGAGATTGCACTCTCATTATTGCAGCGGGCAACTTCCCAAAATCACCCGGTATTAGTGAAGCATTGCCACGCGCCGAATCGCGCCGGTAAAACGAAATGCAATCGGCCCCCACCCGCGCTAAGAAGGAGGGGGCCGACACCGACAGGATCGTACCGCGCGCTGACCGTTCTACGCCGCACCAAATGCGGCGGAAGCGTCAGATCAAGAAGCGGGAGCGATCTTCTTCGCCCGCGATCCACTTCGGCGGCTTGCCGCGGCCAGACCAGGTCGCACCGGTTTCCGGATCCCGGAACTTCGGCGCGACGCTGGCCCGCACTTGCTGTTGCTGCTTGGCGGGGCGGCCACGACCGGCGAATCCGAGTTCGGCGGCGGTCAGGTCGAACAACGCAATTTTCTCGCGTGCGTCACGCAGAGCATCCGCGCGCAGACGCTCTTTCATTTCGTTGATTTGACGATCCAACTCGTCCCGCTGGGCCTTCAACGCACCCAATGTATCGTCAGCTGCTCTCGCCATTACATTCTCCTTTTTCCGAACGCTTATTCGTTGCCATGCGTCCCGTCTTCCTCACCAATAATCGCATCGATGCAGACTGCCAATTTCCAGATCGTATGATCGGAAACTGAAACGCACTCGAATACTACATGAGAATGGCGCTTTCGATAAGCCGTTGATTATTTCTTCGTACCATTTATGTAAACGTTTTTACTGACTCGACAATAAAATCCCGTCACGCAGCAGAGTTTGTCCGCTCAAATGATATGGAGACATAGCGCGATTATCAAAAATAATCGTACACATCCTATTTGCCCCTCTCCCGCGCATGCACGGGTTCTTCGCGCGCACCTGTGGCTGCGTCGTTTCCGCAGGCACGTCGCCTGCTACGTCACTCGACGGTCAGCGGGAGGCAGTCTCGGCGCCATACCCGACGGCCACAAATTTGGTAAGGTAAAAGATCGCGCCCTTCGACGACGACAACGGACGATAAAAGGAGCAACACAATGAATGCATTCGATAAGACGAGTGACGCGCTGGCGGATGTGGCATCGGAAGGTGCCAAGACGGGTCGCCGAATCGGCCGCCAGGTTGCAAGCGCTGGAGATAGCGCAGGGTCCGATATCCGGGCACTGCTGAAGGATTTGGAAGCGTCACTGAAGGAAGGCAAAGACGACGACGTCGGCGCATTGCGCTCGCGTCTGGAAGCCCGCCTGGCCGATGCACGCGCAACGTATGACGATGCGCAGTTCTCGATCCGCCAGAAGATTCAAGCGGCGGCGGAGACGACCGACGGCTTCGTGCGCGATCGGCCGTGGGAGACGATCGGCGCTGCTGCCGGTATCGCTTTCTTGCTGGGCGTGATCATCGGTCGCGGCTAAAGCCCGCCGCTATCGCGGATCGCGCGACGGCAAAAAAAACATCGCACGCGTGCGATGTTTTTTTTGGTCCGAACCCTGCGTAGGGAAACGCCGGTCGGACAGACCGCTGAGTGGATCTCACCCTTGCCGGACCGGCTGCTTCGTCGTCGCCGCGGAAAGCGCGCCGGCGACGAGCAAAGGGCTAAATCGACAGTCCGATTAGGACGGTGCCTTCATCGACACGGTGTCGAGCAGCGTCTTCTTGCTAGCCTTGTAGTCGTACAAGGAGATCACCGGGTTTTGCACGTCGCCGTTCTTCGTGAACTGGATACGGCCCAGCACGCCCGTGTAATCCGTCGCCGGCATCGCCGCGAGGATCTTAGCCTTGTCGATCGAGTTCGCACGCTTCATGGCATCGGCGATCACGTAGACAGCGTCATACGTGAACGGCGCGTAGATCTGAATCGGCTGACCGAAACGCGCTTGATAACGCTTGGCGAAATCCGCGCCGCCAGGCATTTTTTCCAGCGACATACCGGCTTCCGAGCAGATCACGTTGTCGGTCGCATCGCCGGCCAGCTGCGAGAGCTGTTCGGTGCAGACGCCGTCGCCGGCCAGAATCTTCGAGCGAATGGCCAATTGACGCGCTTGCTTGGCGAACGGGCCGCCGGTGGCATCCATACCGCCGTACATGATCACGTCCGGACGTTCCGATTTGATCTTCGTCAGAATCGCGCGGAAGTCGACGGCCTTGTCGTTGGTGGCGTCATGCGACAGCACCTTGATACCCAGCGCCTTGGACTTCTTCTCGAACTCGTCCGCCAGACCTTGACCGTATGCGGTCGCGTCGTCGACGATGGCAACGCTCTTTGCCTTCAGCGTCGTGCCGGCGTACGTCGCCAGCGCCGGACCCTGCTCGGCGTCCGTTGCCACAACGCGGTAGGCCGTCTTGAAGCCTTGCTGCGTGTAGGTCGGGTTCGTTGCCGACGGCGAGATCTGAACGATGCCTGCGTCGCTGTAGATCTTCGATGCCGGGATGGTCGTACCGGAGTTCAAGTGGCCCACGACCGCAACGACCTTGTCGTCCACCAGCTTCTGCGCTACTTGGGTTGCTTGACGCGGGTCACCTGCGTCATCTTGCGCGTCCAATTGCAGCGTGATCTTCTGGCCGTTGATCGTCAGACCCTTCTTGTTGATCTCTTCGATCGCCAAGCGGGCGCCATTCTCATTGTCTTTGCCCAAATGAGCGATGCCGCCCGTCAACGGCGCAACGTGGCCGATCTTGACGATTTCGTCGGCGTTCGCAACGCCTGCGCTAGCAGCGAATGCCAACGTGGCAGCGGCCAAAGGCAGCAATTTAAAAGACACATTACTCATTTAAAACGTCTCCGGTTTCCGGTTCAAGCAGAGTCAGCGCCGAATGATTGAGCGTGAGGCTGTTCAGTCAGGTCTTGGGTAGCAGCTAAGACCGTGCGAGAGTGTACCGTTCCAAAAAAATTCGCCACTAGTATTTGTTCTGAAGAAAAGCTCTATTTGAATTTATCTCAGAAATATGTCAGTAAAACGCGCCAACCGCGTGGCGAATTCCCTCAGCTCCACGCCCCCTTCGACCCGTCATATCCCGCAGAACCCCCGTGCGCTGGGCATTCGCGCGTGTTTGACAGGTCTATTGAGGAAGCGGGTCGACGTGACATTCGAATACCTGGGAGCGCATCCTAAAAAGAAGTCTTTCTCCCCACTCGCGCGCTCAGAATACGCCAATAATGCCCTCGGACTGACATATTTGTAAAATACATCGCCGGTGCCGTGACGCCGGAGACACATCTGCATCGGTCGCGCCTTTCAATGGCCTGACGCGAATGTCGCGGAACCGTTTTCAACCCACTCCAGCCAATGCCATCGCTCGCCAATGGTTTGGCGTCGCGCGACGGTATGACGATGGGGACATACGCCGACGCGACAGCGCTTGGCAGTGCGCGTCTGGCGGCATAGCGGGACAGCGATCGGCAAGGGATCCGCGCCGTCCCCGATCAAAGCCACTTCGATGCGCATCACGTCAATCCGGCTTCGATCGCAAAGCGCAGCAGATCGATGTCGGAATGCAATCCCAGCTTCAACATGGCCGAGCGCTTTTGATTGCTGATCGTTTTGGCGCTACGCCCCAGATACGCCGCTACCTCTTTCAGCGATCGGCCATTGGACAACAGGCGCACAATTTCGGTTTCCCTCGGCGATAGGCGGGTCAGCGAAAGGCGATTTTCCAGCCATACTCCGCGAGTGCCATTGGACGCCGAATTCGCCAACACATCCGGGCAACGGATCAGCGCGTCATACGGCAGCGTGGGCAATGGCGACGAAAAGAATGGCAACGCTGGCGATGTCGCGCCGACCGCCGCGCCCGCGTGATAGCCCGAGGGAAGGGTGGGTTGCGCCAATCGCCTTGTCAGGGCCGCCGCCGCGCCATCGCTGCTCGCACCGGCCGCTTCCGCCGACGACGATGGCTCCGACCACCGGGATGCCGCCACATCCGCTTCGCCGCCACGCTCCCACTCCCGCAGCGGCAACGCCTCGCCAGTGGCGCGATTGCGCACAGGCGAGGCGAGCGGGGCGCCCTGTCCGCAGCGGCCGAATGGCTCCCGCGCCGACATCCGCGACAACGGACCGTCGCGTGTCCGCGGCAGCGCGCGCGCTGCCTCCGCAGCCTCCGGCGATGCCTGATGCGCACGGCCACCCTCGCCCCAATTCGACGTGACCGCCGCGACCGACACCGCCGCGGCATTCCGCTCCGCCGCTAGCGGCGCCGTATCTGCACACACGCGACTCGCGGGCGCGATGCGCATACTGCCACTCGCCAGCACCAGAATCGTTTTCGTCAGGACATCCAACGGATCGCGCTTGCAGAGCACCGCATCGGCCCCCATCGCAATAGCAGACTCGCGCAATCCGTCTCGATTCACGCTCGTATAGAGAATGGATCGAACGGTCGGGTGACTTACCCGAATTTGACGCAGCAGGTACAATCCATCCGGATTACCGCAGTCGTCATCCGATATTATGTAATCCATAATGATTACATCGCAATGGGTTGCTCCTAGCGCAGCGAACAGTTCATCGGGTGACGCCACCGCCCCGACAAAGACCATCGATTCGGTCCGGCCGATGATGGATCGCAAACCCTCGATGATGATCGGTTCGTCGTAAACCGCCATGACCCGGATAGCCTCAGGCATGTCATGTCTCCTTCAGCATTCACTTATATAAGTCATGTTAATACGTCTAACTAAACGAATGCATCCTACCCATTCGGATTACGCGCTATTCGCCTAGCCATTGGGATGTATGAAACACTACCTACCTAAAGGTTTGCACCATGCCGCTACCGCTGATCGACGCTGCTCCCACGCCCACCCCGCCGCAAGGCCATGCATGGCGCGAACGGCATGACACCCTCCCCGCCGCTGCCGCGACATCACCGTCAACGGCCACGCCGGAAGACGATAGCGTGACACACAGCGTCTCAGCGGACGACCTACCCGTGTGGCATGCGACCGATACCTTGCCACTCACGGCTGCGATCGCCCATGAACTGCGCACTCCGCTGCACGGCCTGCTGGGCACCTTGGAACTGTTGCAAAAAACGTCGCTCACCACGCATCAACACGCGCTGCTGCGTGTTGGGAGCGATGCAACGGCGGCGCTGATGCGCATAGCGAACGACGTCCTCGACTTCACGAAACTTCGTACGACGCAACCGTCGTTGCGTGTGGAGCCGTGCGATCTGCGGCGCCTGATCGACGATCTGATCATGTTGTTGGATGCGCAGGCGCGGCGCGCCGGCGTGCTG
This sequence comes from Robbsia sp. KACC 23696, assembly GCF_039852015.1. Classification (NCBI taxonomy): domain Bacteria; kingdom Pseudomonadati; phylum Pseudomonadota; class Betaproteobacteria; order Burkholderiales; family Burkholderiaceae; genus Robbsia; species Robbsia sp. KACC 23696. The sequence goes on along the minus strand of NZ_CP156626.1, from coordinate 259,858 downwards.
CTGGAAAGCCAGGTCGACGCGATGCTCGCGCCGAGCGTGATGACCGATCAGGTGCGATTAAGACAAGTTCTGCTCAACCTCATGACCAATGCGCTGAAGTTCACAGACGTCGGTCGAATTCTGATTCGCGTCACGGTTTCAGCAAATGACGCGACTGCGGAACCGTCTCGTGCGCCACCGATCGCGACAGTCCGGACAACGCCCCCAAGTCTCAACGCCGCCGCCACAGCACGCGCCGCGGAGGCATCGACACCGCCGCCGGCGATGCCCTCCTCGATGCAGCAGTCGATCGTCATCGAGGTCATCGATACCGGCATCGGCATCCCGGCGGCGGCATTGGCGGCGATCTGGCGGCCTTTCGTCCAAGTGGATGCGCATGTATCCCGCAATCGCGAAGGGAGTGGGCTCGGCCTCTCGATCGCGAAATTGATGGCGTCGCGATTGGGTTGTACCTTGACGCTCGACAGCGAGGTGGGCGTGGGCACGACCGCACGGCTGTCGGCCCGCTGGCCTGTCGGCGCACAGCCATCGGCACCGATCCACGATGCCCCCGCATGCGGGCACGACCACGTCGCGCCCACCGAAAGCAAGGGGCCGGCCGCACGCGACGCCACGCTGCAAACCGTTTCGGTCGCGCCGATCAGCGCACATATTCTGGTGGTCGATGATCACCCGACGACGCGTTTGATTCTCCGCGCGCAGTTAGGGGCATTGGGACATCGCGTCCGCTTGGCCGAAGATGCCGAAGCCGCGCTCGCCTTGCTGCGACAGCGGCGCTTCGATCTGATGCTGACCGATTGCAAGATGCCCGGGCGCGACGGGCTGGCGCTGGCGGCGGCCTGGCGACATGCCGAAGGGGTTGGCGCCTTGCCGATGCGGGTGGTTGGACTGACGGCCAATCCCTTACCCAATCTGGCGTTGCAGCAACCCGCCGCGGGTTTCGACGCGTGCCTGGTGAAGCCGGTCACATTACAGACGTTGGAACGCCTGTGCGATATCCGTCCTTCGCCGACCCGCCCTCCAGCCGGGATAGGCAACGACGCCGAACGATCGTCCGCCGCACTGGACCCTGGCGAACGATCGATCTTCGCCGCCGCGCGCGCGCATCGACCCAGCACGCCGCGGCGGCCGCCCCTCGATCTACCGCGCATTGCCGAGATGTTCGGCTGCGCCGCCACGCTCGACCGCGTACTGACATCGTTCGCGACCGCGACATTGGAAGATCTGCGCAAGATCGACACCGCCTTGCGCGACAATCGCCCCGCGATCGCCTGCCAGCGTCCCTTGCATCGCCTGACCGGGGGACTGCAGGTGCTGGGCTGCCATGCGCTGGCCAACCTCGGCGCCATGCTGGAGCAAGCGCTGGTGACGCCGATCGGCCGCGCCAGTCCGGCCGCACGGGAACGTGTCGGCGGACGCGGCGCATTGGGCACGTTTGGCGGCAGCGCGCACGCGACCCCGCACCGGAAGCGCAACGCCGCGAACCACACCGCGGCGTTATCGATGGCGGACGGCGCGGGCGGCGCGGCCGTCGATTCCCCGCACGACAAGCGCTTGAAGCGCCGGCTACACGCCTTCGGCGTGCAAGTCGCCCTGTGCCTTGACTGGCTTGCGCGCCAACGTATCCGGTAACCCCGAGCAGCTAGCCGGATGCCCTGTTGTTTCGTCGGCACCGGCGCTGCTGCAACGGTCAACCCAGGCCGTGTAATTGCGCCATCTGTGCCACGTCGATCGCGCTCTCACAGCACAGTTTTCGCAGCAGATTCATCTTGTGGACGGCCACCGTCTTCTGACTGATCGACAACTGCTGGGCGATCATACGATTGCTATTGCCCTTTGCGATCAGCATTGCCACCGACAACTCACGGTTCGAGAGCAAGTCGAAAGGGTTATCGCCGTTGCTAGCGCCCCCGCAAGGCTTCACGTTGAAGCCTTGCGCGACAAGGCCGATGGCCGCCCCGACCTTTTCCATCGCTTCGAATTTATTCAAGAAGCCCGAGATATGCATCGCGTTCAAACGGCAGGCGAACATCTCGTAGCGTTTGGCGGTGTAGACGAAGATTTTGACTTCCGGATGCAGCTGCTGAACGATCCGAATGAAATCGACGCCTGCCATATCGGGCAGATCGAGATCGACGATCACCAACTGGAACTTCTCGTCCTCGCCGCTGTACCGCACATCGGCCAGCGCGGCACGGCCCTGTCGCGCCGTCATCACATGTTTCAACTTCCCCGTGACGCCGCCCTTTCGGCAAGCCACCTCGATTGCTGCGAAGACGCAAGGATGATCGTCGACGACGAGAACATTGCAAGGCGCCATGGTCCCCTCGGTACTATCGGACGGATTCCCTGTCGTAATCTGTTTAGCTTGGTCCACGCGTATCCCTTCGTTGTCCCAATGAAGCACGGCCTGTCCAAGGACACACCGCAATGCGCCGGAACGGCATGCAACATTTAACGGCTAACGTCCGCATTGTGCCCGCTTCCGGCGATGCGTCCCACTGCCCTTGCTTTATCTTCATACGGTCAATGCCTGTCCGGTGGCAGGATAACGACTTATCCGAATTAAATATCTACGTCCTGTCTTAGGTATCGGACAGCGACACCCGGTGCGACGCTAAATCGGATACGTCTGAGTCGCTTCGGAGACCATCAGCACGCGCACGCGGGGCACATGGCACAATGACTGCATGACTCACTTAAGGGGCTTCGGCCTTGCGATGCCTGCGCCAGTGTTGCAATGCGGCAAAGGCACACGACCGCGTCTCCGCCTCTTCTAATTAAGCGACCTTACATGGCTGCCCCGTTTTCGACATCGCGCACGCCGGGCCGACACCCGGCCGTGCCGGCTTTTGCTGCACTGCTGCTCGCGGCCTGCCTACCGCTTCAGGTATCGGCCCAGGATCGGGATACGCCCGTTCGCCGCTACACGCCGCCGCCGCGCATCGAATGGGAGCTTACCGTCCTGACCGATGGCAAGCAGACGGACCGCTTATCCGGCAATACCGCCGTCGGCCAGTCGGCAACGGTGACCCGCCACTGGGACGTACGCCATACGGTCGGATGCGAAGGGGCCGAGACACAGCCGCTGACGTTTACACGCACGTTGACGCTATCGCCGCTCGGCGTGGACAGCCACCAGGTCATCGGTTTCTCGGTCGACACGCAGGAGACGATCGACGACGACGCACAGCCGACGGTTCGCTCCGACGGCTGTGCGCTGCCGCCCACGCCACGCGTCATTACGGCCCACCATCCCGAGTGGGATCTGACCGCGGGACAAACGGTGTCATGGACGATCGTGCCGCACCATCCGACACTGGTTTATCAGTTGACGGCCCACGTCGTCGATAGCACCGCGGGCGGCGCTGCCGGTCCCGCATCCGATGCGCGCCCGACGACGGCCGTCGGCAACGCGCCGAGCGGTGGAGAAGCGGTCTCGCTTGGCAACAAGACTGAGACTAGATCCGGCATCGACGCAGGCGCCTCTGCGACAGCAACGTCGCCCTCCGGAACGGTCCCGGGACAGGGGGCGCGGTAGCGCGAAACGTGCGCCGCGAGTAAGCTATTTCCATGAGACATCCGCAAGCACTGGCAAACGACGACGACTTCACCGCGGTGAGTTGGAACCTGCACAAGGGGCGCTCCCCGCTCGGGCTACAAGTCTGGAAACCGATGCGGGATTGGCTCGCGGGCAGTGGGGCGGACGCCTGTTTCCTGCAGGAAGCAATGGCCAAACGCCTGCCCGCGGCGCTGACGCCCGCGGGATTCGGCGAATCGATGGAAGATCCGCCGGATGCGCTTTGGCATTGCCAAGCGACGGAAATCGCCGCCTCGCTGAACATGCAGGTGACGCTCGGACCCAATGTCTTCAAGCCCTCGTGGCGGCACGGTAATGCCATTCTTTCGCCGCACCCTCTCGATCTGAGCGGGCGCTGGGATATTTCCGCGCATCGCTTCGAACGGCGGGGACTGCTTGCCGCCCGAATGACCTATAAAGGGCAGGTCATTACCTTGCTCTGCGCGCATCTGGCGCTGACTCGCAGCGCTCGCCTGCGCCAGATGCGATGGATCGCTACCTGGATCGCCACGGGGGCGCCGGAAGGCCCTCTGATTCTGGCAGGCGACTTCAACGATTGGAAAAACGACTCGCCGGCGATTTTCGCCGATGCCGGCCTGATCGAAGTCGCGGGCGCCCTGGGCGTCAGCGGCCGCACCTTTCCCGCATTCTCGCCGGCCTTGGCGCTGGACAAGATGTTCGTCCGCGGCCTCACGCCCATTAGTTGGGTCGCGCCGGATTCAAAGGCCTCCTGGCTGTCGGATCACCTCCCCTATGTCGCCAAGTTGCGGCTGAACCCGAACACTGCGGCGTAAACACCGCAGTTTCGCGGGCGATCGCGCCGCTTTTTGGCGAATTCCGATCAATATCCGGTCGGGGGACAGGTCATTTCTGCTGTGCCTGGGCGCATCAGGTAAAATACCGAGCTATTTTTGTGGAATTTGGGACAGGCCGGGTCGGCCCTTCGCCCTTATTGCGCCGTCGTGCCTATGGGTGGCGCCTTTTACGGACAAGAAATGAGTAATCTGAACCAGGAAACCGTCCTGAGCGTGCACCATTGGACGGACACGCTTTTCAGCTTCAAATGCACGCGCGACCCGTCCTTCCGCTTCCTGAACGGCCAGTTCACGATGGTAGGACTGCCGGTGGAGGGCAAGCCCCTGCTCCGCGCGTACAGCCTGGCCAGCGCCAATTACGAAGAATCGCTCGAGTTCCTGTCGATCAAGGTCCAGGACGGCCCGTTGACCTCGCGCCTGCAGCATTTGCAGCCTGGCGACACGGTGATGATCGGCCGCAAGCCTACCGGCACGCTGATCGTCGATAACCTGCTGCCCGGCAAGACCCTGTGGATGCTGTCGACCGGCACCGGTTTGGCGCCGTTCATGAGCGTCATCAAGGACCCGGAAGTCTATGAGCGTTACGACCGTATCGTTCTGACACACACCTGCCGTTTCGAGCGTGAGCTGGCTTATCAGCAATACATCACGGAGACGCTGCCGGCAGATGAGCACTTCGGCGAATTGATCCGCGACAAGCTGGTCTATTACCCGACGGTCACGCGTGAAACGTTCCGGACGCAGGGACGCATCACCGACCTGATCTCGTCGGGCAAGCTGTTCACGGATCTGGATCTGCCGCCGTTCTCGGTCGAAAACGACCGCCTGATGCTCTGCGGTAGCCCGCACATGCTGAAGGACACGCGCGCCTTGTTGGACGCGGCCGGCCTCAAGGAAGGCAATCACTCCACGCCGGGTCATTACGTGATCGAGCGCGCGTTCGTCGACTGATCGCACTTGCCTGCCTGCCGCTTTTTTGCATCGGTGGCAGCCGGCATGCGACGACGGCGGAGCGGGCACGCTGCGTGCTCAACTAAATTCATAGCGGGAGTGTCTTGCCGTGTCTATCGGCAAGCGCCCTAGGCGACGTGTCGGATAATTGCCACGTGCGCACCCAGCTTACCGTCCACGTGGATCATCGGTGCGATATCGTCAAGCGCCGCGCCACCGCGCTTCGAGGGCGCCCCAGCGCTCTCGAAGCGACGCAAGTCATTGACTTTGAAATGTTTCTTGCTGTAACAAGGCGAAATTGTTTGCAAAGTCGATAGCGGTTTTAGGACGGATGTCGATAATGGGAACCAAGGGACGAGCGCGCAGGCACCATCCGTAGTGACGCGCCACCGTCAACCAGAATTCAGTCGTGTCATCCGCCATGGTGGCGGACGGCGACCGAGTTCGAGACGCCAAACGTTTCTGCGGCGGACCGCTTTTGAAGGCGGCAGGCACGCGAAACGCACAGACCAGGAGTTATCCAGATGCGCATCGCTCAAATTGCACCGCTGTATGAAGCCGTTCCGCCGAAGTTTTACGGTGGCACCGAACGCGTGGTTTCCTATCTGACGGAAGCACTGGTCGAGCAAGGACATGACGTCACGCTGTTCGCCAGCGGTGACTCGCAGACCAGCGCCAAGCACGAGGCAGTGTGGCCGAAGGCATTGCGTCTCGATCCGTCGATCCGCGATGCGAACGCGCCGCATGCCCTGCTATTGGAAACGGTGCGTCGTCGTGCGCATGAATTCGATGTGCTGCACTTCCATCTGGACTACGCGCCGTTCGCCCTGTTTTCGCAAATGGACGTGCCGTTCGTAACGACGCTGCATGGCCGTTTGGATCTGGTCGAGCTGCAGCCGGTTTTTAACGCGTTCCCGAAAGCCCCGGTGGTCTCGATCTCCGATTCGCAGCGCGCACCGCTTCACGCTAACTGGATGGACACTGTCTATCACGGTCTGCCGAGCCAGTTGCTGACACCGCGTCAAGACATCGAACCGGAATATTTGGCCTTCCTGGGCCGTATCTGCCCGGAAAAGCGCCCGGATACGGCGATCAAGATCGCCGCGCAGACGGGCATGAAGTTGAAGATCGCGGCAAAGGTCGACAAGGTCGACCAGGAATACTTCGAGCGCGAAATCGAACCGCTGCTGAAGACGGCCGACGTCGAATTCATCGGTGAAATCAACGAAGCGCAGAAGCCGGCCTTCCTGTCGGGCGCCAAGGCGTTGCTGCTGCCGATCGATTGGCCGGAGCCCTTTGGCCTGGTTATGATCGAAGCAATGGCATGCGGTACGCCGGTGATCGCGTTCAACCGCGGTTCGGTGCCGGAAGTGATCGATCAGGGCGTCACTGGCTTCATCGTCGAGGACATCTACGGTGCAGTGGCGGCGGTGGACCGCTTGAAGGAACTGCCGCGCCGCGCGATCCGTGCCCGTTTCGATGAGCGTTTCACGGCCGATACGATGGCTAGCAACTACGTCAAGGTCTACGAGCGTCTGATCGGCGAGCAAGCCGCAACGCAGCGTCCGGTACTGCGTCAAGTCAGCTAAACGCTGAATCGACCGAATAGACTGTGTCAAAAACCCTTCCGGATGACGGAAGGGTTTTTTTATGGCCTGCCGAGGCCGAGACTTCTCGCGCGAGCCCGCCGGCTCGCGCAAAACGGCATCAGCCGTTTTCGAGCATCCGTGTCAGCAGCCCTTCGAGTTGCGTCGCTTCCTCTTTCGTGAAGCCCTGCAGCAGTTCGTTATACACGCCGACGATCAGCGGCAGGATTTCGGGAAACAGCGCGCGACCTCGCTCGGTCAGCTCTAGGCTGACCGAGCGGCGATCGTCGGTGCTGCGGGTACGACGGACGATGTCCTTCTTCTCTAGACGATCGATCAGACGCGTCATCGCGCCCGGATCATAGTCGAGAAGACGCGACAGCTCGGCCGGCGTCGATGCCGTGCCCTCGGCCAGGGTCACCACGACCCCCCACTGCGCGGCCGTCAGGTCCAGTGTCTCCAGCCGTTCGCTCACACGTTCGAGCAGCAAGTGCCGTACACGCGTGAGCAAGCGACCAACCGCCCGTTTGTAATCGAAATTCTCAATCGAATAGATGTCTGTCATAGGAGCCTTGAAAACGCTAGGCAAAGGGTTGGGTTAGATGATTTTTATTGCCATGTCGTTCATTGTCAACATCAAAGATTGTTCGCTCATGCGAATCGCTCCGAAGACCCTGCCGACGGCTCAGTATGGCGCGCAAAACCGACAGTATTCTGAAAGCTTTCTTGCTTCTGGTGTATACCGCTGGCGCCGTCGGCGAATGTGCGCTAGCCGCCAAACATCGCCAAACTACCTCATTTTCCCCCTCGAAGCGGACGCTCGATACGACGACGCAAAGCGCGAAAAAGCGGTCGTTCGATCATCGAGGGGCGCGTCCGACGCCCGTTTGCTGCGTCAGCAACGATCGGCCGGGAACGGTATAGTCAAACAGACGTATGCACGCTGTCCCCTACGCGGCACAGCGTAGGGAAGAAGAATCTGGCATCGTCTTACATACGCTGGTAGATGAGACCACGCGTCAGACCAGAGCAAAAAAGAGGGAAACGATGAAGATAGACAAGACCGATTTGCCGGTCGATGCCGCGTCAAGCGGTATCGGCCGCACGGTGTGGCACGCGATTGGTAAATCGCTTGCCGTGGTCGCCTTGAGCGCGGCCAGCCTCACGGCAATCCAGGCACACGCCGCCGGCGTCAATATCGGCGTGAATGTGGGCGGCCCCGGCTACGTCGGCGGCCCCCCGCCTCCGCCGCCGCGTCGCTGGCATCGACGCCATTGGCATCGTCCGCCGCCCCCGCCGCCGCGTCACTGGCGTCATGGGCCGCCGCCGCATCGGGGCCCCGGCTGGCACCCTTAAACGGCAGCCGACATCTCACGCGCGCGTCGGTGCGACGCCGCCCGGTCGAACCCGCCGCTGACGTGTTTAACCCTGTGGTTGCCTGATCCAGCCCTGCGCCACGCGCAGGGCGCCAGCGGCGGCATCGCCCGCCGCTGCTCGCAGCCGTGCTTTATGACGGTTCGCCAATGCCCCTGCCAGCCAGGGCGCCACACTTCCCGCCAAGACCACCGGTAGCGCCATGCCCGGATCCAGCGCATCGATCATCGCATCGACGTCGGATGCGGCACGCGCGCGCAAGGCGCGAACCGTCGGATGATCGGGAAAATCGACGACCACGCGCATCAAGGCCGCGTAATCGGTCTGGTTCGCCGACGTCAACCACGCCTGCAAACGGTCGCGACCGTCCGGCAGACTTGCATGATGTGCCTGCCCGGGCGCCGTCGTGCGTGGGTCTGATGGGCCGGGCGCCGTAGCCGCTCCGAGCGCCGGTGCTGCCTTGCCGATTCGATCCGAGGGCACCATCACATCGATTAATGCGCGCGCAAAGGCGTCGATGGGCACGCGCCCGTCCAGGGCCCGCTGCGCGTAACCTGCCGCCTGCAAGCCGAACCACGCACCACTGGCCTCGTCGCCCGCCGGAAAGCCGAAGCCGCCAACGGTGCGCCAGCCCCGCTCAGCATCCATCGCACAACCGATGCTGCCCGTTCCAAGTGCGATAACCACCCCGGCGATGATCTCGCCGTCGCCGGCCATCCGCGCGCGCGCGCGCCCCCGCCGGTCGCGCTCCGCCGCCTGAGCGCAAACTCGCTGTGCCGCGCTCTTGGGACGCGGCGCGGCGGCCGGTGTCGTGCTGTCGCCGAGCGCACCGGCCCATGTCGTAAACGCGTCGCTGAAGACCGACAGGGACCGCAGCGGCGGCGCACTCGCAATGAACGCATCGCGCCATGGCACGTGATTGACGCCGGCGAGTCCGCACGCCATCACGCACTCCGACCACTGCCAGTCGAGCTTCGCCGCCGCGAAAGCCTCGGTGCAGGCGTGCTCGATCGCCGCCCAGGCACGCTCGATACCCAGCCCCAGGCCGGACGGACCGGCAACGCCGCGCAATGGCCAACTGATCGGCATGGCCCCAGCGCGCAGGCCCTGGCCGGGCGGCTGGCCTTCTTGCCCGGCACCGTCGACACGGTGTTCCGCGGCCCCCGTCACGTCTTCGGCGAGATGCCCGGGATGCGCTGCGATAAGCACCCGCGTGCCGGAACCGCCGCCATCGACGCCGATGTAAAACCGGGCTGAAGCCGACGCGTTGACCGCTTCCCCCGACTGAGTGGAAGCAAGCGAAAAATAGGTATCGCCAGACCCGCTGTTCTTGTTTGACATGGGTTATCCCAAAAGGCGAAGAGTCAATGGCACGCGTTGGCTAGGCGTCTGCCGTCCCCCGACGGCATCCATCGAACCCACGGCCGAATGACCGCTTGCCGATGTCGGCGCAGTCGCTGCAATCCGTCGCAGCCCCGCCGCGCTATCTGCCAACACGACGATTCTATCGCTGTCCTGGCGATCGGCTCAAAAACCGCTGACGATACGACCGCCGCCACGTCTGCTCGGCTGCGCGTATCGATGGCAGCGTACGCCGAAAAGCACAACGCCCACCGCATGCGCTTGCATGGGGTGGGCGTTGGCAATGTCGGGTGACGCGGCACGGAAACGCCGCGTCACCCAGCCGGCGTCACAGTCCGTTGACGGCGGCCCGACCGGCGGTGGCGCTGCTCACGATCCGGCCGGTGGGGACGCCTTGCACCGCCACCCCCGTCGTCGATCCGCTCGGTGTGGCCGACAGCGCCAAGGCGGGCGCCGTCTCCAGCGACGCGACGGCGATCTTCGAACGCGTCGCTTGGGCGAGCACCGTTGCGGTCGACGGGTCGATACCCTTCGTAAACGGATGCGGATAGACACCGATGACCATGACGACGAGTGCCATCGCGCCCAGCACCGTTATCTCACGCAGCCCCAGGTCCTTCAACTTGGCCACACGCTCGTTCGCCACCGGCCCGAAGATCACGCGCTTGTACATCCACAAGGTGTACGCCGCGCTCAGCACCATCGTCGATGCCGCGCCCAAGCCGATCCAGAAGTTGTACTTGATCGCGCCCATGATGACCATGAACTCACCGACGAAACCGGACGTTCCTGGCAGGCCGACGTTCGCCATCGTGAAGACCATCATGAAGACGGCGAAGCGCGGCATCGTATTGATCACGCCGCCATAGGCATCGATCGACTGCGTCTGCATCCGGTCGCTCAGCACCCCCATGCAGAGGAACATCGCGCCCGAGACGAAACCGTACGAGATCAATTGGACGATCGCGCCGACGACACCGATCTGGCTGAAGATAAACAGGCCGAGCGTCACCAAGCCCATGTGCGCGACCGACGAATAGGCGATGACCTTGCTCATATCGGTCTGCGCCAATGCGACGAGGCTGGCGTAGACGACGGCGATCAGCGACAACGCGATCAGCACCGGCGCGAAAAAGTGGCTGGCATCCGGCGTGATCGGCAGCGAGAAGCGCAGAAAGCCATAGGCGCCCAGCTTCAACACGCTCATCATCACCGATGCACCGATCGGCGCCTCCAAGTGCGCGTCGGGCAGCCAGGTATGCACCGGCCACATCGGCACCTTGACGGCGAAGGCCGCGAAGAAGGCCAGGAAAATCCAAATCTGTTGCGACAGCGACAGCGGCATCGACGACCACGTCGCCATGTCGAAGCTATGCGAGACCTTGTACAGATAGATCAGCGCGACCAGCATCGTCAGCGAGCCGATCAACGAGAAGAAGAAGAACTTGACCGCCGCATAGACCCGATTCGCCCCGCCCCAGCCGCCGATGAGCAGATAAAAGGGAACCAGCGTCGCCTCGAAGAACACAAAGAAGAGCAGGCCGTCCTGGGCAGTAAAGACACCGATCAGGAAACCGGACAGCAGCAGAAAGGCCGACAGGTATTGCGGTACTCGAATCGTCGAGCGCCACGACGCCAGCACGATGACGACGGTCGTGAATGCGGTGAGCACCACCAGCCAAAGCGAGATACCGTCGATCCCGAGGTGATAGGTACTGTTCAATGCCGGCAGCCAGTTGGCCTGCTCGACGAACTGCTCGGCGCCCGACGTCGCGTCGTAGCCGAAGACCAGCGGAATGGTCAGCAGCAAACCCAGGATCGAGCCGATCAAGGCCAGCCAGCGCGCGGGCGTGGGCTGCTTCGATGAACCGACACACAGAATGGCGACGCCGAAAACGATGGGGACCCAGATGGCCAGGCTAAGCAGCGGAAGTGATTGCATTGATCAACGAATTCGTTTTTAGCGCGGTGGGACGACGGACCCCGGCGACATGACGGACAGAGCGGACCCGGCGCAGGCCTGAATGGCCGACAGCGATCGGCAGCGGCACGTCCCGCGTCGACGTCCGGGCACGCCCACAGGGGCTGCGCGCGATGCGCGCAAGGGCTCCCCGGGACGCACCCCCGAAATCTGCGCCCAATTGTCGCAGCGAAACCTTGGCACCGCAATCTTTACCGCGCCTCGTGTCGTCGCACGCGAAGTATTTGGGTAAACGAGCATAACCGGTTCGTTCACTTTTTGCAGCACAAGCCCTTGGCGCAGCGGCGCATTTTCAGACGGGAGCCGTCGCGGGCGCGGGTCTGCGCTTGCACCGGGCAATAGTCCATTGTGGAAAATGGCAGACGCGCGACGCCGAACGGCGTTGGATAACGCGGCGTTTAGCGGCTTGACGTGACACGATCGTGATGGCAACGCGATTGGTAATTGCCCAATCGTATTGTTCTCATATACGATTTATTGGCGTGCCAAGATGGGATCATGCCCATGGCGCAAAACCGTCGGTCCAACGATGATCAGAACTACGCGCTTTCCACTTCAGTCCGGCCTCGCCGCCACCAGCGACATAGCAGGGGACGACGCCTCCGGTGCGTCCGGGGGCAGTGCACCCGGCGGCCCTATCGGCACACCCGCTGCCGGAGGTTCCTATGCCCATTTGCCGCTGTATGCCCAGATTCAGCGCTTTATCCGCGGCGAAATCGCCAGCGGGCGCCTGAAAGAAGGCGATCAGATCCCCACCGAGGCCGCGCTCTGCGAGCAATTCAAGGCGGCGCGTGCCACGGTCGCCCGTGCGGTTCAGCAATTGGCGCTGGAGGGATTGATCCTGCGGCGCGCCGGCAGCGGCAGTTTCGTCTCGATGCGCTCGATCAGCGCACCGCTCCAGTTGACCGAAGTCTCGTCCTTCGAGGACAAGCTGGCAATGGAAGGGGCCAGCGTCAGCTATGAAGTGCTGGGCTTTTCCACCCGCGTCGCGGGCGAGGAGCACGGCGCACTACTGGGCATCGATGCCACCGAACGGGTTTTCGAACTCCGTCGGCTGCGGATCATCGGCGACCAGCGTGCCAGCCTGGAGGTCCGGATCATTCCGCCGGCCATCGGCGGCGCGATCACCGTGGAAATGCTGCACAGTCGCTCGATCCACCGGATTCTCGACGAGTTGGGTTCGCCGGTGCGCCAGGTGGTCGGGAAAATCCGCGCCTCGATCGCCACGCCCGAATTGGCGGCCCAGCTCGACGTCGCCCCCGGCACGGCACTGCTGATCCGCGACTACACGCTGCGCGACGGCGCCGGCCGGCCGCTAATCAGCGGCGAGTCCTACTATCGCGCTGAATTCCATATCGACTACGTCGTGCAACAGATTGCTTGATCGTGGCGTGAAAGGGCCATGAGGCCTAGGGCATCGCGCAGGTAAAGCTGCCGGCGACGTCCGGATTGCCCCGGCCCGCATAGCGCGGATAGGCAGGATAGCGGCACATCGGGCGGGTCCGCCCGTTCGTGCCGCGCACGATATCGGCGCCCACCAGGGTCTCCGGCGCCTTGCCGGCCGTCACCCAATGATCGAGGGCCGTCAATTCGTCGAACGCCGGGATGAAGACGCCGTTGCCGTGCTGGAAGCCCGGGACCATGTACAGCCGTAGGAAGCCGTCGACGATCGGCTGACCATAGCGTTTCATCAACGTCTTGTAGTAGGCGATCGTTTCATTCGGGCTGATCACCTCGTCGGCGAGGCCATGCATGATGATGATCTTGCCGCCATGCGCGATAAACGCCGACAGATCCGGATTCATCGCGCCGACCACATCCGACAACGCCACCATCCGCGGCTGCCAGCGGCCGGGATGCGTGACGTCGAATCGCAAGGTATCGAACTGCATGTCGCGGGTCACGAAATACTTCATATACCCGTCCGCCTGCGCGAACAGATAGCCATTGGCATCGAAGCGAAGGGGGCGCGTCAAGACGGGCGAACTGCCCAGCCCCAGGCCGCTGGTGAAATCGACGCCGGAGAACACGTTATAGCCGTGATACCGCGTCACATCGTGCGCGAGCGCATAGGGCAGCGACAGACCGTCGCGCAGGATATCGAGCGTATGCATCTGCGCCGGCGTGGCGCAGACCCGGGCGCTCACCCAGTCCCGATGCTGGGCCGGGCAGCGCAAGGCCGCAATGATCTGCGGCTCGCGTTGCCGGCAGGCGGCCACATTCGAAACGATGCCATCGCGTAGCCCGTCCAAGTCGTCGCACTGCGACAGCACGATCTCGCGCACCCGCCGCTGCAGCATCGGCCCGACAAAACCGGGGGGGCGGGCCGCGGCGGTGTCGTCGTCCGTCGGCACGTGATTGGCGGCAACGGTCGCATCGCCCTCGGACGAAGTCGACGCCGTTTTACCCGCGTCGGTCTGCGGCGCTACCGGTACCGCGCTGCTCGGATCGGCCGGGCCGTAGGCGGACGCGCCCACCACCACGCCGATCAGCCGGACCCCGGAGAAATTCAGCGCCGGCGCATTGGCGATGATCCCGTCGTAGTCGTCGGGAAAACGCTGCGCCACCGTCAAGCCCTCACGCCCGCCGGTCGACCCCCCGGCGAAATACCGCTCCGTCGGCGCGCGACCATATCCCATCTTGATCAGCGTCAAGGCCACGTCGTGCGTTTTCTTCAGATGCCCGTAACCGAAATTGACGACTGCTTCATTATTGGTCGCAAAGTTCGCCAAACTGGCATTACCCACATGTCCGGAATCGGAGCCATAGGTCGCATAGCCTTGGAATAGTGGCGAGGCCGATGGCGCAAACGCGGTCGGCTCGGTGCCGGTCACCAGCACACCGCTATAACCGCCGCCGCCCATCTGCAAGGAGCGGCCATTCCAGCGCAGCGGCAGGTTGACCTCGAAACGGATATCCGGCGTCGTGTCGTGGGTCGCGCGAATCACGCCGACGATCCGACAGTAGGCACCGTTACGGTTGCCCTGTGCATCGGCGGCGATATAGGCCGCGTCGGCGATCTGCGCGCCGCGCGTGGGCAATCCTATCGACGCGGCCGGCACGACCGCTTTGTCGAGCCCGTTGCAGCGTGCGATGAATTCCGATGTAGCGCGCGACAGGCCCTGACGCGTACCGGTCGTGCGGCTCGCCTGGGACGTGGGCCGCGCAAAGCGATCGTCGTCACCCGGCGGCACGATCGTCGGCGCCGACGAAGGCGTCAGCGGTGCAGCGGCCGAAGCCGGTGCGCCGGTCGGCGCCGTGACCGCCGATACGCTCTCCCCTGAGGCCGCCGACATGGCGCCGTCGGCAGCCCACGTCACGGGCGTCGTCGACACGAGGACACAGAAAGCCGACAAGGCCGCACCGCACCGGCCTTTGCGGTGGATGTGCCAAGTCCCGCAGCGCAAGGCAGCCTGGACAGACGCGGTAACAGTGCGGAAAACCCGGGAAAGGCCTACCGGCGGGGAGCAGGTGGAATGGTTCGGCACAGACAAAAAGGCAGTCGCGTTACCGATGCGACCGCGGCATCGGATAGTCAACGTTCTAGGATACTTCCATCCTCTCACATCAGAATGCGCTGCGTTCGACTGTTGCGCGTGCGCCGCAGCGAGGACATCGTGCCCTAGGCACACCGGCGACGTGCTGTTGGCCTGGGATCCATAGGTCGCGATCCTAAGGATCGCGTCGGTCAGATCGGCCCGGCAGGCTTGTCGTACCCCATCAAGACGACATGACGCCTCCCGAATTTTGATCAACGATAGGAGGACCATCGCACCTTGCGTTGGCGTGACCGGCCTGCAGCTGCGCAGCCAAAGAGGCGATGCCATGACCCCTTCCTCCCCCGTCCCCCCGGACGCCGTCGAGTCCCTTCTCGCCGGCCTGCTACTCGCGCATCCGCTCGATGCCGACGCCTTGATCGGCGCCTTCGCGGGCGCGTTGCTCGTCGCGTCGCTATCGCGCAGCCGTTCCTTCGCACAGCGCATCTGTTCCGTTTTCGTGTCGCTGGTCGCCGGCTATTTCAGTGCGGCGGAGATCGTGCTGCAAACCCCGTTGACGAGCACCGGCGTCGCGGCTTTTCTTGGCGCATCGACTGCCATCGGCGTGACCTTGCGTCTCCGCCAGCGATTGAATAATGGTGCTTTTCCGCCGCACCGGGCACGGTAAGCCTCGCATTCTGCCAAGACTGCGCGCTATCCTCCGAAACAAGGGCGTCCCTCGGGCAAACCGGAAAGACGCGCCGCCTCGGCGCGCAAATAGACGCGCGGCCGGACAGCCGGACTATCGGCAATGTTTTCCGATCGTGATTTTATTCAAGATAGTCGCTCGGCCATCCGTTATCTAAAAGGCCCACAGCGCCGGACGCCCGACCCAGCGTCGTGCAGTCGTTTTTACCGCCCCGCCTGTACCGTACGATGATGCCTACGACATCCCTTTTCCCGATTGCGCTCGTATTGCGCGCAAGGTTGCCGCTACTGGCGGCAGCGCTGTTGCTTGCGACATCGCTCAATGCCGTGGCGCAAGTGCCGACGGCATCTGACGCATCGGATGCGTCCGACCATGCCGGCCTCACCGGGACTGCCGGAACGGCGGACTTCGGCGGCAAGTTGCTGCTGACCGGGGGCGTGTCCCAGATCGAAGGATCCGCCGGCGGCGGACTGACGCCCTGGGCCGTGATCGGCGGTTATGGCACGGCGAGCCAAGTAGGCGGCAATGCCCATGCCACATATGTGCAGACGCAGGATTTCGCGATCAGCAGCTATGGTGCCGAGATCGGCATTGCCAACCGCGTCGAGCTGTCGATCGCGCATCAGCAACTGAATACCCGCGCCGCGGGCGCCGCATTGGGCCTGGGCACTGACTACCGCATCAATATGGACACGTTCGGCATCAAGGTGCGCGTCCTCGGCGATGCGATTCTGGATCAGGACACGTGGGTGCCGCAGATTGCAGTCGGGATGCAATACAAGCACAACAACAATGGCGCACTGGTGAAGGCACTCGGCGCGCGCAGCGATTCGGGCACCGATTTCTATGTATCCGCGACCAAACTGCTGTTGGCGCAGAGTCTGTTGTTGAACGGCACGTTGCGCATGACCAAGGCAAACCAGTTCGGCATTCTCGGGTTCGGCGGCGACAAGTCGAATGCTTACAAGGCCGCGTTCGAAGCGTCGGCCGCCTATTTGTTGGCCAAGTCCGTCGCCGTAGGCGTCGAGTATCGGATGAAACCCAATAATCTGGGATTCGCCCGTGAGCAGGATGCGTATGACGCGTTTGTTGCCTGGGCGCCGACCAAGCATTTCTCCTTCACTTTGGCCTATGTTGACTTAGGCGACATCGCCACGTTCCGCCGCCAACGCGGCGTCTACGGTTCCGCCCAGGTAGGATTCTGACCATGCGCCGCGCATCCCTTTCCCTCTCGCGGGCATTTGCCCATCCGATGCCGCCGTTGCGAGCGCTGCTGTGCAGCGCCGCGGTCGTCACCGGTGCGATGGTATTCGCCCAACCGGCCCACGCCGCCGAAACGCTGTATCAGCAGTTTGGCGGGGAGGCAAACATGACGAAGATCATCGACGACTTCTATGCCAATCTGCTGGCCGATCCGCGCACGAAAGACTACTTCGACGGGGTGTCGCTTACGCGCGTCAAACGCTTGTTGGGCGAGCAATTCTGCATGTTGCTCGACGGCGGCTGCACCTATACTGGCCGTTCAATGAAGCAAACGCACGCGGGCGACGGCATCAATCGCGTTGCCTTCGATGCCACCATCGAAGATCTTCAGAAAGCGATGGACAAGCACGGTATCCCGTTCCGCTTGCAGAACAAACTGTTGGCCAAGTTGGCGCCGATGTACCGCGATATCCAGGATCGTCAGTAACCGTAAAGATTTTCAGTGCGCGACCGTTATCCGGTATGGACGCGCTCAATTCCGGGCGAAACGCCCGGAAGGACCGCCCCTATGTGCCCCCTTGCTCACTCGTCGTTTTTGCTGCCGGCGTCTCCGGAGCAATCGCCCGCACGCCGCACCGTGCGCCACGCAGGCGCAGGACGAACGCTGCTCGGCCTGACCCTTGCCCTGGCCTTGACCTTGGGTTTGACATCGGCGAACCGTGCTGCGACGGCAGCGACACTGCAGGTTAAGGTTGCCGATCAAAGCGGTGCCGCCGTCGCCGACGCCGTGGTCTGGGCGATCCCGTCCGGCGAGACCATGGCGCCGACCACCACCGGCACGGCAACGATCGATCAGATCAAGCGCAAGTTCGTACCGTTGGTGTCCGTGATTCAGACCGGCACATCGGTCACGTTTCCGAATAAAGACGATATCGAGCACGACGTCTATTCGTTCTCGGACGCCAAGCGCTTCGATTTGCACCTGTATCACGGCACGCACGCCAAGCCGGTCGTATTCGACAAAAGCGGTCTGGTGGTGATGGGCTGCAATATCCACGATCAGATGCTGGCTTATCTGATGGTGGTGGATACGCCGTATTTCGCGAAGACCGACAGTAGCGGTGTCGCGCAATTGAACAAACTGCCGCAAGGCGCCTATTCGCTGACCGCCTGGCATTACCAGATGACCGATCCGAACGGACGGGTGACGCAGCCGATTACCGCAGGCGCGGCCAACACCACGGGCAACGCCAGCCTGCGCGTGGAATTGAAGCCGTCGTCGTGACCTGCCCGGTCACGGGACACCGCAGCGCATCGAGGCGCCTGCCATGTTGATCCGCATGCCTTTCCATAGTCTTCGCGCCCGCATCGCGTTCATGATTGTCTTGTTGATGCTGGTCGTGCAGATTGCCGGCTTCTTCATCATCAGTTCCGTGATCAGGACGAACGCGTATTCCAATGCGAGCGCCGAACTCGCGGTAGCCGATCGCGTTCTCAATGAGGTACTGGACTCGAACGGTCAACGCCTGGTGGAAGCCGCCACCGTGGTATCGGACGACTTCGGTTTCCGGTCGGCCGTGGCGTCGAACGATATCAAGACGATCGGCTCGGCCCTGAAAAACCACGGCGACCGCATTCACGCCGATCTGACAATGCTGGCCGATACCAGCGGCAAGCTGATCGCCGATACCGCCGGCCCGGCGTTGCCAGGCGAGGTATTTCCGTTTCCGGAGATGATCCGCGACGCGGCGCGCGATGGCTCCGCCCGCATGATCGGCGTGCTGCATGGCCAGCTTTATCAGATCGTCGCCGTGCCGGTGAAGGCGCCGTTGACGATCGGCTATATCGGCATGGGTTTCGCGATCGACGCCGCCACGGCGAAAGAAATGTCGGCGTTGCTTTCGCTCGACGTTTCGTTCATGGCACGCGACGCGCATCACCACTGGGAGGCGCTGGCCAGTTCGCTCCCGGTCGCGCCGGCACAGGATGAACATGGCAAAAGCTCGGATGCGACCCGTTGGGATGGCGGGGACCGCGACTACGTCAGCCGGCTAGTGCATCTGCGCGATACCGGCTCATCGGCGCCGCTCGCCGTGCTGCTGCAACGCTCGCTGACGGACGCCTTGCAGCCTTTCCGCCGCCTGCAAACCGCGTTGCTCGGCATCACGATTCTCGGCCTCATCATGTCGGTGCTCGCCAGCCTGTGGACCGCGCGCAGCGTCACCCGGCCGATCGGCGCCCTGACGCGTTTCTCGCGACGCGTGGGCCATGGCGACTACTCGGAGCCCATCCAGATTCCGTACGACAGCGAGATCGGTCAGTTGGCGCAGGCGTTCAATACGATGCAGCAAGGCATTTCGGAACGCGAGCATCGCATCACCGACCTCGCCTACACCGATCGCCTGACGCGCTTGCCGAACCGCGCCCGTTTTGCCGAACGGCTCGACGCCGCGTTGCTGCCGGCCCGTACGATCGAACGCGGGCAAGCGGTGTCCGCTTCCGGCATTCAGCCGGAACATGGGGACGAGCCCTTGCCGGAAGGGTTCTCGATCGAGCAACTGCCGCCGTTCAGTCTGATGGTGATGGACCTCGACCGATTCAAATACGTCAACGACACGCTCGGCCATCATATCGGCGACGAGCTGTTGCGCGAAGCCGCCAGCCGGCTGCGCGATGCCTTGGCGCCGCACACCGATATGGTCGCGCGCCTGGGCGGCGATGAATTCGCCATCCTGCTGCCGGGCATGAACAGCGATGCCGCCGTCATCATCGCCGATCTGATTCTGAAAATGCTCGAGCAGCCGATCTTCATCGAGCAGCAGTTCGTCGACGTCGGGGCGAGCATCGGCATCGCCTCCTTCCCGAAGGACGGCACCGACGCGAGCGTGTTGCTGCGCCGCGCCGACATCGCGATGTATGTGGCAAAACGCGGCAATCTTGGGCGCATGGCGTTCGATGACAAGTACGACAAAAACCGTGCAGACCGTCTGTCGCTGATGAGCGAATTGCGGCAAGCGGTGGAACAGAACGAATTGATGCTGTTCTATCAACCGAAAGTGGACCTGTCGACGTCCGAAGTCAAATACGTCGAAGCGTTGGTACGCTGGGAGCATCCGGTCCGCGGCTTCGTCCCGCCCGACCAGTTCATTCCGTTTGCCGAACAGACCGGCTATATCAAGGCGATCACGAACTGGGTCATCGAACGGGCGATCTCGCAGTGCGCGGAATGGTTGTCCCGTGGCGTCGAGCTGGCGATCTCCGTCAATGTGTCCGCGCGCGACCTGATCCACACGTCCCTGCCGGCAAAGGTCACGACCTTGCTGGCGAAGTACAAAGTGCCGCCGCACCTGGTATGGCTGGAAATCACGGAAAGCGCGATCATCGACGATCCCGCCCATGCGATTGCCACCTTGGACAAGTTGTATGCGCTGGGCATCCGCCTGTCGATCGACGACTTCGGCACCGGCTATTCGTCACTGGCCTACTTGAAGCGGATGCCGGTGCATGAATTGAAGATCGATCGGACGTTTGTGATGGGGATGGCCGAGCATATGAGCGACGAAACCATCGTCCGCTCGACGATCGATCTCGGCCACAACATGGGCCTGAAGGTCGTGGCGGAAGGCGTCGAGAATGTCGAAGTGCTGAATCAGTTGCGCGATTTGAATTGCGACCTGGCGCAGGGCTATCACCTGAGCCGACCGCTGCCCCCCGATCGTCTCGAAGTCTGGTTGGCAGAGTGGGATGCGAAGCTGCAATCGGAAGCGGTGGTGGCTGCCGCCGTGCAAGCGGCGAGCAATGCCACGGCGACGCCGCATATCGCTTCGGCGAGCACGGTCGCACACGCCGGCATGCCACGCCACGAACAGGGTATCGAATCCATCTAACAGCGGGCGGGGCGGCGGCGCGCCCACGCCCACTCCCCTCAGGTTTCGACCAGGTGTCGAAGGGAGGCTTTAGTGTGAATATCGTGGCGAGATCGATGTCACGGTCATGGTGCCGGAAAGCCTCGGCTAAAACGCTGCCACACACCTTACTTCGGAAAGTCGGCGCTGATGCTGACCTCGGCCCAATCGTCGATTTCGGCTTGCAAGGCGACCAGGTGCTCACGCACCCGCGTCAGGCCCGACTCTCCGAGAATCAGATGCAAGGGCGGCTTCGGGCTATCGACCGCGGCGATCATCGCCTCGGCCGCACGCACCGGGTCGCCGGCCTGCGCGCCACTCGTCTTCTCCATGCCATCGATGCGGCGATGTACGGTATCCGCATAGGCATCGATACGCTTGGGTGCCGTCTTCAGCGAACGCCCCGCCCAGTCGGTCCGGAATGGTCCCGGTGCGACGACGGTGACCTTGATCCCGAGTTCCGCGACTTCCTTGGACAGTGCTTCCGAGAAGCCCACCAGCGCGAATTTGGTGCCGGCGTAGTAGGCGGATCCGATATTGCCCATCATCCCACCGACCGACGAGATATTCAGGATATGTCCGGCGCCTTTCGCACGCAGGCCGGGAAGCACGGCGCGCGTGACCTCGATCAGGCCAAAGAGGTTTGTCTCGAAAAGCGCGCGATATTCGGTCTCCTCCGCCTCTTCGACCGACGCGATATAGCCATAACCGGCATTGTTCACGAGCACATCGATCCCACCCAGTTCGCGGTCCGCGTAAGCCAGCACGTCTGCGATATCGCTCGCCGACGTCACATCCAGCTTCAGCGCGTGCGCATTGCCGTGACCCGCGACCAGATCCGATAGCGACGCCGGGTTCCGTGCCGTCGCGATGACCTGTTCCCCTTTTTCGATCAATACTTCGGCAAGGCTCCGACCAAGTCCTGTCGAGCATCCGGTAATCAACCAAGTACGCATAGGCGATGCCATGTCACGCTCCTAGTAACTGGCCTGCAGCTGCAGGCGCAGAAAGTGTCCGTTTATGAAGCTGTAAGGTCGGGTGCGAGCGTTCGTCCGTTGCACGCGAGAATAGGTCGTCGTTATTTCCACCGACTTGCACGGCTGCCATCGGGCACCCATCTCGATTTCATCGACGCGCATGGCGGGGCTGTTCGCCTCGAACTTCGACGCCCCGCGATACCTTTGCCATTTTACATAAGGGATCACCATAGCCATCGTGTGGCTTTGGAAGCGGTACATCAATTGAACGTAGCCGCCGTGCAAGCGCTGGCGCGTGATCAGGCCGCTATCCGACTCCAGTTGCGGCCCATACCCTGCGGTCCATTCCACTTGAATGCCGAAGGGTTGCGGATAGTAGATGAAATGCAGTGCAAGGCGTTGGTCGTTGTTGCGCTGCGCGGAAAAAACGTCGACCGGCGTCATGCGTTCACTGCCGAGAAGTAGCGTCCGTCGTCGTCCGGTGACAAAGCGCCCGGAATAGGCGCTGGCGCCTATCTCGATGTATTGTCCATTCGGCATCAGGAAGGGATAAGTGACACGAGCAGCCATGTGCTGACTACCGGCTCGCGCCATCCGATTCGCACCTTGCCCGTTGTAGACACCTACGCCGACAACACCAAAGTCGCCACTGCCTCCCAGCCCCGAGGCCAGCAGATGCGCGAAGCGTGCCCGAATCGCCGCGGGTACGTAGTAAAAGAACAGGCCGATGTCTCGCCCGTCTCGGCCGGCCGTATCGAGGGCATCGACACGGTCGAGCGCGAGTCGATTTTGACTGGATTGCAAGGTCTCCCAGCCATACGGCACGGACGATTGCCCGAGGCGAAACCGGAAGGTCTGTGCGTGGTTGAAATACACGTCGGCATAGGCGTCTCTGAATTCACCGATATTGGGGGCGCCCGATGGGCCGGGAAAGCTTGCAAAATCGGGCTGCAAATAGACCGACAGGTAGCGATGCACGTCGCCACTGAAAATGATGCGAGAACGACGAATGCCGAACCCTCTGTATGCAGCGATGTAGCGATCGTGTAATTCGTCATCTGCCGCGTGGTCGCGGATCGCGTTGAAACGAACCTGGGTATAGCCGCGAACGGTGACACGTTCATACCATTTACGGCGATTCATCGCGACGCGACGCGTGGATCGCAATGTTTTCTGCACGCCCCAAGGCGTAGGCGATGCGTTCTGAAAAGCGTCTGCAGTAAAGGCCTTTCGCCTTTTCTGCTCCGCGTCCATCTTGCGGTCGTATCCTGTGCGAGTCGATAGACGTCCCATGCGTGCGAGCCGTTTGCACCCATGGCAGCGTGATGCGACACGCGGCGGCGTCTTTCGTTGGACATAAGGCGTTACGGGCTCCGCGGCCAGGTCGTCCGGCATAACGGCCAGGCCGAGCAGCATCGCCATCGCGGGGAACCAGGTTTTTCGTGCCCGACGCAGGTTCCAGACAGAAGAGGTCACGCTTTGCATCCACGCTTTCGGCGAAACGATCCCCCACCGGCTGCGTTAGCGGCGAAGCACGTATGGGATTATCAATAGGGCAGCTCATTGCAATCCACGTCGTGTCCGGAGGAAGGCGGTGAGATGGGCTCTCGTATTTCAAGCACTACTGTAGAAAGCGCATATGGCGTTTCAGTGACGTTGCAGTCGTTTAAGACCGGTCGCCGTAACTTTCGGGGTTATTGACTGGAATGGGCCGAATGGCCTTTTCCCATATTTATCGTGCGCGGAAGGCATGTTTTAGGAGACGTCTGATTGTGGGGGCAACCGAGTCGGCGCTATCCTGCCCCATCGTAGTAAAAGCAGCGATCGGCGTCGTTGACCCGAAAAGTGCCTCCTTTACAGAGAAAACGCCAATGCACGCCGTTGTGAAGCACGCCCCCGTCCAACCTTCGCGCGGCGACGTGGCGCACGGCTCATCTATTTCCAGCGCTCTTTTCGGCACCAATATACCCAAATTAGGTATAATCAAACCCAATCTGGGTATAAAAGACTTTGCCATGGCTTCATACAGCGGGCTGGCGGACGCATTGTTTTCGGGAACAAAGCGGCAAGTCTTAGGATTGCTGTTTGGGCAAGCAAGCCGTTCCTTTTACACGACGGAAATCATTTCCCTCGTTGGCAGCGGAACCGGATCCGTGCAGCGGGAACTGGCAAATCTCGTGCAAAGCGGATTGGTAACGGTGAAATCGATCGGCAACCAGAAACATTATCAAGCGAATCCGAACACTCCGATTTTTGAAGAACTCCGTTCGATCGTGCAGAAAACCATCGGGCTGGGGGAGCCGCTGCGAAATGCGCTTGGTCCGCTACATGCCCATCTCATCGCCGCTTTCGTCTATGGATCGATCGCTAAAGCGAGCGACACCGCGAGTAGCGATATTGACTTGATGCTAATCAGCGACCACGTCACGTATGCGGATGTATTCGGAGCGCTTGAAGACACCGCCGTTCGACTCGGCCGGCCAATCAATCCGACGATACTTACGCGCGAAGCATTTACGAAACGATTACTTGCGCAGGAATCTTTTCTAACAAGGGTATTGGATCAACCAAAAATATGGGTATGGGGGGGCGCAGGTGACTTGCCCGCTTGAGAGTCTGAGCGGCCCCGGCAAGCCGCTGAAACCGGAGCGTGTCGACGCTAAGGAATTCGAAGGTTTAAAGCGCTCCGGCAACGCGCGATTGAAAGACGCACTGAACGCCTCACTCTCGATCGAGAGTCAATTCGATCTGGCCTATAACGCCGCGCACGCTTTGTGTCTTGCCGCGCTACGTTGGAATGGATATCGCTCAACGAATCGCTTCCTGGTATTTCAATTACTACCCACACTTTGGGACTGGGGCCGGAGGTTTGGCGGATCCTATCGAAATGTCATGACATTCGAAATGTAGCCGAATATGAGGGATGCTTGATTGTCGACGACAGAATCGTTAGCGACCTGCTGACCGCATGCCATGAAGTCAATATAAAGCTCAACGCGATCACCCATGCGACATCCAGTCGCACTCCAGCCACATAAATACGCAGGCCTTAACATCATATGAAAGACAAAATCACGCCAGAATAAGGCTTTCGGCACGCGCGCATGCGTCGCCTTCTCGGTCCGCCACCGCCCCCTGCCTTCACATCCCACGAGCCGTGACAATAGAACGCTCAAGGTTCAATCGCGTGTGCCGCTAAGCATCCCAGGCAGACCTACATTGCCGTTCTCGCACGCAACGCAAACGAACACCATGAAGATGAGCATGACAATCAAGAGCCGCATCGGGATAGCGATGGCCGTGCTCGCACTGCTAATGATCGCGATCGGCGGCCTCGGCATTTACGGTCTCTCGAACGCAAACTTTTCGCTCAAGAAAAGCAATAACGAGCTGACGCCGTCGATGATGGCCGTGGCGCATGCGGAAACCTCCCTGCTTCGCGAACGCATTTCCTTCGACCGCGCCATCATCACGATGGGCACGCCGACTGCCGACCTGGCCATCCAGCAATCACTGGACTCGCGTGTGTTGGCCGAAAAGTACTGGAAGGATTACAAGAGCCTCCCTCTGCTTCCGGGCGAACAGGCATTGGCCGACACGGCCTATGGGTATTACGCGACCTTGCACCAAATTCTCGATGCGGGCTTCGCCGCCGTGCGCGCGAAGGATTCGACCGCAGCAGCGGCCATCTTCGACAAACTGCCGACCGTCTTTCTGCAAGCGCTGAAAGCCGATGAGGCGCTTTCCGACTTTCAAAGTCAGGCTGCGACAAAGGGCTATGACGAGGCGGCGTCCTCGTACCGCCTGGTACGAAACGCGTCGATTGCCGCGATCGTGATCGGCTTGCTCATCGCCGTCTTCACCTGGGTGTCGCTGAATCGCGCGATCGGTGTACCGTTGGCCGACGCGCTGGCACACTTCGACGCGATCGCGGCAGGGGATTTGCGCCGCGAGGTCAAGATCACATCGAACGATGAAATGGGCCTGCTGCTCCGTGGCCTGTCGAAGATGCGGTCGAGTCTGGTGGACACCGTCCGCACGGTCCGTTCGGGCAGTGAAGCCATCGCCTCGGCGACGCAACAGATCGCCGCCGGCAACCTCGATTTGTCGTCGCGTACCGAAGAGCAGGCGGCGGCGCTGCAGGAAACCGCAGCGAGCATGGAGCAGTTGACCGGCACCGTGAAGCAGAACGCCGACAACGCATCGGCGGCCAGCAAGCTGGCAGAGAACGCCTCGCATATCGCGAACTCGGGCAGCGAAGTGGTGGCGAAGGTCGTCACGACAATGCGCGAGATCAACGATAGCTCGTCGAAGATCGCCGACATCATCTCGATCATCGAAGGTATCGCCTTCCAGACGAATATTCTCGCCTTGAACGCCGCGGTGGAAGCCGCGCGCGCCGGCGAGGAAGGGCGTGGCTTCGCCGTAGTGGCAGGGGAAGTCCGCACCTTGGCGCAGCGCTCGTCCGCGGCGGCGAAGGAAATCAAGGAATTGATCGATACGTCCGTCGATCGCGTGCAGTCGGGAACGGCACTCGTGGACAATGCCGGCCGCACGATGACCGATATCATCGGCGCCGTGCAGCGCGTGACCGACATCATGGGTGAAATCGCCGCCGCATCGAAGGAACAGAGCGGCGGCATCGACCAGGTTGCGTTGGCCGTGGGTCAGATGGACGAAGCGACGCAGCAGAACGCGGCGCTCGTGGAAGAGGCCACCGCCGCGTCACAGTCGCTCGAAGACCAAGCCGGCAAGCTGCGTGAGGCGGTGGCGGTGTTCCACCTGTAATCCGCGCTTTCGACGCGGGTCGGATGACCGCGCCGATCAAGGCGGGCGATTACTTTCCGCTCCACGCCTTGGCTTGAAGCTGCGAGCGAGCGGTTGCAACGGCCTGCTCGTCTACCGCCGGCGCCGCATTGCCCCAGGCATTGCGGACATACGTCAGCGCCGCGGCAATGTCGTCGTTCGAGAGCTTCCAGTCGAAACGCGGCATACCGGCGCCGGTCGGATTGCCTGCAGTCTGCGGCCCGTTGCCGCCCTTCAGTACCATCTGCAACAACGTCGACGGGTCATTGGCGTTGACGACCGGGCTGCCCGCCAGCGCCGGGATCATCCGACGGATGCCCTGTCCGTTCGACACGTGACAGGCAATGCATTGGCTCTCGTAGACAAGCTTGCCGAGCACCATCGTTTTTTCGGCCGCTGCCACAGGCGTCGTCCGATTGTCGGTGCTGGCTGGCAAGCTCGTCAGATACACCGCGATGGCATTCAGATCCGTATCGGTCAGATGCTGGGTCGAGTTTTCGACGGCCTCGGTCATCGGGCCGGAGGACACCGTCTTGTCGTTCGAGCCGGTCTTCAGATACGACGTCAGGTCCGCAACCGACCAGTTCCCCAACCCCACATGCGCGTTCGGCGTCAGATCCGGCGCGTACCAGCCTTGAAGCGCCCCCCCTTGGAGGAATGCCGGACTGTCGCCACCGAGGAAATTCTTGCCGGTATGACAGGCCGCGCAATGCCCGGGGCCGTTGACCAGATAGGCGCCGCGATTGTATTCCGCACTCTGCCCGCTCTCCGGCTGGAACGTCCCCGGATGGAAATACAAGGCATTCCACGCGGCGAGTGACCAGCGCTGGTTGAAAGGGAACGGCAGTTGGTTCTCGACCACCGGACGGTTCACCGCCGGTATCGTTCGCATATAGGCCCACAGATCGCGGATGTCGCCATCGCTCATCTTGGTATAGGCGGTGTAAGGCATCGCCGGATACAAATAGCCGTGCGATCCCTTGCCGTGACGCACCGCGCGATCGAACTGGCTCAACGTCCAGTTACCGATACCGGTTTCTTTGTCGCTGGTGATATTGGACGATTGAATCTCACCAAACGGCGTATGCAGCGCATAACCACCCGAAAAGGGCTTCTGTCCGCTAACGGTGTGGCACGCCGCGCAATCGGCGGCGTAGGCGACATATTTACCCCGTGCGATTTGCGCGTCCGTCGCGTCCTGCGCATCGGGTGCCTCGGTGATGCCGTCCTGGCGGTGCAGATCGTACGTGACGGCGGCGCCGTACGCGACGGCAGCGACAACCCCAAGTCCGACAACCGTCGCGCCGATACGCTTGATGTTCTTATTCATTTTTCCGGCCCCTTATCGTACCAGCGAGCCAGGCTGACGCAGGTAATCGTGAATGATGGCCTTTGCCGTCCAGAGCGTCAGTGCCGAGAGCGTGCCGGTCGGGTTATAGCCGCCGTTATTCGGAAACGAGGATGCGCCACAGACAAAGAGGTTGTGGTAATCCCAATGCTGCTGATACCGGTTGAGCACCGACGTCGCAGGGTCGAGGCCGATGACCGCGCCGCCGATGGTATGCGAGCTGTCATAGCCACGGAAAGGCGAGTTGGGCTGATCGGGAAAGGCCACGCTTTCGAACGACTTCGCACCGGTCGCACGACAGATATCGCTGATGCGATCCTTGATGAAGCGCGCCATCTTCCGGTCGTTGTCGTTGTAGTCGAAGGTCATGCTCAACAGCGGCTGACCGTTGCCGTCCTTATACGTCGGGTCCAAGGAAAGGAAGGCATCGTTATGCGAATACGATGTGCCCTGACCCTGAATCTTGCCGTAGTTCTGATAGCTCTTCTGAAATGCGCGCTTCCAGGAGGAGCCCCACATTTTCGTTCCCGGGGGCACGCGATCGGTCATGCCGATAGGCGTGCCTTGATCGGACAGCGCCTGGATACCGGCACCGCCCAGGAAACCCAACTGGCTGTGATCGAAATTGTCCGCATTGAAGTCGTCGATCTGCGTAGACAGTGCACCGGTCGAAATGAAGGGATTCATCTGTTCATTTTCGAAGTACATAAAGCCGTACGACATCGTCTGGTAGTTGTAGGCCCGTCCGACGACACCCTCGCGCGTTGCGGGGTTGTAGGGCTTGCCAAGCTCCGACAACAGCAGCAGGCGCACGTTATCCAATTGGTAGGCGGAAAACACGACGATGTCCGCAGGTTGGAAGCCGGTATTCCCGTCGCTGTCTAGAAAAGTGACACCGCTGACCGTCTTGCCGTCTTTCGCCTTTTCGGCCCGCATCACCGTGCATTCCGTCAGCAAGGTGAAGTTGGTGCGCGTCATCAAGGCAGGCACGGTACAGATATTCGGCGAGGATTTGGACCAGTTGCCGCAACCGTAAAAGCCGCAGAATCCGCAATACGTACACGGCGCCAGGTTGAGGCCGAGCGGATTCGTATAGGCCGCACCGATGGTTCCCGCAGGAATCGGAAATGGGTGATAGCCCATCTTCTCGGTGGTCGCGGCAAAAATGTCGTTCCAACGCGAACGCACCAGCGGCGGTGTCGGATATTCGTTCTGACGTGAGCCTTCGAACGGATTGCCGCCCGCTTGCTTCTCGCCGTTCAGTACGCCCGCCTTCCCGCCGATACCGGCGATCTTCTCCCAACGGTCATAGTGCGG
Source organism: Robbsia sp. KACC 23696 (assembly GCF_039852015.1). Taxonomy (NCBI): domain Bacteria; kingdom Pseudomonadati; phylum Pseudomonadota; class Betaproteobacteria; order Burkholderiales; family Burkholderiaceae; genus Robbsia; species Robbsia sp. KACC 23696. The sequence continues at coordinate 230,468 of NZ_CP156626.1, read as the reverse complement.
CTCGAGGTCGTTATAGGAAACGCCCCAATCCTGCACGATCAGGCCGTCCGCGAGCTTCATGCCGTGGTATTTATCGCGCCAGCGGGTTGCCATCTCGAAATCGGCCGGATTGAAACGCCAGGCATTGGCGGCCCAATGTTTACCGGCGCCGCCGACGCTATAACCCATTTGCCAGATATTCCAATCACGGCCGGGGAGCGCCGTTTCGCTGGGCTTATTCCGAAAGGTCAGGGTTTCGACGCGCGGCGGCTTCAGCACTTCGCGACGGACGCCGTAGCGCAGCTCATCCGCGGCGATATTGGGCGAGAAATTGGTATGGGTCTGTTCCCATGCGCCGCGCTCTACGGCAACGACATTCAGTCCTGCCCGCGTCAACTCTTCGGCCATCAGCGAGCCGGCCCATCCAAGGCCGACGATGACCGCATCGGCCTTTGGTCGTTCGTAATTCATGTCAGCGTTTCCTATTGTGTTCTGTACGCGATGGAGGACCGCTTAGATGTGCCCGGCGATGCTGACCGGTTCGATATCGAGCTTCTGGCCCTTTTTCTCGGCGTAATCGCGATAGTCGTAACGCGCACCTGGAAAGCCGATCATCTTCCAGCCGACCATGTCCTTGTTTCCGCCATAGATGGGATCGGCGAAATAGCCTTCCTGGACGTTTGCGAGAAACTGCTTGAACAGAACACCGGAATTCACCGACGGCAGCGACAGCTTTCCCGCTTCCATTTCTTCGAGGAGCTGGTCCTGTTGCGCGTTGCTCAACCCGTCGAATGACTTGCTGAAGGTCTTCTTGCAATAGGCATCGATGTCCGCAAGGCCCTTTCTATAGCATTCGGCCGGCGTCAACGGGCTTTGGTCACCTTGTGAATCTGTGCCGGTCTGGAAGGGGCCCGCCTTGTACTTCCAGGAACCATGGCCATAGGGGCCATCGAGCTGATGGTCGATGAACACGACGCAGCCGGCATCGGTCGCGCCCGCGCTCACTTCATCTGCCGGAATCAAGCGATTGAAAATGGCACCGATCTGCGCGGCTTCCTGCTCAGTGAAAAACACGCGCTTGGTCGGGTCGACAGGCACCGGCGGCGGCGTTTCTTTGGCGAGCCATTTGGTGCCGCCCATCAGGATTCGCGTCGCCGCACCGACGGGACGGTAAACGGCGGCCGCGGTCGCCGTGCTGATCAGCGCGAGACCGGCTTTCAATATGCTTCGACGTTTCATCTGAATTTTTTAGCAGGGATCTGGCCTAACGGGCCCGAATACGCGCGATACCACGCCATTGCATCGGGTAAGGCATCGACGCAATGGCGCGAGTCGGCAACGCGGCGTAGCACGGACGCAGTGGGAGCTCGCATCTTTTTGAGAGCGCTCTCTTTTATTGGTTTTAAAAAAAGAGAGCGCTCTCTTTCTTTTATATCAAAAAAGGCTCGGGACTGCCGAACCTTGAATGTCATGCGCGCGGAACGACTGCGGCATGCGGCCATACGACCACCGGGCGAAGAATAAAAGTAAAGCGTTGCAGTGTCAACTGGTCGCATGGACACGCCGGAACAGACGAAGTAGTCGCGGTAAAATAACGGGTGATGACGGCGCAGCTCGCGAAATGCCTTCTTCGCGCGATGATGCTGCTGCGGCGACAAACCTTGGCATATGAGGGCAAGTGAAGACAAAATTTGCGACATTGAGCGACGTCGCGCGCGTGGCGGGTATGTCGCGAGCACAGGTGTCGCGGGCCTTGCGCGGCGATCCGGGCGTCAAGGAGACCACGCGCGAGCACGTTGCATCGGTCGCGGCGGGCCTCGATTATCGTCCGAACCTGGCTGCGCGAAACCTGGTGTCGGCGCAGACCAGTACCGTCGGCGTCGTGATCGGCGAACCGTACAATCCCTTCCATATTCAGCTGGCCACCTCGATAGATCACGCGCTTGCCGAAGCGGGGTTGGACCCCGTGCTGTCATTGCGGGCGCTCGACGACGCGTCCACGCTGCGGGAAGCCGAGCGCTTCATCAATTTGCGCGCGGTCGGTGCGATCCTGATCAGCACACCGCGGGACCCCAGGGCCATCCAGGCAATGGCGCAGAAGTTGCCCTGTGTCTACCTGGGCAAAAGCGTCGACTACAAGAACGTCTCGACGATCGATATCGACGACGAGGCCGCCACGGCGGAGGCGATCCGCTATCTCGTCGGCCTCGGGCATCGTCGTATTGCCCACTTGGCGGGTACCGACGAAATCTCGGCGAAAGAGCGGACGGCCGCCTACACGGCCGCCATGGAAGCAGCAGGGCTCAAGCCGAATATCGTCTTTGGCAGCCACGACTCGGTATCGGGTCATCGCGGCGTCGACGCGTTGATGAAGGGAACACGCGCGCCCACGGCGATCTTTGCGTCCAACGACGCCATCGCGATCGGCGCGATCGGTCGGCTTCGCGGTATCGGGCTGCGCGTACCGCAGGATGTTTCCGTCATCGGCATCGATGACATTCCGGCGGCGTCGGATGCCGCGTTCTCGCTGACGACGATGCGGCAGGACAGCGACGAACAAGCGCGGCTCGCGGTTCAAGCATTGGCCTTGATGACGGCCAATACCAAACGGCATACGACGAAATTGGTGCTGCCGATGAAGATGGTCGTGCGGGATTCGGTTGCGCCGCCCAAATGACTCGGCCGGCGGCGTCCTCACCGGCTCCGGACACACTATGCCCGTTTGCTCGCGGGCGTGAGTTCGCGCTCCGGTCCCGACGGTGTCTCGTGGATGCGGATGAAAAGCGTCATGAAAAACGAGATGACCAACAGCGCCGACAGGAATAACAAGCCGGTCGTGGAACTGCCCCCTTGCCCCTTTACATAGCCGATGGCGAAGGGGCCGACGAATCCGCCGAGATTCCCGATCGAATTGATGACCGCGATCGAAACGGACGCGCTCGAACGCGATAGAAACAAGGTCGGCAACGCCCAGAACGGGGATTTAAACGCGTACAGTCCGGCGAGGCTCAAACTGATCATCGTGATCGACACGTACGGATTGCCCGTCATGCCCGCGCCGAACAGTGCGGCGGCCGCCACGGCCAAGGGAATGGCCGAATGAAGCCGGCGCTCGGCGCGACGATCGGAGCTACGTGACCAGAGCACCATCACGATCGTCGCAAAAATATACGGCACCATCGCGATCAGTCCGATCTCCGTATGACTGAGCGTATTCGAGAAGCCTTTGATGATCTGCGGCATCCAATATCCAACGCCAAGACTGCCGCACTGATACACGAAATAGATAAACGCAAGGTAAAGCACTTTCGGATTCGCCAGCACGCGCATCGATGGCACATGCTTTACCGTAGGACGCGCTTTCTTATCGCTCTCCAGTTCCGCGAGCAGCCAATCCCGCTCCTCCGGCTTCAGCCATTTCGCATCTTTTGGGCGATCCGCGAGATAGAGAAAGCACAGCACGCCGCCGATCAAAGCCGGCATGCCTTCCAGCACCAACATCCAGCGCCAGCCACTCCACTGGAACCAGGCCACATGGTCCATGATCCATGTGCTCAATGGGGCACCGATGATATAGGAGACAGGTATTGCCGCCGTGAACAACGCGACGGTGGTGGCCAGTTCCTTCATGCGGAACCAATACGTCAGGTAGACAATGATGCCGGGGAAAAATCCAGCTTCCGCAACGCCCAGCAGGAAGCGCAGGATATACAGCTGCGTCGCGGTCTGCACAAAGGCGGAGAGGATCGCGACCGCCCCCCAGGTCATCAAGATACGCGCGATCCAGACGCGCGCGCCGAACTTGTTGAGAAAGACGTTGCTCGGCACCTCGAACAGAAAATATCCAATAAAGAAGATGCCCGAGACGAAACCGAAGGCTTCGCTGCTCAAGGCCAATTCTTTATTCATCTGCAGCGCGGCGTAACCGATATTCGCCCGGTCCAGGTAGGACACGATATACAGCACGAATACGAAAGGAATGATGCGCCATGAGATCTTGCGGACAAGCGCGGTCTCGTTGATCGATTGTGAAGCTTGCATAGTGATGCATCCGCGACCAAGCCGCGCGATGTCCGTGTTAGGTCAGTGGGCCGGCTCAAGCCTGCTGTTGCGAGAACACCATGCAAACAGGGCTGCCCGTTTCAACGCTCGCACCCGTGGGGCGGATGCGTCCCGACGCGTGATCGACGGCGAAGGTGACGATGCTGTCGCTGTCTTCGTTGAGTACGTACATCAGCCGACCGTCGGGCGTCGAGGTGATGAAGCGCGGCGTGCGGCCGCGACTTTGCGCTACGTCGATCAGCGTCAGCGCGCCCGTTTCCTGATTGATTTTGAAGACGGCGACACTGTCATAGCCGCGATTCGACGCGTAGACGAATCGTCCCGTCCTGTCGACTTCGATCTCCGATGCCCGGCTATTGCCAGTGAAGGTATCCGGTAGCGTCGACACGATTTGCAGCGGTTGCAGCACGCCGGTCTGGGACAGATAGCGATACGTCGTCACGGTGGAATCCAGCTCGTTGACGCAATAGGCGAAGCCGGCCGTCGGATGAAACGCGATATGCCGCGGTCCGGACGTTTCTCGCGCTTGCACGAAGGCCGGCGTTGCACGCGTCAGCCGCCCTTCAGCGAATCGATACGACAGAACGCTGTCCGCGCCTTTGGCCGGAACAATGACGAATTCGCCCGACGGGTCGAAGGGATTGAAGTGCGGCTTCGGCACCTTCTGCTCGATGCGATGCGGCCCGAGCGTTCCCTCCACTTTTACCAGTTGAGAGACCGCTTGCAGCGAGCCGTCTTCCGCGATCGGCAAGACCGCGAGCGTGGAGCTGATGTGATTCGAGACGACGATGTATCGGCCCGTGGGATCGATTGCCAGATGGACCGGATTGTCGCCCTCGGTACTTTGTTTATTGAGAAACGTGATTTTGCCCGTCGACTTATCGACGACAAATGCACTGATATCCCGCAGATCGCCGTGGACCACATAGAGGCGCTCGCCATTGGCACTCAGTGCGAGAAACGACGGATTCACTTGGCCGCCGAAGAGCTGAACCAGTGCCAGCGCGCCTGACACCGGGTCGACGGAATAGACGCTGATGCCATCGCCTCGGGCATTGCGCTCTCGCGTGGTACGGCATCCAACATAAGCAAACATGCGATTTCCTTTCATCTTGGAGGGGGGCAGCGCCCCAGAATCGGCCGCGAACGCCGACGGACTCCACCGCGACAGCGCCGCACACAGGGCCGCACACAGGGCCGCCGAGGCCGCCGTCTGCAGCACGCTGCGACGACGGGTCCGGTGGCGGCGCGCGTTGGGATCGCCCCGTTCATCCGTCGGTTCCACGGCATCAGTCTCCTGTTTTATTCTTCTGGGGTTTGTACTATATTGCACTTTGCACGAGTAAAATGCAAAAATACAGCTATGGAAAACACTTACTCCCCCCCAGAAGCGCGCCTGCAATCCGGCGACCTGTCCCTCCGCTACATCGATCTGCCATCGATGTTTGGTGAGGCGCTCATGCGCCTGCCAGTCGTGCTGCGTTTGCTATTGGAGAATGTCATCCGCAACACCGACGGCGACGAACGTCGCGCAGCGGTGGACGGGATCTTTGCCTGGCTGGCGCAGGGCAGCAGCGAGGTCGAAATTGCGTTTCAGCCGAATCGCGTCTTGATGCACGACACGACGAGCACACCGGCACTGGTGGACGTGGCGGCGATGCGAGACGCGCTGGCAGAGGCGGGGGCGGACCCGACGGTGTTGAATCCTGTATTGCCGGTCGATTCGTCGGTCGATCACTCGCTGGCGGTCGAGTACTTCGGTCGCGCCGACGCCGCGCCTAAAAACCTGGCGCTCGAACTGCGACGCAACGAAGAGCGTTACACCTTCCTGCGCTGGGCCTCGAAGGCGTTGAGCAATGTGCGCATCCATCCGCCCGGCACGGGCATCATGCACACGATCAATCTGGAGCAGCTCGCTACCGTGGCGACAGTGGTCGATCGCGCGGGCGAGCGCTGGGCCGTCCCGGATACCTTGATCGGCACGGACAGTCATACGCCGATGATCAACGGCATCGGCGTATTGGGATGGGGCGTGGGCGGGCTCGAGGCGCAAACCGTCATGTTCGGCATGCCGGTCATGCAACGTATTCCGGACGTCATCGGCGTGTGCCTGATCGGCGCCTTGCGTCCGGGGTCGCTAGCCACCGACCTTGCCCTCACGGTCACGCAGCGTCTGCGGCAGATAGGCGTGTCGGGCGAGTTCGTCGAATTCTTCGGGCCCGGCGTGAGTACCTTGAGCGCCGGGGAGCGAGCGGTCGTCGCCAATATGGCGCCCGAATACGGAGCCAGCACCGGCTTCTTCCCGATCGACGACGCCACGCTGACTTACCTTCGCGCCACCGATCGGCAACCGGAGTCCATCGCCTTGGTGGAGACCTTGTCGAAGCGGCAAGGGACGTGGTTCGACCCGGCATCGGAACCGGTCTATACGCGGCAGATTCTGATCGATCTGAACGAGATCGGTATGCATGTTGCCGGCCCTCGACGGCCGCAGGATCTGCTGCGTTACGACGAGATCCCCGCCACGCTCGCGAAGTTGGCTTTCCTACCCAAAGGCGACGGCCATACGATGCCGAAGCATCCGATTGCGATCGCCGCCATCACCAGTTGTACCAATACGTCCGATCCCGCGCTGCTGATAGCCGCGGGACTCCTCGCGCGCAAAGCCCGGGAGCGAGGGCTCACGGTACCGTCGTGGGTCAAGACCTCACTCGGCCCCGGTTCTCCTGCCGCTGCGGCCTACCTTGCACGCGCCGGCTTGATCGACGATCTATCGTCGGTCGGATTCGACATCGTCGGCTATGGCTGCACCACCTGCATCGGCAATTCGGGGCAACTCAGTGAACCGATCAGCGCGGGCATTGCCGCGGGCGCGGCCTATCCGGTCGCGATGTTATCGGGAAATCGCAATTTCCCCGGCCGGATCCATCCGGATCTGGATCTTGGATTTCTGATGTCGCCCCCGCTCGTCATTGCCTTTGCGCTAGCGGGCGACGCGGAGATCGACCTTCGCGAGAAGTCGGTGCAGATCGGCCGCGACGGCGAAGCGGTGTATCTACGCGATCTCTGGCCGAGTCGCGAAGAAGTCGCGGCGCTGGTCGAACGCGCAGCGGAGCCGACCGACTATCCCAAGGCCTTCGCCATTGCGAGCCGGAATCCGCTGTGGCACGAGATGCGCGTTCCAGACAGCGCGCAGTTCCCGTGGCAGGCGCAGTCCACCGCGCTGCGCAGGCCGCCCTTTGCCGCGCTGACGGAGGGCAGTCAGTTGGGCGTGTACCAGGCGTATCCGTTACTGGTGCTCGGTGACGATGTGACCACGGACCATATATCGCCGGCGAGCGCCATCCCCAAGGACAGCAATGTCGCCGACTTTCTGGTCGAGCGGGGTGACGATCGAAACGACCTCAATGTCTTCGCGTCGCGTAGGGGAAACTGGGAGGTCATGGTGCGCGCCGCGTTCTATAACAAGACCTTGGTCAACCTGCTGCAGCCGGACGCGCCGGTGGCCAACACCTTGCACGTGCCGAGTGGCGAGGTCGTGCCGATTTTCGAGGCCGCCAATCGATATCGCGCGGCGAATGAGTCCGTCGTGCTGATCGCCGGCGAGCGATACGGCACCGGATCGTCGCGCGACTGGGCTGCCAAGGGCCAGCGTCTGCTCGGTATTCGCGCGGTATTGGCGGTCAGTTTCGAGCGGATTCATCGATCGAATCTGATCGGCATGGGCATTTTGCCGATACGGCTGCCTAAAGGCGTCACGCCCGACAGCCTGGCCATCCGCGCGGGCGACCGGATCGAAGTGAACGCTGCGCCCGATACGATTTCGCCGCGTTGTAAAATCAATGTCAGAATCATCCGTGCGGACGGCAGGATAGAACCGTTCGACGCAGTGGCGGGGGTGGAAACGCAGTTGGAGACGGCTTTGCTTCGTGCGGGCGGCGTCATTCCCCTGATATTACATAAGACACTCGCGGCGCAATCGCTCCCGGCCTGATGCTGAAGGGGCGGCGGAGGCGTCGCCGCGCAACCCAGCAGCAGCCAGCATTGCCATGACCGAGAATTCCATCGCTTCGCAAATTGTCGCGCTCATTCACGCCGAAGGGATGGCTGTCGGCAGCCATCTGCCCGCGCAGTTGATTGCTGATCGCCTGAGAGTCTCACGGTCGCCGGTCAACGATGCGCTTGCCTTTTTGCACGATAAAGGCGTATTGACGCGGCAACGCAATCGCGGCTTCTTTCTGGCACAGCCGGTAGATGCACCGCTTGACCAGATCGTGGATCAGCTCGGGCTGAGCGAATCGGATGCCGTCACCAGCGTTTACTTTCGTATCGCCGATGATCGTTTGAAGGGGCTGATTCCCGAGGAGGTCTCGGAGCAGTTGTTGAAAACGCGATACGCGTTGACGAGCGCACAGCTTAGCGCGGTGCTCAGCCGTATCGCGCAAGAGGGGTGGGCGCAACGCAAGCCCGGCTATGGATGGCAGTTCTCGTCGATGCTCACCACACCGGACAGTCTGCTGAAATCGTATCGGCTGCGTCTCGCGCTCGAACCGGCTGCTTTACTGGAGCCCGGCTATCGACTCGATGCGAAGGTATTGGAGCGTTGCCGCGCCGCGGAAATGCATTTGCTGGAAGGCGGTATCGAAACGGACAGCGCCGATCAGCTTCACGATCGTGGCGTACGGTTTCACGAGTCCTTGGTGGAAGCATCGGGCAATTCGTTTTTTATCGATGCCATCAAACGCGTAAACCGCGTGCGGCGGCTGCTTTCTTATCGCTCGATGCAGGATCGCAAGCGTTACACCGAACACTGCAAGCAGCATCTGCATATTCTCGATCTTCTGGAGCGCGAACGTAATGCGGAAGCGTCGGAAGCACTGGCCGACCATCTTCGACATACGCTCGATGCGCTTTCGAATATCAGCGACATTCTTAGACCCTAGACCGACAGTGCAGGCCGGTCGCTTTACCGCTTCTATCCATGGCTATTGATGCATCCATCGTTCGTGCCTTCGCGCCGACCGGCAATCTGCGCGCTTCCATCAATCTCGGCAATCCGATTTTGGCAAATCGGGATGCGGCAACCGGTATGCCCTTTGGCGTCTCGGTCGATCTCGCACATGCATTGGGCGAACGTCTTGGCGTGCCGGTCGAGTTAGTGGTATTCGATGCGGCGGGGAAGTCCGTTCAGGCCGTCAGCGACGAGCAGGCGGACTTTGGATTTTTTGCGGTGGATCCGAAGCGCGGTGAGAGCATCGCGTTTACCGCACCTTATGTATTGATCGAAGGGTTTTATATGGTGCGCGATGCATCGCCGATCAAGACGAACGAGGCGGTGGATCGGACGGGGATTCGGGTGGTCGTTGGAAAGGGCAGCGCCTACGATCTGTTTTTGACGCGGGAATTGCAGCATGCGGAAATCATCCGTGCGCCCACGTCGCCGACCGTCGTGGCAACGTTCCTTGAGCAGAATTTGGAGGTTGCCGCTGGGGTGAAGCAGCAACTGGAAAGCGACGCGGCCAAACTTACGGGCCTACGGCTGCTCGATGAGCGCTTCATGGTGATTCGGCAAGCGATGGGCCTGCCGAAAAGTCGCGGGCCTGAGGCGGCCAGCTTCCTGGCAGCGTTTGTGGAAGAGATGAAGGCGTCGGGATTTGTTGCCGATGCTTTGGGACGGCATAAGATTGCAGGGGCGTCGGTGGCACCGAGGGAGGTTTGATTAGGATTGCATAGGATCCGCAAGATTTTCTTTCGATGCGCTGCGTGTGATGCCGTTATACAAACAGAATGGGATTAATCATTGTGTAACGCTGAGCGGAGACCCAAGCTATCCACAAACGGACGAAAGTCTCTGTCACTGAACAGCAGGGATACACCGTTCTCGATACAGTAGGTTGCTATCAACGTATCGATCGTCTTGCGGATTGTGACGCCCTGCGCCCGCAGCGTGCGATAGTTTCGCGCTGCCTGGATTGCGTTCTGCGACCCGACAAGCGGCACGACAACCAGCCCCTTGGTCATCAATTGCTTCGCAACGTTGAAGTCTGCCTCAACGGGAAACCCTTGCAACACTTCCGCCAAGATCAAATCGCCAGTCTGCAAGACCTCGGTGCCCAACAATATATCCAACTTATTGGTTTCCGGCGATTTTATGCCGCGAAAATAGTCGATCCAGACACTCGAATCGACTAGCGTCATTGATCGACTCTCATTGCTTCAAGATCGCCTTCCCACTGCAACTTGCCTCGATATTGGCGAATTTGCTCCTGCTGCTTGAGCCGGATCAGTGTTTTAAGACCCAATTCCACCGCTTCCCGCTTAGTCTTTACGCCGGTCACGGACAAGGCTTCGCCCATCAACCGATCATCGATTTCGATGTTGGTCCGCATAACCGTCACCTGATATGTGTATAGATCTGATTAATTATACACACTCGCGCTAGCGCTACGCCATCCGCGCAGCGGTGTCGCTTAGAGACTCGTCGGGCCGCCGGAACTGGACCAGCGATAGCGGCGTTTTCGACATTACTAGCCGAACGGCACACAACTTTCACTTCTGACCACTGGATTTTGATTGGTGCGTCCGGCTGGGATCGAACCAGCAACCCCTGCCTTCGGAGGGCAGTACTCTATCCATTGAGCTACGGACGCAGATGAGGCAAAGCTAATAGTTCGTGGCGGCTGTGGGTGCGAAAGACGAAAAACAGGTTCGCAGCGCCGACACGTTTGTTGGTTGCCAAAAAACCACACCAACAATAAGACGGCTAGTCTAACACAAGTCGCGAGGAAGCGACCAATTTTGTACACATCCCCGCGCAAGTGCAACAACGAGCAGGAAAGCTAGCCTCACGTCCCCAACAACGCCTTCAACGCGGCCATCCGATCCTTCGGCGTCATCGGTGCTTCATCGGCCGTAGGGGGTGGGGCTTCCGCCAGCCCCATCTCCTCGATAAACCGTGACGCCTCGCAGACCACCGTCTCACGCGCCCGCTTCCGCTTCTTGCACCACGAGAGGTGCAGACTCCGCTGCGCCCGCGTAATCGCCACATACATCAGCCGACGCTCTTCCTCGATCCGCGCATCATCGGCCGGCGCGTCGTCGCTGCCGCGGTGGGGCAGAATCCCCTCCTCGCAGCCCACCAGAAACACGTGCGGATACTCGAGCCCCTTCGACGCATGCACCGTCGTCAGGCGCACCGCATCTGGATCTTCTTCCTTGCCTTCCAGCATCGACATCAAAGCGACGGTCTGGATCAGTTTCATCAGATCCTTGCCCTCGTCCGCGAGGCCATTCGCCGTGTCATAGCCGGTGGCTTCCTCCTCGTTCTCGACCGTCGCCTTCGTACCCTTGCGCTTCAGCCATTCGAGGAATTCCAGCACATTCTGCCACTTGGTCTGCGCCGCGCGATCGTCGTACGCGTCGTACAGATAGGCCTCGTAGTGCATGCCCTCCATCAACTCGTCGAGCAGCGTGTTCGCCGCTTCTTTCTTCGCACGATCGGTCAACCGTTGCAGGAAGTCGCAGAAGGCGCGCAGCGGTTCGAGCTGGCGCGGGCTCAGCCGCGCCTCGATGCCGCCCATATAGACCGCCTCGAACAGCGACACCTTCGACTGCCCCGCATAACTCCCCAGCACCTCCAGCGTCGCATTCCCCACTCCGCGTCGCGGCGTCGTCACGGCCCGGATAAAAGCCGGGTCGTCATCGGCGTTTGCGATCAGGCGCAAGTACGAACACACGTCCTTGATCTCGGCCTTGTCGAAGAACGATTGGCCGCCCGACAGCACATAAGGGATGCGCTCGCGTCGCAGGATCTGCTCGAAGATTCGCGCCTGGAAATTGCCCCGATACAACAAGGCATAGTCCCGAAACTGCGCGCGGCGCTCGAACTTGTGCGCGGACATCCGGAACACCACGGACTCGGCCTCGTGCTCCTCGTCGTTCGCGGCGTTGACGGTGATCGTGTCGCCCATCCCGTGCTCGCTCCACAGCTTCTTCTCAAAAAGCTTCGGATTGTTCGCGATCACGTTATTGGCCGCGGTCAGGATCCGCACCGTGGAGCGGTAGTTCTGCTCCAGCTTGATCACCTTCAATTGCGGGAAATCCACCTGCAACTGCGCCAGATTCTCCAGCGTCGCGCCGCGCCAACCGTAAATGGCCTGGTCGTCGTCGCCCACCGCAGTGAACGCCGAACGTCGTCCGGCGATCTGCTTGACCAATTGGTACTGGCAGGCGTTCGTATCCTGGTATTCGTCGATCAGCAGATAGCGCAGACGGTTCTGCCACCGGTCCCGCACTTCCTCGTTGCGCGCGAACAACTCGGCCGGCAGTCGGATCAGATCGTCGAAATCGACCGCCTGATACGCGTGCAAGGTCGCCACGTAATTCCGGAAAACAATGGCCGCCTGATGCTGATCGACGTCTTCGGCAACCGCGGCAGCCTGCTCCGGCGTCAGCATCGCGTTCTTCCACAACGAGACCTGCGTCTGAATCTTCCGGATCATCCCCTTGTCGGTACTGCCCACCTGCTCCTGAATCATCGAGAAGCAGTCGTCCGAGTCCATGATCGAGAACTGCGGCTTCAGCCCGACGTGCTCCGCCTCCTGGCGCAGGATCTGCACGCCCAGCGAGTGGAACGTACATACGGTGAGCTGGTTGACGGGCACCTTCCGCCCCTCCTTGCCCGGCGTGGTCAGCGTCTTGCCTTCGAGCAAGGTCGCAATCCGCTCGCGCATTTCCGCCGCCGCCTTGTTCGTAAACGTCACGGCGGCAATGTGCTTCGGCTCGAAACCTTTGTGCTCGATCAAATGCGCGATCTTCTGCGTGATCACGCGCGTCTTGCCACTGCCGGCACCCGCCAGCACGAGGCACGGACCGTCAAGATAGTGCACCGCTTCACGCTGTGCGGCGTTCATGCCCGACATGGGTAACTCTCTGAAAAAAAGGCGATATCGCCCGCCCGGTCAACACGGCAGGATCGATCACGGAAGGGTCAGGAAGAGTGGCGATGTTAGCACGCGGAGGCCCCCTTTTCCGGGAGCCAGTACGCCAGCGAGGGCCGATTTGGCTGTTTGGTCTGTCAGCCGGATGGGGCAATACTTTTCTCTATTTGACTTCGCCGCGCGGCTGCCTTACAGTCGCCGGGCGCATCGGGAGAGCGCGACGTCATGGGCCAGCGGGCATGCGCATTGCGCACCCCCTTTACCGAATTCCACTGTTTTCGGTAATAGCCGACGTCGCCGCCGAAGGGGTAATACCCACAAACTCTCAGGCAAAAGGACCGATCGCGCCGGAAGCTCCGGCTTCCGCATCTCTGGAGAGCGGCAGCGGACGCGTGTATCGCGCGTCTAGCCTGCCCACCGAAGGGGCGCGCATGTAAACGCCGCCGGATCGGATCGAACGCTTGGGACCTGTCCCCGTTCGACCGCTGGCGCACGATTCCATGCAATCTCTCAGGTATCGAGGACAGAGGGGTCGGCACTGCGCGCCTGCAAAGGCGGCGCGGCGTCGACCCCTTTTTTCGTTTTCGATGCCGCTGGGGCCCCAAATGACCGAATTGAATAAGACCGCACTGAACGCCGTCCATCGCGCCGCTGGCGCCCGCATGGTCGACTTCGGAGGCTGGGACATGCCCGTCAACTACGGCTCCCAAATCGAGGAACATCGCGCGGTCCGCACCAGCGCCGGCATGTTCGATGTCTCCCATATGCGCGTGGTCGACCTGACCGGCGAAGCAGTCCGGCCCTTCCTGCAACGCGCGCTCGCCAACGACGTGGCAAAGCTGCAAACGCCCGGCCGCGCCCTGTATTCCTGCATGCTGAACGGCGACGGCGGCGTTGTCGACGACTTGATCGTCTACTTCTTCGAGGAAACGTCGTTCCGCCTGGTCGTCAACGCCGGCACCGCCGATAAGGACATCGCCTGGCTCGGCCGCTTGAACGCCGAGGGCGACTTCAACGTCTCCGTCGTGTCCCGCCCGGACCTCGGCATCATCGCCGTCCAAGGGCCGGAAGCACGCGCCAAGACCTGGACAGCGATTCCCGGCTCCCAGGCCGCGTCCGAGCCGCTGAAGCCGTTCCACGCGGCCCAGATTCCGGACTCGCCCTTCGGCGAGCTGATGATCGCCCGCACCGGCTATACCGGCGAGGACGGCTTTGAAATCGTCTGCGATGCCAACGCCAGCGCGGCACTCTGGCAGGCCCTGGTCGATGCCGGCGTACGCCCGGCCGGCCTGGGCGCGCGCGACACGCTGCGCCTGGAAGCGGGCATGAATCTGTACGGCCAGGATATGGACGACACCGTCTCGCCGCTCGACGCGGGCCTTGCCTGGACCGTCGATCGCTCGACCGACCGCGCTTTCATGGGCCGTGGCCAACTGGATTCGGATGGCCAGCGCGCCGCCTTCGTCGGCCTGTTGCTGCAAGGCAGCGGCGGTGTGCTGCGCAGCCATCAGAAGGTGCTGACCGCATCCGGCGAGGGTGAAATCACCAGCGGCACGTTCTCGCCGTCGCTGCAGCGCTCGATCGCTTTCGCGCGGGTGCCCATGGACGTCAAGCCGGGTGACACCGTACAAGTGCAGATTCGGGACAAACAATTGCCCGCGACCGTGGTTAAATTACCGTTCGTGCGGCAAGGCAAGACATTGGTCTCGCTCTAGTCGTACGCCGGTTCGGGCGAATCGGACGTTTCCGAGCACAGCGGACGCACACCTTATTTAGCGCAGCAGCCTTGCTGCACAACACAATTCGATTTAAGAGAGAGGATGCCATGACCACCCCAGCCGACCTGAAGTACACGGAGTCGCATGAATGGATCCGCACCGAAGCCGACGGCACGTTGACCGTGGGTATCAGCGACCACGCGCAAGAAGCCCTTGGCGATATCGTGTTCGTCGACCTGCCTGAAGCCGGCCGCCAAGTCAGCGCCGGCGAAGCCATCGCCGTCGTGGAATCGGTGAAGGCGGCGTCGGACATCTACGCGCCGGTGGCAGGCGAGATCGTCGCCGCCAATGGCGATCTGGGCGATGCGCCCGACTCCGTCAATGCCAAGCCCTACGAGGCATGGCTGTTCAAGATCAAACCGACCGATGCCGCTGCGACGGCCGCGCTGCTGAGCGCCGACCAGTACAAGCAGTCGATCGGCGAGTAAGGCGGGACGCGCGGCAACCGCCGCGTTGCCGCACACGCTTTACCCGGATTGGCGACGACGACGTGCTTCGTCGATGCCCTTCCGGTGCCGTCCCTTATTTTTTGCAGCATTCGTCAAAGTCGCGCTCATGTGGGCGCGACTGTGCTCCGCTTCCTTCGCCCGTCCCATCATGACCGATCTCTCCGTCCCGTCGGCACTGCCGGCTCAGGATTCCGCCTCCGCCCCCGTGCCGCCGTCGGCCTTGCTGCCGCTGTCGTCCGTGTCCCTGTCCTCGCTGGAACGCCATAACGCCTTCGAAGCGCGTCATATCGGCACCATCGACGCCGACGAACGCGCGATGCTCGACGTGCTCGGCTATGCCGACCGCGGCGCGCTGATCGATGCGGTGATTCCGCAAGACATCCGTCGCACCGAAGCGTTGCCGCTCGGCGCGTTCACCGAGCCGCGCGACGAAGCCGAGGCCATCGCGTTGCTGCGCACCCTGGCGGATCAGAACCAGGTCATGCGCAACCTGATCGGCCAGGGCTACTACGGCACACACACGCCGAACGTGATTCTGCGCAATATCCTTGAGAATCCGGCTTGGTACACGGCCTATACGCCCTACCAGCCGGAAATCTCGCAAGGGCGTCTGGAAGCGCTGCTGAATTATCAGCAGATGATCACCGATCTGACCGGCCTGGACGTCGCCAACGCATCGATGCTCGACGAGGCCACCGCGGCCGCCGAGGCGATGACGCTGGTCAAGCGTGCCGGCAAGTCCACGTCGACGGTGTTTTATGTCGCCGATGACACGTTGCCGCAAACCATCGAAGTGCTGCGCACGCGCGCCGAGCCGCTGGGCATCCAGGTCGTCGTCGGCCCCGCCGCCGACGCCGCGCAATCGGCGCCGTTCGGCGTACTGCTGCAATACCCGGGCGTCAATGGCGATGTCCGCGACTACCGCGCGTTGACCGAGGCGCTGCACCAAGCAGGCGCCAAGGTCGTGGCGGCCGCGGATCTGCTCGCGCTGACGGTGCTGTCCGCGCCGGGCGAATGGGGTGCCGATGTCGCCGTGGGCAATAGCCAGCGCTTCGGCGTGCCGATGGCCTTCGGTGGCCCGCACGCCGCCTTCATGGCCGTGCGCGACGAACTGAAACGTCAACTGCCAGGCCGTCTGGTGGGCGTCACCGTCGACGCACAGGGCCAGCCGGCGCTGCGTCTGGCGCTGCAAACGCGCGAGCAGCATATCCGCCGTGAAAAAGCGACGTCGAACATCTGCACCGCGCAAGCCTTGCTGGCGATCATGGCAAGCATGTACGCGGTCTACCACGGGCCGGCCGGCCTGCAAGGTATTGCGGCGCGTGTGAACCGCATCACCGCGATCGCGGCGCAAGGGCTGCGCGCGCTCGGTTGGACCGTCGTCAACGAGACCTACTTCGATACCTTGACCGTGCATACGGCAGGCGCGACGTCGCAGTTGCACGACGCGGCCGTCCAGGCCGGCTACAACTTCCGCCGGATCGACGACGCGCACCTCGGCTTGTCCTTCGACGAAACCAGCACCCGCGCGGATCTGGACACGCTGTTCGCCCTGTTCTCGAACGCCGGCACCTCGGCCGCCTCGAATGTCGACATCGGCGCACTCGACGCGACGATCACGAAGGCCGCCGCGCTGAGCTGGCCGGACGCGCTGACGCGCCGGACCGCGTTCCTGACGCATCCGACGTTCAACCGCTATCACAGCGAAACCGAGATGTTGCGCTATCTGCGCAAGCTGGCCGACAAGGACCTGGCGCTCGACCGCACGATGATCCCGCTGGGCTCGTGCACGATGAAGCTGAACGCCACGGCCGAGATGCTGCCGGTGACCTGGCCGGCCTTCGGCGCGATCCATCCGTTCGCACCGTCGACGCAGACGCTGGGCTATCAGACGATGATCGCGCAGTTGGAAGAGATGTTGGTCGCCTGCACCGGCTATGCGGCCGTCTCGCTGCAGCCGAACGCCGGCTCGCAAGGCGAATACGCCGGCCTGTTGATCATCCGCGCCTACCATGCTTCGCGTGGCGAAGCGCAGCGCGACGTCTGCCTGATCCCCGCATCGGCCCACGGCACGAACCCGGCATCGGCGCAGATGGTCGGCATGAAGGTGGTGGTGGTGGCCTGCGATAGCAACGGCAACGTCGATCTGGACGACCTGCGCGCCAAGGCGGCGCAGCACGCCGACAAGCTCGCGGCGATCATGATCACCTACCCCTCGACGCATGGCGTGTTCGAATCGCGCGTCCGCGAAATCTGCGATGTCGTGCACGAGCACGGCGGCCAGGTGTATGTCGATGGCGCGAACATGAACGCGATGGTCGGCCTGGCCGCGCCGGGAGCGTTTGGCGGCGACGTCTCGCACCTGAACCTGCACAAGACCTTCTGCATTCCGCACGGCGGCGGCGGACCGGGCGTCGGTCCGGTGGCCGTGGGCGCGCATCTGGCGAAGTTCCTGCCGAATGCGACGTCGGTCGGTTATCAGCGCGGCGAAGACGGCATCAGCGCGGTCTCGGCAGCGCCCTTCGGCTCGGCCGGCATTCTGCCGATCTCGTGGATGTATATCGCGATGATGGGCGCGGCCGGCCTGCGTCGTGCCAGCGAAAACGCGATCCTGTCGGCCAACTACATCGCCAAGCGTCTGTCGCCGCACTTCCCGGTGCTGTACGCGGGCCCTGGCGGCCTGGTGGCGCACGAGTGCATCATCGACCTGCGTCCGATCAAGGACAGCAGCGGCATCAGCGTCGACGACGTGGCCAAGCGCCTGATCGACTACGGTTTCCATGCGCCGACGATGAGCTTCCCGGTGCCGGGTACCTTGATGATCGAGCCGACCGAATCCGAGTCGAAGTTCGAATTGGACCGCTTCATCGATGCGATGATCGCGATCCGCGAAGAGATCCGCGCGGTGGAAAGCGGTGCGCTCGATCGCGAGGACAATCCGCTGAAGCACGCACCGCACACGGCGCCGGTCGTCACCAGCGATAGCTGGTCGCATGCCTATACGCGTGAACAGGCGGCCTATCCGGTGAAGTCCCTGCGGGCGACGAAGTACTGGTCGCCGGTCGGCCGTGCGGACAATGCGTACGGCGATCGGAATCTGGTGTGTTCCTGCCCCGATATCACGTCGTATCAATGACGTGTGCAGCACCGGCCGCGACGTGCCTCGCAGCGTCGCGGCCCTTTGACTGTGCGATTTGCGCCCCCTTGATCTAGGAGCGACACACCATGGCCGTCAGCGTTTTCGATCTGTTCAAGATCGGCATCGGCCCTTCCAGTTCGCACACGGTCGGACCGATGCGAGCTGGCCTGCTTTTCGTGACAGCGCTGGCCGAAGACGGCTTGCTGACATCCGTCGCGAAGATCGATGTCGGCCTGTACGGCTCCCTGGGTGCAACCGGCCGAGGACACGGCACGGACCGGGGCGTGATGCTCGGCCTGATGGGTGAAGCGCCGGACACGATCGACGCCGCGTCGATCGGACCGCGCCTCGAGGCCGTGGAACGCGAGCGCCAATTGGCTTTGATGGGCACGCACGTCATTGCCTTTGTTCCGCGCGAGCGCATCGGTTTCTTCCGGCAGGCCTTGCCGGCGCATCCGAACGCGCTGCGCATCACCGCGCGCGATGCGCTGGGTTCGGTCTTGCGAGAGACGACGTATCTCTCGGTCGGCGGCGGCTTTATCGTCACCGAAGGCGCCGCCAATACCCAGATCCTGCGCGCGCCGGATAAGCTGCCCTACGCCTTCCATTCCGGCGACGAACTGCTTACGCTTTGCGCCACGTCGGGGCGTTCGATCGCCGAGTTGATGTGGGAGAACGAGCGCACCTGGCGCGATGACGCGGCGATTCATGCCGGTCTTGCCCGTATCTGGGACGCGATGCAGGATTGCGTCCGGCAGGGCTATCAACGCAGCGACGCTGCGACGCCGAACGCCAACCCGTTATCGATCGCCACCTTGCCCGGGCCGCTCAATGTCCGGCGTCGCGCGCCAGAGTTGTACCGCAGCCTGATGCAACGCGAAGAAGCGACGCGGACGGGCGCGGTGGGCGATCCGCTGGCGCAGCTAGACTGGTTGAACCTGTTCGCCATGGCGGTCAATGAGGAGAACGCCGCCGGTGGCCGCGTCGTGACGGCGCCGACCAACGGTGCGGCGGGTATCGTTCCCGCCGTCCTGCATTACTACATGCGCTTTATCGACGGCGCCAATGCGGCAGGAATGGAAACTTTCCTGCTGACGGCCGCCGCCATCGGCATCCTGTACAAGATGAACGCGTCGATCTCCGGTGCCGAAGTCGGATGCCAGGGCGAGGTCGGCGTGGCCTGCTCGATGGCGGCCGGCGCGCTGGCGGCCGTGCTCGGCGGCACGCCGCGTCAAGTCGAGAACGCCGCCGAGATCGGCATGGAACACAACCTCGGTCTGACCTGCGATCCCGTGGGCGGCCGCGTCCAGATTCCCTGCATCGAGCGCAACGCGATGGGCGCGGTGAAGGCGTTGAACGCCGCACGGATGGCGTTGCAAAGCGATGGCGCGCACTACGTGTCGCTGGACTCGGTAATCAAAACGATGCGCGAAACGGGCGCCGATATGAAGACCAAGTACAAGGAAACGTCGCGCGGCGGTTTGGCCGTGAATATCATCGAGTGCTAAGGAATCACGCGCTCAGCGAGGCGTGCAGTTTCGGCAACTTCGCCAACGCCCCCAATAGCCGAGGTTCGTCGATGTCCGCGATGTCGACCCATTTCACCGGCAACTCCGGCGTCGTGACTTTCTCCAACGGTGCGAAGACGTAGAGAAAGTCGTAATGCCAATGCGCGGGCTCGCCTTTCTTCGAATTTTCCGGAATGGCGTGAATATCGATATCGAGCAACATTGGCGTGCCCTGGCCGTCGATCACCGGCGCGACGCGCCAGCCGGTTTCCTCTTCCGCTTCGCGCTCCGCCGCGCTATCGGGTAATTCATTTCCTTCCAGATGACCGCCGGGCTGTAGCCATCGGCCGATGATCGGGTGACGAATCAACAACGCCCGCCCCGCCTCGACGACAATGCCGCTGCCGGTGATGTGACCGGGGAAAATACCGCGGGACGACAAACCGCGCGATGCTGCTGCGTCGCTCGCCAGATCGCCACTGAGGCGTTGGAGTCGCGTCGCTTCCTCGGGAAAGACCTGCAGATAACGCTGCAACGTCGTCTCGACCGTTTTGTGCCAGTCGTCCTGATGCGAGGCCTCCACCCCCGTTCGCACGGGGAAGGCATAGGCTTGCCCGTTCACGCTTAACTGAATCTGCTTCATCGCTTTTTCCATCTCATCCGGGATTGTCACGCCACGCCCGCCGACGCATACGATAACTCACGTTCCAGCACGCGCAGGTAATCCCGCATATAGTCCGTGCGTCGCCTGGCTTCCGCGGCGCCCGCGTCCGTCATGAACTCGGCCTCGAGTCGCAGTAATTTTTCATGGAAGTGGTGAATCACCGAATGGGCTTTTCCGTGTCGGAACTGTCCCTCCAAAGGCGTGTCGGACCGCAGCGGCTGCCCCAGCTTCGCACCGAACATCATCGCCCGCGCGATACCCACGGCGCCGAGCGCGTCCAGCATATCGGCATCTCGGACGATCATCGCTTCGCGCGAGACGTCGAGGCTGCGTATATCGTCACCGGCGCATTTAAAGCGCTCGGTGAAGTCGATGCACTCGCAGATCCGGTCGACGTCCGCTTCCGGCGCGCCGGCCTTGGCCAGGACAACGCGAACCAGCGGGTCGGCAACGAGCGGCGACACATGGGAGCCGGTCTTGATTTCCAGGAAGCGATGATAATCATGCAGCAGAGCGGCGCTCCGTACGATATCGACGTTGACCGGCCGATCGACATCGACCGCTTCGTGCTCGGCAATCCACTTCGCATGCTGCTCGACGCGCATCAGATGATCGAAGTCGTGCGCCACCACGCTCGTGTCGAAATCATCCCGCACTTGCGCACGAATTCGCTCCAGATACGGCACACCCATATTTCACCTCGCGGATTTAGTTCACGGCGTTCATGTGATGTTTCAGCCAGACCTTTGAAATCGAGGCGCGACTGGATCGGTCCAACTCGGAAATCTCGCCCGGCAGAAAACGATCGACCCGGGATGCCGCGACCAATAGCTCCGCCTGCACTAGCTTGACGTAGGGTCCCAGACTGCCGTTATGCAGAAAATTGACGGAATGACCGTGATTACAGATCGACACCGTACCGCGACAGGGCGTCTGCACGATGCCCCAGATGCCGGTTGGATCCATGACGCGCTTGATGGCATCGAAGTCTTCCAGCTCATCGTCTCCCGACGTGGCGCAAAACACATATTTCCGGCTGCTCGTCCGGTCGAAGTCCTGCATGCCGATACAGTGATTCCCCGTCGCGCAAAAGATCAATTCCGCACGGCGTAAGGCATCGTCCTTCGGAAACACCTGGAAACCATGGGCCAATGCCAGCGCTTCGCGCGCGGGGTCTCGTTCGCAGACGAAGACGATGGCGCCCCGCTGTTTCAAGCATTGCGCGATGCTCGAGCCCACTTTGCCATAGCCGAACACAACGGTTTTCATTGCCGGCAGGATGACGTTCTGTCGCCGCAGCGCCGCGTCGGCGGAAAACACGACCGCTTGCCCTACCAGGAAGTCTTCCGGCTCTTTCAACGCGCTACGCGCCACCGACACGACCGGCTTGCTGAGGCCCATCGGCGCGGCCGGCAATCGCGCAAAGGTCCGTTCGTATCGCTGATGCCCGTTTTCCGTATCCTCGACAATACCGATCAGGTTGCGTTGAATTTTTTCAGGAAAGTGGGAAACGGCATCGGCGAAATAGCCGCCCATATCGACGATGACGAACTTTCCTGCTGCGTCGAGATGCGCGAGGAGATCGAGATAACGCGTACTGCGGTTGTCGATGTCGCTTCGACTGACATTAAAGACGGCCGTCAGCGACGCCAATTGCTGTAAGGTCCGCTTATCCGCCGTGTTGGGCTTCGGAATGACACCGATCAACCTGTCTCGTCGGACCATCGCGGTCACATATTCACTGACACCGGGAACCGCGTGCGTCACCAATAGTACCTTCGCGCCACCGTCACACATCCCATCGAGTATGTCCAAGAAGAAGTGCATGGCAGCGCCTTTGTGGATGACCGAGTGATTTTTATTATCATGGCAATTCTCTCGGAAATATATAGGAGGATTCCTAAATATCTGCAGCGATAGAAGGGTTACCGACGGCGATGTGCCTATCGGAAAGTCATGTATCGAAGGGGATGGGATAAAGCGGAGAGCAGGCGCCTGCAGCGCCTGCTTAAGACATCGTGTCGAACGACGTTCGACACGTAAAGGGAAGTCAGGCCGCGGCGGTAGCCGGATCCTTCGGCACCGGGACCGTCATCAACGCCGGCGCGACGAGCTGTGCGATCACCGCTACCGCCGCCAGATCGACATCTTTGTACCAGTTCGCCTCGTGCAGTAGATTGAGCGACCCGACGGTCTTTCCTGCCCAACGCACCGGCATGTTCAACACGCTCTCGCACCCCAGCGATGCGATCAAGGCGTGATCTGAAAACACCTCGCGCAAATCGTCCGCCGTATTGCCGATAAACGGCACGCCATCCCGAACGACCTGATCGCCCCATCGTTGCGAGACGATCTTCTTGCGTCCGCCGAGCGGATAGTCGCCCGCCAGATTCGCGTACACGCGGATCGACTCGGTGACGGCTTCGTCGTACAGCAGAATCGTGAACAGCTTGAAACCCAGTGCCTCCTGCAAGGCCGCATCCGCCGCCTTGAATACCGCGTGAATCGCCGAGTCCCGATCCGGCTCGCGATGCGCGGCCGCCAGCGCCTGCAGCAATGGCGCGGTGGCTGCAATATGTCCCGAGAGCTGTTGCCGTGCCGTCATGAATTCAACTCCTTTACAGCAATCGCTTCGAGGGACAGGCCCTTGGTCTTCACGCCCATGATCAACACGGTGGCCGCACCCGCGATCAGCACGACCGTCGTCACACCGAACACGCCGCCGAAACCGAACACCGGGAAGATCGCACCCACCAGCGTCGGCGACACGATCGCGCCGATACGTCCCACCGCCGACGCGACGCCGGTGCCGGTCGTGCGGATATTCGTCGGGAACACCTCCGACGTATAGGCATAGACGCCCGCATAGGTCCCGTTCATGAAGAAGGACAGGCACATGCCTGCCACCATGATTGCGGCGTTGCTCTGCAATACCGTCATCGACAACGCAGCCACACCGCCCAGCACCATGTACGAGGCGATCGTCGTTTGCCGACCGAAGCGCTCATTGCACCATGCCGCGGAGAAATATCCGGGGATCTGCGCGACATACATCGCCAGCGAATACGCGAAGCTCTTCGTGATGCTCATGCCGTGTTGAATCAACAGGCCCGGAATCCAGGTGAAGAACGAGTAGTAGCTGAATGTGATCGCCAGCCACATTGCCCACGTCATTGCCGTGACCTTGGCCTGTTTGCCTTGCCACAATGCCGCGAAGTTGGCGATGAAGGACGCGCGCTTGGTCGGTGCCAGTGCGGCCGATGCGGCAAACGCCGCTTCCGCTTCCGCGGCACTCTGCACATCGATCGCCACGCCAGCGGCGCGCAGTTCGCGTTCGATACCATCGACGGTGTCGCGCGCTTCCTGTTGCCGGCCCTGGCTTTCGAGCCAGCGCGGCGATTCGGGCAAGGCACGACGCCACCACAGCAACATCACCACCGGCAACGCCGTGATGACCATGACGATGCGCCAGCCGTCGTCGCTCGCCGGCACGATGAAATACCCCAACAGCGCCGCCGCGACGAAGCCGAACGAGAAGAAGCCCGCCAGCGATCCGACAAAGCTGCCGCGATACTTCTTCGCCACGAACTCGGTCAGATAGGGCGCGATGATGACGCTCTCGGCACCGCTGCCGAAGCCCGCGCAGATCCGCGACGCCAGGAAGGTCGGCCAGTCATGCGTCATCGCGCTGCCCAGCGACGCGACGCAGTAAAACAGCAGCGCATACATCATCACGCGCTTGCGACCGATCAGGTCACCCAGCAAGCCGGCGCACATCGCACCGAAGAAATAGCCGATATAGGTCGAGCTGCCGAGATAGCCCGTCTGCAGACTGGTCAAATGCCATTGCGTGCGCAACACGGGCAACACGAAGGCCATGACCGCCGCATCCATCGCGTCGAACGTATAACCCAGCCCCCCGATCAACAACAGGCGCTTGTGAAAGCCGCTGAACGGCCAACTTTCGATTCTGGACGAGATCGACGACATCGAACGCGCTCCGGTCAAAGGTGAAAGGAAAAGGCAAATGGGCAGGCCCGGATGGCATCCCCGGGCACCGCCCCTCAAATAATCAAGCGGCCAGACGGTTCGAATGGAAACAGCCGTCCTTCATGACGGCACGCAACGTATCCGGCTGCTGGAACAACGCCAGATCGGCGGTGGGATCGCCATCGACGACCAGCAGGTCCGCCAAGGCGCCCGGTGCGATCACGCCTAGTCGGCCTTGCTGATGCATCAGCTCGGCATTGACCGATGTCGCGCTCATCAGAATGTCGACGGGCTTCATCGCTTCCTGGCGCAACGTGAATTCCTCGTACTGCGAGCTGTGCATATCGCCGAGCAGATCCGAGCCCAGCGCGATCTTCACGCCGGCGCGCTGCGCGATGCGCACCGCCTCGATGCCCTGGCTCTTGACGCGGTCCGTCTTCTCCAACATCGGCTCGGACCAGCCCAGCGCTTTGCCGTTGCGCGCGATGGCGGCATAGGTCGACAGCGTCGGGACCAGGAAGGCGCCGTGCTCGGCCATGACCTTTGCCGCTTCCTCGTCGAGCAGATTGCCGTGCTCGATCGACCGCACGCCGCAACGCACGGCGCGAATGATCGCTTCCGGCGAATAGGCGTGCGCCATCACATAGGTGCGTGCCGCGCGCGCTTCCTCGACAATCGCCGTCAGTTCCTCGATCGAATATTGCGTGCCTTCCAAGGGATCGTTCGGTGACGAGATGCCGCCGCCCGCCATCACCTTGATCTGCGTCGCGCCATTACGGATCTGCTCGCGTACCGCACGCCGCACTTCCGACACGCCGTCGGCGATAAAGCCGAGCAGACCCACCGCGCCGCAACAGGCGCAATTCATGCCTTGGAAGTAGGCGGGCCGCGCATCGCCATGGCCGCCAGTCTGCGTCAGCGCCTGGCCGGCGATGAACATCCGCGGACCGGCGAAGATGCCCTGCGCCACCGCTTGCGCCAGCCCGGAGTCGGCGCCACCGGCATCGCGCACGGTGGTGTAGCCGCGGTCGAGCATGCTGCGGAGGATGTCGCTGGACTGCGCCGTGATCAGCGACTGCGGCATCATCGACAGCTTGAAGAAATCCGGAATGGTCGCGGTCACGTGCACGTGCGCGTCGATCAGCCCCGGCAGCACGATGCGGCCGTCTAGGTCATGAACTTGCGTCGCGCCCGCCGTGTCGACAGCGCCGCCGACGTGCGTGAAGATGCCCTTTTCGACGACGATCGTCGTATCCGGACGCAGTTGGCCCGTAAGGCTGTCGAAAACGGTGGCACGGCGAAATACGATACGGTCGGGTGTGCTCATGGCGGCGGCCCTCTGTGGCTGACAATCGAATAACAATCTTCTGATTCTGGGTAGCCAATTTACTGACTACAATGACAGCGCTTCGACAATTTCGTTGCCTTGGAGGCAACATCACTGTTCATCGGTGCGCTTTATGGAAGGTTTGACGATCACACGCCTGCGTTATCTGTACGAGGCGGTCCGCTTGGGCGGCATCCGCGCGGCGGCGGACCATCTCGACGTGGCGCCGTCGGCCGTGAGCCGGCAACTGGCTATTCTGGAACGGGCCGTGCGTTCGCCGCTACTGGAAAAGAATCGTCGCGGCGCAAAGCCGACCGAGGCCGGGGCACTGCTGATCGAACACTACCGCGCGCACCTGACGCGGGAAGAAGTGCTCGTATCGAAATTGGAAGGGATCCATGGCCTGGAATATGGCACCGTGGCCGTCGGCGCGATTCAGGGGTTCACCGAAGACCTGATGAATCATGCGCTGCGCGTGTTCCATCAGCGCTATCCCAAGGTATCGATCACCCTCGAACTCGGCGGTGTCAGCGATATCCAGCAATGGCTCGAATCCGATCACATCCATCTGGGCCTGACCTACGGGCCGCCGTTCGACAGCCACGCGATGCGCTTCAAGGAAATCGCCGCCGCCGATCAACCGGTCTGCGCGATCGTGCGGCGCGATCACCCGCTCGCCCAACGTCGCTCGGTGACGATCCAGGATCTGGTCGATTACCCGTTCGCGCTGGCGCGTCGGGGCTATGGCACGCGCGATATCGTCGAGCGCATCGAGTTATCGGGCGATCTGGGGACCTCGTTGGGCGCGCCTTCCGCGGCAATGGCGTCTAGCTCGGAACCCGAGACCGATCCGCTATCGGCGTCCCCGCCCTCGTCGGAGGCGCGGTCGATCGCGTCGACGGCGCCGACGGCGCCGACGCCACTCGCCGGGGCCCCCTCCGTGCCGCGCCTGTTCAATGTGCGGCTGGAGACGGACCATTTGATCGGATTGGCCGGTTTCGTCAGGGCCGGCATGGGCATCACCTTGCTGCCGGCCTTCGCCGTCGGCGACGATCTGGAACGCGGCACGCTCGTCGCCATCGAAATCGATCATCCGCTGATGCGCAATGTGCAAGCCCGCGTGATCAGTCGTCGTGGCCGGGAATTGCCCTTGGCGGCGGTCGCATTGCAACGGCTTCTGATCGAGCAGATGCGCGCGTTCCATCCCGGCTATTCGCGCACGGCGACATCGTGATCCCCGAAACGGCCGCTCCTCTTACGCCCATCCGCTGCGCAGGCAACGTACACTGAACGGACCTGACAATCCTGACACCGCGGCCCCTCGCCCTCGGTCGCCTCGAACCCGTTTTCTCTCACGCCGACGTCCCGACGCTCCGCCCCACCCGCGAAACGCCAATGTCCTCAGTCTCTGCTTTCGAAGTCGTGCTGCTTTCCCTGGTAGCGATGGTCGTGCTCCAACTGCTCGCACGGCAATTGCGCCTGCCGCCCGCGGTGGCCCTGCTCGCCGGCGGTATCGGCATGGCCTTCGTGCCCGGCCTGCCGGCGATCGATCTCGACCCGGATCTGGTCCTGGTCGTGATCCTGCCGCCGTTACTGATGTATGGCGGCTATTTCACCGTCTGGGATGATCTGAAGCGCAATCTCGGCGGCGTGATGATGCTGGCGATCGGCGCCGTCACCTTCACGACGCTCGCGGTGGGCTGGGCCGCGCATTGGCTGGTGCCGGGTCTGCCGTGGGCGGTCTGTTTCGCCCTCGGCGCCATTGTCTCGCCTCCCGACGCGGTGGCTGCCAAAGCGATCCTCGAACGCCTGGCACTGCCGCGGCGCTTGATGGTGCTGCTGGAAGGCGAGAGCCTGCTCAACGACGCCGCGGGCTTGACGCTCTTTCGTTTCGCGCTGGCCGCCGCCTTGACCGGCGGATTCAGCTTGCGCGAGGCGTCGCTGAAATTCGGTGAGCTGGCCATCGGGGGCGTGGTAATCGGCATGGTCTGCGGCTGGCTGCTGCTGCGGGCCTGGCGCTATATCAAGGACGATTATCTGGTCATGGTCACCTCGCTGCTGGTGTCCTGGGGCAGCTATATCGTCGGGGAAAAACTCGGCGTTTCCGGCGTGATCGCCGCCGTGTCGTGTGGCCTGGTGATCGGCCGAAACCAGCATGGCGTCTTTAGCGCGGCCGCCCGGCTGCGCGCGACTTCGTTCTGGCAATCGCTGGTCTTCGTCTTCGAGGCGCTGGTCTTCATTTTGATCGGCCTCTCGCTGCACGGCGTGATGCTGCGGGTGGCGCAGGGCACCGATCACGACGCGTGGTATCAACTGGCCTTAGTGTCCGGCAGCATCGTTCTCGTCGTGATCGGTTCCCGCTTCGTCTGGATCTTTGCTGTCGAGGCGATGAAGGCGCTCGTGGATGCCTTCCGCGTGCATGTGCTACGCCGCCCACCGGCCAGCGCGCACGCCTCGTTTGGCGCCGCCGATTGGCGCGCGGCCACCGTGATGAGCTGGGCCGGCATGCGCGGCGTGGTGACGATCGCGATCGCGCTGTCCCTGCCCGAAGGATTACCGGGACGCGACCTGATCCTGGTCTGTTCCTTCGCGGTAATTCTGGCGACGGTGGTCGTCCAGGGCGTGACGATCGGCGTATTGATCCGCTGGCTGTTGCCGCCGCGATCGCACCAGCGCGAGTCACGCTATATGAGCGAACCGCAGGCATGGGCCCATATTCACGAAGCGCAATTCGCCGCGATCGATCCGCTCGTGCATGACAAGGGCGGAGAACTGATTCATCCCCGCTTGTTCGAGCAGTATCAATATCGGGCGAATCTGGCGAAAAGCCACAGCGATCAGGAAGACTTCCCGCGCGAAGCGCTGGAAGCGCACTACGATATCGTGCTTGCCGCGATCGCCGCCGGGCGACACACGCTGTTGCAGCTGCATCGGGACGGACGCATCCACGATGAGTTGATGCACGCGCTGGAACACGATCTAGATCTGCAGGAGATCAGCGCGCGACACCAACGCGACGGCTGATGGCCGGGCCGCCGAGAGCGGCCACGCCGCGAGGCACGCAGCGCGGCCGAGGCCGCGTCAGAAGTAGTTCAGACCCAGAACGCTCTTCACTTCGTCCATCGTCTTCGCCGCTACTTCACGCGCCTGCGCGGTGCCGCGCTTGAGCATGTTCATGACTTCGCCGCGGTCCTTCGCATAGTGCTCGCGGCGTTCACGGATGGGGGCGAGCATTTCCTGGAGCACGACGTCCAGCCGCTTCTTGACAACGCTGTCGCCCAGGCCGCCGCGCTGGTAGTGCGCCTTCATTTCCGCCAATGCCGCCTTTTCCGTATCGAAGGCGTCCAGGTAGATGAAGGCCACATTGCCTTCCAGATGCCCCGGGTCCGACACCTTCAGGTGCAAGGGGTCCGTGTACACATTCTTGACCTGCTTGCTGATCTGCTCCGGCGAATCGCCGAGGTTGATCGTGTTGCCCAGGGACTTGCTCATCTTCGCCTTGCCATCGACACCCGGCAGGCGTCCGATGGCGGGCACGCGCGCCTCGCACTCGACCAGTACCTCGCGCCCGGCCATGCGGTTCAGGCGGCGCACGATCTCGTTGGTCTGTTCGATCATCGGGATCTGGTCTTCGCCCACCGGCACGATCTTCGCCTTGAAGGCGCTGATGTCGGCCGCCTGGCTCGCCGGATAGGTCAAGAAGCCGGCCGGAATATCGCGTTCGAAGCCCCGCAGGATGATCTCCTGCTTGACCGTCGGATTGCGTTCCAGCCGCGCGACCGTCACCAGGTTCAGGTAGTAGAACGTCAGTTCCGCGAGTTCCGGGATCTGCGATTGCACGAAGATAGTCGACAAGGACGGATCGATACCGACGGCCAGATAATCCAGCGCCACCTCGATCACGTTCCGATGCACCTTGTTGGTGTCATCCATATTGTCGGTCAGCGCCTGCGAGTCCGCCAACATGATGAACTGCTTGTGGTCCTGCTGGTAGGCGACGCGGCTACGCAGACTGCCGACGAAATGGCCCAGGTGCAGCGCACCGGTGGGACGGTCGCCGGTCAGAATCACCGGTTTCCCCGCCGGCGTGGCGGAGGCGGAAGCGGTCGTACCGGGAGCGGCTGCCGCGGCGTTCAAGGAATCAGTGGACTCGGTCATGGCGTGAAATTCTGCTGTTTTCTGCAAACGAGAGGCGCGGTCATGGTAACACCGAACGCCGTTCGCGCCGACTCGGCTGAAAGTCCGCCCCCTTCCCGGCGGGCGTCGCCAAGCGTGGCCGCAATGGCGCCGTCAGGCGAGCGGCAAGGCATCGATACGGCGTCGGCCGCGCTCAATGCACGGTATGGGCGATGCCGGGCGGTTCGGCGGGCACATCCCATTCGCCACCGGGTTGCAGCGCGCGGAAGGCGTCAGCCGGCAATCCGCGTCGGTGCACCGTCTGCGCGAACAGGCGCGGCGGATCGAATTGCCCCTCGTCGGTCAGACGGAACGTGCCGAAATGGATGCCGAGAACGGATTCGGCATCGAGCGCCTGCGCCGCGTCGACGGCTTCCTCCGCCGACATGTGGCTGCGCTTCATGAACCAACGCGGCTCGTAGGCGCCGATCGGCAAGGCAGCAAAACGCATTGGCCCGAAGCGCTGTCGAATCTGCATGAACTGCCCGCCCGCACTGGTATCGCCGGCAAATAGAAAGGGACCGTCCGGCGAGGTGAAGACAAAGCCTTCCCACAAAGTCGCGTTGACGTTCCAGGGCATGCGCTCGCTCCAGTGGCGCATCGGCACCGCCGTGACGGCGACATCGTTGCGCAGGGGCACGCTTTGCCACCAGTCGGTCTCGTGAACATGACGGAAGCCCACCGCGCGCAAGGGGGCGCCATTGCCCAAACCGGTGACGACGATGGCGTCCGGCCATCGCCGCGCAAGACGCTTCAGCGTCGGCATGTCGAAGTGGTCGTAATGATTGTGGGACAGCACGATGACGTCGATGCGAGGCAGTGCGTCGAAGGGAATTCCCGGCGGCGTGTGACGGATCGGACCGAAGCGACCGAATGGTCCCGCATGCTCGCTATAAACCGGGTCCGCGAGGATATTCAAGCCGCGATGCTGCATCAGCACGCTCGCATGATTGATGAACGTCACGCGCAGCCGCGCGCCGTCCACCTGGGGCGGCACGTTCGGCGTCAGCGCGGGCTGGTCGATCCAACGGTCGGGCGTGCGGTGCGTCTGCCATTGCAGCAGGTCGCCGAAGGTGTTGCGCGGCGTCGGCGGCACCGTGTGAAAACGCGCGCCGTCGAAATGATCGCTGACCGGGCCACGATAGGGATGCGCGGCGATGCCCCAGCCTTCGGTGCCCAGCGTGCCGGTTTCGATCGCCACCGCCGCGATGGCGATCACTGCCAATACGATCGCGGCGATCCAACGCAAGGTCTGCCGGACGCGACTATAGCGACGCGAGGCGCTCATGGCGCGACCTTCAGCGTGCCCGTGTCGGCATCGGCGGGCAGCCAGCCGACGCGGCCCTGGCCGCCTTCATCGATCGTCGCGATGAAGGCCGACGCGTCCGCATCCGGGAGGCGCACCGTGAAAGCGACAAGGCTGCCGTGCGTTACCTCCTCCAGCACCGCATCGGCCAGTGTCACTTGCCGTCGCATCCAGCCTTCCTGCGCGTAGGGCACCACGCAGCGCACCGTGCGCATGGCGCGCAGCGGCACCTTGTCCACGCCCAGCAAGGCCTGCGCGACGGCATCGGTGTAGGCGCGCACGAGGCCGCCCGCACCCAGCTTGACGCCGCCGAAATAGCGCACGACCGTCGCCAGTACGCCCTCCAGGTCTTGATGCCGCAGCACATCGAGCATCGGCCGGCCGGCGGTACCGCTCGGCTCACCGTCATCGACGGCAGCGGACTGGCCGCCCGCCAGCAGCGCCCAGCAGACATGGGCGGCGCCTGGGTGCGCGGCGCGCAATGCCGCAACACGCGCCTGCGCCTGCTGGCGATCGGCCATCGGTTCGACGCAGCCGAGAAAGCGGCTTTTCTTGATCAGCAGATCGCTGTGGACGGCAGTGGCGAGCGTGTGGGGCATTCGGCAATCTTACCCCAGACGTTCGCCGGCTCCGTCCGCATGGCGCGCGGCACAGCACGTCCGCAAGCGCGTGCTGTGTATAACGCAGGGGATAACATCAGGGATAAGCCTGGAAAAACCTGTGTGCATGCGGTGCACAACCCGGGATAGAAGGGACGCCGCCGCACTACTCTGTGCATAAGTCCGTGCAAAAGCAGGGGAAACCTTGTGCACAACCCGGGATAACTTCCCGAAAAAAACGAAAACCCTTCCGTAAAAATGCCAACGCGCCGCATGAAGCGGCGCGTTGTTTTCCCTTATTTCACCGAAGGGCAGGCGTACGGGATGGCACCGTTGCCCTCCCGTACATCCGGCAACAGACATCACACGGAGGCGCTTACTTCGCGCCGACGCTCTGCAGCACGGTCCATTGGCCGTTGACGACCTTGTACATCGTGATGCCGCCGTTCTTCAGGTCGCCCTTCGCGTCGTACTGGAGGTCCGGCGTGGTGACGCCCGCCATCTTGATCTTCGCGAGGAACGGCAGGTACTTGCTCGGCTCGGTCGAATCGGCTTGCTTCATGGCCGTGAACATCGCCATGGCGCCGTCATAGGCGTACGGCGAATAGGTCTGCACTTCCGAACCGAAGCGCTTCTTGTACTCGGCGATATACTTCGCGCCGCCCGGCATATCGGACAGCGGCACGCCGGCCAGCGAAGCGATCGTACCGTTGGCGGCATCGCCACCGATCTTCAGGAAGGTCGGCGTCTTGACCATTTCACCGCCCATCAGCGGTGCCTTGATGCCCAGCGTGTACATCTGCTTGACCATCGGTGCGGCTTGCGCATCGGCGCCGCCGTAGAAGATCATGTCCGGACGCGAAGCCTTGATCTTCGTCAGGATCGAGCGGAAGTCGACAGCCTGGTCGTTCGTGAATTCACGGTCGACGATGGTCGCGCCGGCAGCCTTCGCCGCCTTTTCGAACTGCTCGGCCAGACCTTGGCCATAGGCCGTGCGGTCATCGATGATCGCGATCTTCTTGTACTTCAACGTCTTGACGGCGAACTCGCCATCGACCGCGCCCTGCTGGATGTCGGACGTCATCATCCGGAACGTGGTCTTGAAACCCTGCGTCGTATATTCCGGTGCCGTCGCCATCGCGATTTCCGGGATGCCGGCCTGCGCGTAGATGCGCGAGGCCGGAATCGTCGTGCCGGAATTGAAGTGGCCGAGCATGCCCTTGATGCCGCTGTCCACCAGACGCTGTGCTACCGACGTCGCCGTGCGCGGGTCGGCCTGGTCGTCCTGCGAATCGAGCACGATGCGAATCGGCTTGCCGCCGATCACCGGCTTCGTCGCGTTGAAGTCCTCGACCGCCAGCGTCAGACCATTGGTGAAGTCGGCGCCGTAATGCGCTTGCGGACCCGTCAACGGACTGGCTGCGCCGATATGCACGTCGTCCGCGTGGGCGACATTGGCGAACGCCAACGTCGCGCCGAACGCCACTGCCGCGACCGTCGCGCCGCCCAACCGATTATGCTTATTGTTGCCTTGCATCCCTGCTCTCCTTGAGGGCTGCCGGTTCGTCCGGCGCCACACTTCACGAATGCCGACGATACCCGGACCGAGTGCATCCGATCTCGCCGTCTCTCCTTGCCTGTCGTCTCGCCGATCCTGCAAGTTCGGCAAACGCGCCAAGCTTACCGCAACGGAAAGCGCTGCTCCACTGCACGCCTCGCCGTTTTGCCTTTGCGCGAGCCGCCGCGTCAGCGACGCCTCACGCGCCTCCTTACTGCCTTTCGACAACGTCCGATCAGCCGATCGTCATCAGGTTCGCATTGCCGCCCGCCGCTGCCGTGTTGACGCTGACCGAGCGTTCGAGCACCAAACGCTCGAGCACGTAATCCTCGCCCTGCTCGATCGCGCCGACGTTCAGACCCTGAATCGTGACGAGCGGTCCGTCCCGCTGCGCCAGCGTACGCGACAGCGCACGCAAGGCATCGCCATCGCCCTCGAACAGCACCGCGTCGAACGTCTGCGCGTCGATCCCCTTGCCGTCCACCGCGGCCAGATAGGGTTGCAGGACCGCATCGGTGCGCAGGCTCTCGACAAAAGCGATGCCCGCCGGCCCGTCGAACAAGGCGCGATTGCCACTGCCCAGCGCTGCCGCGAATTGCGCGCGGGCACCCGCCTCCCGAGCCGGAACGCATAGTACCGTGCCACGGCCGGCCAGCGAATAGGTGTTTCGCTCGCCCGTCGGGCCCGTCAGCGTCTGCGTCAGGCCATCGATCGAACGGGCAAGGTAGGTATCGCAACGCGCGGCGATGTCGGCATCGCCCTGCGCTTGCAGCCAATCGCGGTAGTGCGCCAGTGCTGCCGTCTTACCACCCCGGCGATTATCGGACGCATGCCCGGCCTGCGTGCTGCCCGTGACGGCCGCATTGGCGGTGCCGGTCGGCGCCGACGGCACCGTGGCACTGTCCAGCAAGGCCGGCAGTGGCTGCGGACGCGTGGCCAGCAAGCGATACAGATACAGCGGCCCGCCCGCTTTCGGCCCCGTGCCGGACAGACCTTCCCCGCCGAACGGCTGCACGCCGACGACCGCGCCGATGACATTGCGGTTCACATAGATATTGCCCACGTGCGCACCGGCGATGACCCGGCTGATCGTCTCGTCGATCCGCGTATGGATGCCGAGCGTCAGGCCATAGCCGGTATCGCGAATCCCGGCCATCAGCTTGTCGAGCGCATTGCGCGAGTAGCGCACCACGTGCAGCACCGGACCGAAGACCTCGCGCTTCAACGAGGCCAGGTTGTCGATCTCGATCAGCGTCGGCGGCACGAAGGTGCCGTTGGACGCGTCGTCGGTCAACGGCACCTGATGCACGGGGAAGCCCTTCGCCCGCATCTGCGCGATATGGCTGTCGATGCCGCGCTGCGCCGCGGCGTCGATCACCGGGCCGACATCGGTCGACAGGCGATCGGGATTGCCGACGTGCAACTCCTGCATCGCGCCCTTCAACATCGTCAAGACGCGGTCCGCCGCCTCTTCCTGCAGGCAGAGCACGCGCAGCGCCGAGCAGCGTTGGCCAGCCGAATCGAACGACGATGCCAGCACGTCGCCAACGACTTGCTCCGCCAGCGCCGACGAGTCGACGATCATCGCATTCTGTCCGCCCGTCTCGGCGATGAACGGAATCGGACGACCATTGGCGTCCAGCCGGTCGGACAGCGTGCGCGCGATCAGACGCGCCACCTCGGTGGAGCCGGTGAACATCACCGCCCGCACGCGCGCATCGGCCACCAGCCGCGCGCCGACCGTCTCGCCATCGCCTGGCAGCAGTTGCACCGCGCCGGCCGGCACGCCGGCTTCACGCAAGATGCGAATACCTTGGGCGGCGATCAATGGCGTCTGCTCGGCCGGCTTGGCCAGCACGGTATTGCCCGCCGCGAGCGCCGCTGCCACCTGACCGATAAAGATCGCCAGCGGGAAATTCCACGGACTGATACAGACCACGGGACCGAGCGGGCGATGCGTATCGTTCGAGAATTCATTGCGGATCTGCACGCCGTAGTAGCGCAGGAAATCCACCGCCTCCCGCACTTCGGCCACGGCATTCGACAGGGACTTTCCGGCTTCGCGGACGATCAGACCCAGCAATACCGGCATCTGCGCTTCAAGCAGGTCCGCGGCGCGTGCCAGGCAATCGGCGCGCTCCGCCGGCGGCGTCGCCTGCCAGATCGGCGCGGCGGCGAGCGAATGCGTCAAGGCGGTTTCGACATCGCGGGCCGTGGCGTCGATAACCTGTCCGACGATGTCGCGATGATCGGCCGGATTGCGCACCGGCTGCAGCGTCTGGCCCTCACCCGGCACGGCATCCGCGACCGCGCCTTCATCCGAGCGGTCGAGCATCGGCGCGGCGCGCCAGGTCATGCCGACGCCGCCCAACAGCGCCGACGACAAGGATGCCAGCCGATGTTCGTTCGACAGGTCGAGCCCCATCGAATTCGGCCGCGCGCCGCCGTACAACTGACGCGGCAGCGGTATCTTCGCGTGCGGCGCGCCTGGCGGCGAGATCTGCAGCGCCTCCTCGACCGGATCGGCGATCAGATCGTCGACGCTCAAGGACTTGTCGGCAATCCGATTGACGAAGGACGTGTTGGCGCCGTTTTCGAGCAGTCGGCGCACGAGGTAGGCCAGCAGGGTTTCGTGCGTGCCCACCGGCGCATAAACGCGGCAGGGGCGATTCAGCTTGTCGCGATTCGTGACTTCCTCGTACAGCGGCTCACCCATGCCGTGCAGACACTGGAATTCGTATTGGCCGCTGTAGTAATTCTGGCCGGCCAGATGATAGATGGCCGACAGCGTATGCGCGTTGTGCGTGGCGAACTGCGGATAGATCGCATCGGTCGCGCCCAGCAGTTTCTTCGCGCAGGCGAGGTAGGACACATCGGTATAGACCTTGCGCGTGTAGACCGGATAGCCTTCGAGACCATCCACCTGCGCCCGCTTGATCTCGCTGTCCCAATACGCGCCCTTGACCAGACGCACCATCAGGCGGTGACGGCTGCGGCGCGCCAGATCGATCAGGTAATCGAGGACATAAGGGCAACGCTTCGAATAGGCCTGCACGACGAAACCGATGCCGTTCCAGCCGGCCAACGCTTCGTCGAAGCACAACGCTTCCAACAGATCGAGCGAGATTTCGAGACGATCGGCTTCCTCGGCATCGATGTTCAGGCCGATATCGTAGCGACGCGCCAGCAGCGCCAGCGCGCGCACGCGCGGCAACAGCTCGGCGGTCATGCGCTCGTACTGCGCACGCGCATAGCGCGGATGCAACGCGGACAGCTTGATCGAAATGCCCGGACCTTCGTAGATGCCTCGGCCGTTCGATGCCTTGCCGATTGCATGAATCGCTTGCTCGTACGATTCGAAGTAGCGTTCCGCGTCTTCCTCGGTGGTGGCTGCCTCGCCGAGCATGTCGTACGAATAGCGGAAACCCCGCGCCTCGAACTTGCGGCTGTTCGCCAACGCTTCCGAGATCGTCTCGCCGGTGACGAACTGCTCGCCCATCAGGCGCATCGCCATATCGACGCCCTTGCGGATCAGCGGCTCGCCGCCCTTACCGATCATCCGCGTCAGCGCCGCGGACAGACCCGCTTCGCTATTGGTCGATACCAGCTTGCCCGTCAGCATCAGGCCCCAGGTCGCCGCATTGACGAACATCGACGGCGCATTGCCCATATGCGACTTCCAGTCGCCGTGGCTGATCTTGTCGCGGATCAAGGCATCGCGCGTGGCACGGTCCGGAATCCGCAGCAACGCTTCGGCGAGGCACATCAGCGCAACGCCTTCCTGGCTCGACAGCGAGAATTCGTGGATCAAACCCTCGACGCCACCGCCCGACTGCTTGCCGCGCAACGCGGTCACAAGACGAGCGGCCAGCGTCTTGACCTGGGCAGCGACCGATTCCGGCAGCTTCGCATGACCGATCAGGAAAGGGACGCACTCCGGTTCCGGGCGACGGTAGGCCGCCGTGATCGCGGCGCGGAGTACCGATTGCGGTTGCACCCCCTGCGCGAACTCCATGAAGGGGTGATGCGCCGCTTCTTCCACCGCCTGGTCGGCGCCAAGGTGATCGGAGAGGTCGCTTGCGGGCATGATCGCGCCCAGCTCGGGTGGCATCTGGCCGGCTTCGATCCGCTCCAGATACGCGAAAATTGCCTGTTTGATCAACCAATGCGGGGTACGATCGATGCGCTGCGCCGCGTCTTTAAGGCGTGCACGCAAGGGTTCGTCGACCTTCACGCCGAGGGTGGTGCTGGCCATGTCTAGTGGATCCGGAATGAAACGATGAGAAATGCCGGCGTGCGAGAGCGGGTGAAAATTCCGACGGTCTGCCTCGCCGCAGCATCGTACTGTTCGCGATCCTACTAAACAAAAAAAAAAGGTGCAACCAATCTGGACCGGGTTGCACCTCAGGGTTGTAGCGGATTGCAGCGACGGCGCTTAATGGTCTCGCCGCCCCTTAAATATCCAGCGGGTCCACTTCGACGGCCCAGCGTACGACGCCGGATTGGTCGGCGCGCAGCGCCTGTTGCCACGCCGGCAGCAGGCGTTGGAGCGCCGCCCGCGAGGCACTCTCGATCAGCAACTGCGCACGGAATGTGTTGGCGATCTTCACCAGCGCCATCGGCACCGGATCGAAGCGGTGCACCTCGTGCGCATCGCTGTGGCCAGACGTTGCCTTGGTTTCAGCGTCGGCGACGACGGCATCGAAGTGCGCGGTGGCGCGCTGCAGAAACGCCATCGCCTGTTCGAGCGTCTTCGCCTCGGCACGCAGCAAGGCCTGGTAGATGAATGGCGGCAAGCCCGCCTGGCGACGCTCCGTCAGCGATGCCGCGGCGAAGCCGGGATAGTCGTGCCGCGTCAGCGCCTGAAACAGCGGGTGCGTGGGATGGCGCGTCTGGATCAGCACATCGCCGCCCTGGCCGCCGCGGCCGGCGCGTCCCGCCACCTGCATCAGCTGTGCAAACAGCCGCTCGGTCGCGCGAAAATCATGCGAGAACAGCGCGGAGTCGGCATTCAGCACCCCCACCAGACTGACCCGCTGGAAATCATGCCCCTTCGCGATCATATGCGTGCCCACGAGGATATCGACATCCCCGGCGTGAACGTTCGCGAACAAGGCCGCGGCACTGCCTTTCTTGCGCGTACTGTCGGCATCGATGCGCAGCACCCGCGCACCGGGCACCAGTTCGGCAAGCGTCTCCTCGGCGCGTTGCGTACCGCGGCCCATCGGCGCGATATCGACATTGCCGCACTCCGGACAGGCGGGCGGAATACGTTGCTGCCAGCCGCAGTGATGGCAACGCAGCGCGCGATCCAATTTATGCAGCACCAGATAGGCGCTGCAACGCGGGCAGCCGCTGACCCAACCGCAGGAATCGCACGACAGCACCGGCGCATAACCGCGACGGTTCAGAAACACCAGGCTCTGTTCGCCCTGCTCCAAGCGCTTGCGCAAGGCCGCCACCAGCGGCGCACTGAAGCCATCGATACTCGGACGCTTGCGCTGCCGTTCCAACTCCGTGTCGATCAAGGTCACGCGCGGCAGCACGTGCGGCTGCGGTACGCCCGGCGCGGCATCGGGCGGGGCGGCGTCGCGCGGGGCAGCGTCGGTTGGTGCGTTAGCGGTTGGTGCTGCGTCGGGCGGCGCGATGACCACCTGCGCCGCCCGTGCCGCGGTCGCCGGCCGCGTTGTCATCGATAGCCGCCGATAACGCCCCTGCTCGGCCTGCGACCAACTTTCGAGCGACGGCGTGGCCGAGCCGAGCACGATCGGCACACCCAGTTGCTTCGCGCGCCAGACAGCCAGATCACGCGCCGAGTAACGCAGCCCTTCCTGCTGTTTGTAAGCGGCCTCGTGTTCCTCGTCGACGACGATCATCGCCAAGCGGGTAAAGGAGGCCATGACCGCCAGCCGCGTCCCGAGCACGATGCGCGCGCGCCCCAGATGGGCCGCGAGCCAGTGACGCGTCCGCTCGCCGTCGGCGAGGCCGCTGTGCAAGGTGGCCACCGCGCCATCGCCCAGATGCGCGAAACGGCGGCGAAACAGCGCGTCGAACTGGGGCGTCAGATTGATTTCCGGGACGAGCACCAGGGCCTGTGCCTGGGGGGCGCGTGCCAACAGATGCGAGAGCGTCTGCAGATAGACCTCGGTCTTGCCGCTGCCGGTTACGCCATGCAGCAGAAACGGCGCGAAGCCGCCGGCCAATGAGGCGGCATCGATCTGCGTGACGGCTTCCTGCTGCTCGGCGCTGAGAATGCGGGTCGCGGGGACGGCATCGCCGGCGGCGGACAGCCCGGCGCCGGCATTGATGTCGACTTCGTCGCGCCGCAACAGGCCGGACGCGCACCATGCATCCAACTGGGCCGCGGCACGCGGGTGCAAGCGCCGGGCCGTGGGCAAACTCAGCGGTCCGAGTGCCAGGGCCTCCACCAGACGGCGCAGCGCCGCAGCGCGCTTTGGAACGTCGGCATCCAGACGCGCGTACGCTTCCGGTACATCGCCGCGCAGCGCATAGACGATCTCGCGCGGCAGTAAATGCCCCCATCGCGACGGATCGCGCAGGCCCTGGGGTAGGGCCGGCAACGCGACCTCGCCGATGCCGCGCTGGTAATACCCGGCCGCGAAGGCGATCAGCGCCCGCCAATCGGCGCCCAGCGGCGGGCAATCGTCACACAGTGCCTCCACCGACTTCAAGCGCTTCAGCGGCACCTCCGTCTGCGCGACGACGGCCCAGACGATGCCGGCATTCCGCCTTTTTCCAAACGGGACCCAGACCAACGTCCCGGGTACCGGGATCACACCGCCGAATTGCTCGGGGCGGTAACGATAGTCAAAGAGTGCCGGGATCGGCTGGTCCAATGCGACCCGGACGTACAGATCATCGGCACGGTCGATGCCGTCGCGCCCCTCGGTCCCGGTATCGTTCGCGTCGTCGCGTTGGCCGTTCGAGGTCAGGGTAAAAACCTCGGCATCGCCGCCTTGCTCCGTCACTCCGGCGGTGTCCCCGAATGTTGTCCCCAACCCGGTGCCGCGCACTGTGTTTTGCGAGGGCTTTCCGGAGTTAAAGTGGAACATCGATTTCAACGCTAAATCCCGGTTTACAAAGTCGTTTTCAAGCTGACGTCATGCTGTGGATAACTTTGTGGAGAAAGCGCGCGTTGTCATGCGAACGTCATGCCAGAATCACGTTCCGGAACCCCGTTCGCCATGAG
Organism: Robbsia sp. KACC 23696; assembly: GCF_039852015.1. Lineage (NCBI taxonomy): Bacteria > Pseudomonadati > Pseudomonadota > Betaproteobacteria > Burkholderiales > Burkholderiaceae > Robbsia > Robbsia sp. KACC 23696. The sequence goes on along the minus strand of NZ_CP156626.1, from coordinate 189,784 downwards.
AAATCAGCTAAGAAAGTTCTCGATAAGCTCATGAATAAACACGCATTCCAACGGAATCGACCGGATTGAGACCCGGGGTTTTCCTTATGATCCTCGGCCCTTGAGGGGGGGCCGATTTTGTGCATAAGTCAAGCCTTGACAGGCGAAAAATGATCACCCAACGCGCTGTTGGCGGCTATAGGTATGCACTTCGTCCACCAGGGCAATCACATGGTCCGGCGGCGTAAACTGCGATATGCCGTGTCCGAGATTGAACACGTGGCCCGGTGCACTGCCGTAGGCATCCAACAGCGACCGCGCCTCTGCGCGAATAGTTTCCGGCGGGGCAAAGAGGATATTCGGATCCAGACTGCCCTGCAAGGCGACGTGCTGTCCCACCCGTGCCCGCGCCGCGCGCGGGTCGACCGTCCAGTCCAGGCCCAGTGCATCGACCCCGGTCTCCGCCATCGCTTCCAGCCACAGGCCGCCGCCCTTCGTGAAGGCGATCACCGGCACTTTGCGGCCCTCATGCTCGCGAATCAAGCCGGCGACGATGCGCTTGATGTAGGCCAGCGAGAACGTCTGATACGCGCCGTCGGCGAGCGCGCCACCCCAGGTATCGAAGATCATGGCGGCTTGTGCGCCGGCACGGATCTGCGCATTCAGATACGCGATCACCGCATCGGCATTCACCGTCAGGATTTGATGCATCAGATCCGGTCGCGCATACAGCATCGTCTTCACGTTGCGGAAGTCGGTCGATCCACGGCCCTCCACCATGTAACAGGCGAGCGTCCACGGGCTGCCCGAGAAACCGATCAGCGGCACGCGCTGGCGACCTTGGCCATCGATCAGCGCCCGACGGATACTCGATACCGCGCCGGTGACATAGCCGAGCGTTTCGTCGATGTCGGGTACGCGCAGCGCCGCGACATCGGCCTCGGTACGCACCGGCTTGGCGAACTGCGGGCCTTCCCCCTGGGCGAAGGTCAAACCCAGACCCATCGCGTCGGGAATCGTCAGGATGTCCGAGAACAAAATCGCCGCGTCGAGCGGATAACGCTCGAGGGGCTGCAAGGTGACTTCCGTTGCGTAGTCCGGATTCTTCGCCAGCCCCAGGAAACTCCCGGCGCGAGCGCGTGTCGCATTGTATTCGGGCAGGTAGCGGCCCGCCTGGCGCATCAACCAGATCGGCGTGTAATCTGTGGGTTGGCGGAGCAATGCGCGCAAAAAGGTATCGTTGGCCAGCGGGGCCACGGCGGACGTATCGGACGAGTGCATGGACATCGGAACCTGTAAGTGCGAATCGCAAGAACCGTGCGGGACGGCTAGGCGGAAGATTGGAATTGCAGAGCCTGCGATGCGAACGCCGCACGAGACAAAAGCGGCATTCTACCGGACCCACCGCGGTACGGACATCGTCCCGGCCACGCAGCGCACCGATTGGATGCATTCCGACACAGCGCAGCCCAGTCTTAGTGCGCATTGCCAATCGGTGATGTGGTGACAGACTGTTACCTTCCGCCGGAAATACGCCGACGAATTCGGCACTCCGCACGGCGACCCGGTGGCGGATACAAAAGCATAGCGTCAGCGCGACGATTTACAACAACGGCACCCTTGCCAATGGGGCAGACACTCCGTCGTGCTTGCCGAAACACGCGCGGCGCGCCTGCATCGTCACCCTAACAATTAAGTCTAAGTATCTGATTATTAAGCGCACTCTCGTTACAACCGGATACACTTTGTTACCGTGATCTCCTTATCGATGGCCCAGAATGGTTTCAACGGTAGCAACGCAGCCTACCTGACGGTGTGCGCAACCGATACATCGGTTGACCTACCGGTTTCATCGGAATGTTAGCGACATGCAATGCATCGCAGTCGCGCCGATCAGGTATGCAGCGTTGATATCGTCGCATTCGGGCGGGAGTGCCGCAAGCGTGGGCGATTGGGTGATCTTACCTCTCGCCACCGCGTTTCACGGCGCTGTTTTGTTTCGCACAGCGCCTGATGGGAAGCATCACCGGGTTACAAGGTGCTTCGCCGTCGCAGCGGCATCGCCTTGTCATTCCATCGTGTATAGCCTGCGGCCTTTACGATGTACGCAGATCCCGGGCAGGATTGGCCGGGTACGACATGGATCGCAGCCACATGCTGCACGCCCCGATGTGTATCCCAAGTGGTCTCCTCGCGCTAACCCCGTAGCGTGTGGTTTTAAGCGGGCGCCATGCCCGCTTTTTTTTTGCTCCGCGCTCTGGCGCGAGCCGCCGTTCGCGGCGACGTTCCTCGCCTTTTCCCCGCGCCGCCAGAATGAAAAAAGCCGCATCCTGCGACAGGATGCGGCTCCGTGAGTGCGCCGAACACGGCGCACTGTCACACGCTTAATTCCGGCGACGACGCAGTTGCTGAATGGCGGTCAATTGCGCCACCGCAGCGGCCAGCTCGGCCTGTGCTGCAGCGTATTGCAGATCCGATCCACCATTTGCCAACGCTTCTTCCGCTGCGCGACGTGCTTCTTCTGCCTTCGCTTCGTCGAGATCCTTGCCACGGATAGCCGTATCGGCCAGCACCGTGACGCCATTCGGCTGGATGTCGAGGATACCCCCGGCGACGAAGACGAATTCTTCCTGACCGTTCTCCGCCTCGATGCGCACTGCACCGGGACGAATACGCGTGATCAACGGCGTGTGGCCCGGCAAAATGCCCAGCTCACCCGATTCGCCCGGCAGTGCGACAAACTTCGCCTGTCCCGAGAAAATCTCGCCTTCCACGCTGACGACGTCTACTTTGATGGTTGCCATATCGATTCCTGATCGTGTGGGCGGCGCAGGGCCCCCATTCCGCGCTCGAACGCTCCCCTATGCCGTGACGGCATTCAGGACGCCGAGCGGCTTGGAACGGCGCCACGCGCCGCCCACCGTTCGCCCTGCATCGTTTATCGGAGACACCCGAAAGTGCCCTGCTAAACGATGCGCGTCGTATTACATCTTCGACGCTTTTTCGTGGGCTTCCTCGATCGCGCCAACCATGTAGAACGCCTGCTCCGGCAGGTGATCGCACTCGCCGTCGACGATCATCTTGAAGCCCTTGATCGTGTCCTTCATTGAGACCAGCTTACCCGGCGCGCCCGTGAAGACTTCGGCGACGTGGAACGGCTGCGACATGAAACGTTGGATCTTACGAGCGCGTGCCACGGCTTGCTTGTCTTCCGGCGACAGCTCGTCCATACCCAGAATCGCGATGATGTCGCGCAATTCCTTGTAGCGTTGCAGCGTTTGCTGAACGCGACGGGTGACCGAGTAGTGCTCCTGACCGATGACCAGCGGGTCGATCTGACGCGACGTCGAATCCAGCGGATCGACGGCCGGATAGATACCCAGCGAAGCGATATCACGCGACAACACGACCGTGGCGTCCAAGTGACCGAACGTGGTCGCCGGCGACGGGTCGGTCAAGTCATCGGCAGGCACGTACACGGCTTGCACCGAAGTGATCGAGCCCTTCTTCGTCGACGTGATCCGCTCTTGCAAACGGCCCATTTCTTCGGCCAGCGTCGGCTGATAACCCACTGCCGACGGCATACGACCCAGCAGTGCCGACACTTCCGTACCAGCCAGCGTGAACCGGTAGATGTTGTCGACGAAGAACAGCACGTCACGACCTTCGTCACGGAACTGCTCGGCCATCGTCAGGCCGGTCAATGCCACGCGCAGACGGTTGCCCGGCGGCTCGTTCATCTGACCGTAGACCAGCGCGACCTTATCCAGGACGTTCGAGTCCTTCATTTCGTGGTAGAAGTCGTTGCCCTCACGGGTACGCTCGCCCACGCCGGCAAACACGGAGTAACCACCGTGCGCCTTGGCGATGTTGTTGATCAATTCCATCATGTTGACGGTCTTGCCAACGCCGGCGCCGCCGAACAGACCCACCTTACCGCCCTTCACGAACGGGCAGATCAGGTCGATGACCTTGATGCCGGTTTCCAGCAGTTCGGTCGACGGAGCCAGCTCGTCGAACGCCGGGGCCAATTGGTGGATCTCACGGGTGAATTCGTGCGAGATCGGGCCCGCTTCGTCGATCGGACGGCCCAGCACGTCCATGATACGACCCAGCGTTGCCGCACCCACCGGCACCGTGATCGGCTTGCCGGTGTTCTTGATGGCCAGGCCACGGCGCAGGCCGTCGGCCGAACCCAGGCAGATCGTGCGGACCACGCCGTCGCCCAGCTGTTGCTGCACTTCCAACGTCAGCTCGCTACCTTCCAGCACGAGTGCGTCGAAGATCTTCGGCAACTGGTCGCGCGGAAATTCCACGTCGACGACCGCGCCGATGCACTGAACGATTTTGCCGACTGCGGCAGTCCCACTTTCAATCGCGGTACTCATCGATTTTCCTTTAGATGCTCTGATTCGTGCGTGGGTCAGACAGCCGCGGCGCCGCTGACGATTTCCGACAATTCCTTCGTGATCGCTGCTTGCCGACTCTTGTTATAGATCAGCTGCATTTCGCGGATCACCGTCTTCGCATTGTCGGAAGCCGCCTTCATCGCGACCATCCGCGCCGACTGCTCGGACGCCATGTTTTCTGCCACGCCTTGGTACACCAATGCTTCGACGTATCGCGTCAGCAGGTCGTCGATGACCGTTTGCGCGTCCGGTTCGTAGATGTAGTCCCACGGATGGTCGGCGCGCTGTTCAGCGCTGCGGGTGATTTCCGGCAACGGCAACAACTGCTCCAACACCGCTTCCTGCTTCATCGCATTGATGAACCGCGTGTACCCGAGGTACACCGCGTCCAACTCACCGGCCGCATACGCGTCCATCTGAACCTTGATCGTACCGATCAGCTTGTCCAGATGCGGCGTATCGCCCAGATGCGTCGCCTGCGACACGATCTTCGCCTTCAGGCGGTTCAGGAAACCGGCGCCTTTGCCGCCGATCGCCGTCGCTTCCAGCGTGATGCCCTTTGCCTCGTTCTCGCGGAACTTCGCGAGCGCCAGGCGCAGGATGTTCGTGTTCATGCTGCCGCACAGACCCTTGTCCGTCGTGATCAGGATCAGGCCAGCGCGCTTCGCATTCGTCGGACGCGACATGAACGGATGGCGATACTCCGGATTCGCCTCGGTCAGGTGCGCGACGATGTCACGTACGCGGTCCGCGTACGGACGCGATGCGCGCATGCGCTCCTGCGCCTTGCGCATCTTCGACGCGGCGACCATTTCCATCGCCTTGGTGATCTTGCGCGTGTTTTGCACGCTCTTGATCTTGCCGCGGATTTCCTTCATTCCAGCCATTGCTCAACTCCTGTCGGTACCGGCATCACCGTGCTGTCCGGGGGGAACCAGGCGTCGGACACATCGCTCGCTTCGGTCGATGCGTCCAACGCTTTGCATGCCTGTCGTTCACTGCAGACGCATGCCGCACTGCGCTGCCGGTTTAACCCGCAACGTGTCAGTAAGCGCCGGACTGCTTGAAGTCCTTGACCGCCGCATGCAGCAACGGCTCGTCGTCCTTCGTCAGTTCCTTCTTGTCTTCGATGCGACCGATCAGATCTGCCTTGTTCGCCTTCAGGCTCTCACGCAGATTCTTGCCGAACGACAGCACCTTCGCGACATCGATGTCGTCCAGATAGCCGTTGTTCGCGGCGAACAGTTCGACGGCCATTTCCCAGACTTGCAATGGCTGGTACTGCGGCTGCTTCAGTAGTTCGGTCACGCGACGGCCGCGCTCGAGCTGGCGACGGGTCACTTCGTCCAGATCCGAGGCGAACTGCGCGAACGCAGCCAATTCGCGGTACTGCGCCAGATCGGTACGGATACCGCCGGACAGCTTCTTGACGACCTTCGTCTGCGCCGCACCACCCACACGCGACACCGAAATACCGGCGTTGATCGCGGGGCGGACGCCGGCGTTGAACAGGTCCGTTTCCAGGAATATCTGGCCGTCGGTGATCGAGATCACGTTGGTCGGCACGAATGCCGTCACGTCGCCTGCTTGCGTTTCGATGATCGGCAGTGCCGTCAGCGAACCGGTCTTGCCCTTGACGGCGCCGTTCGTGAACTTCTCGACGTAGTCGGCCGACACGCGTGCCGCACGCTCCAACAGGCGCGAGTGCAGATAGAACACGTCGCCCGGATAGGCTTCACGGCCCGGCGGACGGCGCAGCAGCAGCGAGATTTGGCGATACGCGAAGGCTTGCTTCGTCAGATCATCATAGATGATCAGCGCGTCTTCACCACGGTCGCGGAAGTATTCGCCCATCGTGCAACCGGCGTACGGCGCCAGGTATTGCATCGCGGCCGGAGCCGACGCCATCGCAGCGACGACGGTCGTGTATTCCAACGCGCCGGTTTCTTCCAGCTTGCGCACGATGTTCGTGATCGACGACGCCTTCTGACCGATGGCGACGTAGATACACTTCACGCCCTTGCCCTTCTGGTTGATGATCGCGTCGATCGCCACCGCGGTCTTGCCGGTCTGACGGTCGCCGATGATCAACTCGCGCTGACCGCGGCCGACCGGCACCATGGCGTCGATCGCCTTGATGCCCGTTGCCAGCGGCTGGTCCACGCCTTGGCGCCAGATCACGCCCGGCGCGATCTTTTCGATGGCGTCGCGCGTTTGCGTCGCGATCGGGCCCTTGCCGTCGATCGGGTTACCGAGCGTGTCGACGACACGGCCCAGCAGTTCCGGACCCACCGGCACATCCAACTGACGTCCCGTGCACTTCACGGTGTCGCCTTCGGAGATGCTGTCGTATTCACCCAGAATGACCGCGCCAACGGAGTCGCGTTCCAGGTTCAACGCCAGGCCGAAGATGTTGCCCGGGAATTCGAGCATTTCACCTTGCGTCACGTTCGACAGGCCGTGGATACGCACGATGCCGTCGCTCACCGAGATCACGGTGCCCTGATTTTGCAGATCCGCGCCCGCTTCCAGACCCTGGATACGGGTCTTGATCAGCTCGCTGATCTCAGATGGGTTGAGTTGCATTTTGCTGCTCCTGATAGTCAATTCTTTGCCGCCGGCAGACCCATTGCCTGCTATCGGCTTCATGTCGGTCTTATCACCGACGGCATCAGCGCGTTCGCGCCCCGGGGCCGCATTGCTGCGAAACCCTGGGGCGCGAACTCAGTCAGTGCTGTCGCAGCGGATTACGCGGCCAGCGTGGCCTGCATCCGCGTCAGGCGCGCACGCACCGACGTATCGAGCACTTCATCCCCAACCGCCACACTGACGCCACCGATGAGCGCCGGGTCGACAACGACCTGTGCTTGCAGCTTGCGTCCGAACTTCTTTTCCAGCACCGTCACCAGATCCGTCAACGCCGCGCCCGAGAGCGGGAATGCGCTGGTGATCACGGCATCGGAAATGCCTTCGCTGGCGTGCTTCAACGCTTCGAACTGCGCGGCAATCTCCGGCAGCAACGCGATGCGGCGATTGTCGACCAACATCTGCGCGAAGTTGCGCACCGGTGCATCCAGCGTCACGCCGGCGCTACCAGCGAGCAGCTCGAACAGCTGCGCACGGCTGATCTTCGGATCATTCGTCAGCGAGCGGACTTCAGGTTGGCTGGCCACTTGCGCCAGCGCCTGCAGTTGCGTCAACCAGGCTTCGGTGGACACGGCGCCCTGGCCAGCTTCGGCTGGTGCGCGCGCGACGTCGAAAGCGGCTTCGGCGTAGGGGCGGGCGATTGTCGCGAGTTCAGCCATGATCAGAGCTCGGCCTTCAGTTGGTTCAGCAGGTCGGCGTGAGCATTGGCATCGATCTCACGGCGCAGGATCTGCTCGGCGCCCTTGACTGCCAGGACGGCGACTTCACCACGCAGCGTTTCACGGGCACGCGCGATCTGCTGATCCGCCTCGGCCTTCGCCGTAGCGATGATCCGAGCAGCGTCGGCTTCCGCCTTCGCCTTGATTTCGTCGGCTGCCTGCTGCGCACGCTTTTCTGCGTCGGCGATGCGGCTTTGACCTTGGTCGCGTGCTTCCGCCAACGACTTGTCGATACGCTTCTGCGCATCGGCGAGGTCGGCCTTGCCCTTTTCGGCGGCGGCCAGGCCGTCGGCGATCTTTCTCGCGCGTTCGTCGAGCGCCTTGATCAGCGGCGGCCACACGAATTTCATCGTGAACCACGCAAGGATCAGGAACACGATCAACTGCGCAATCAGGGTTGCGTTGAGATTCACTGTGTTTCCTTTACGAGTACTGCACCGGACTGGAGAACGCGCTGCCGCTGCTACCGCCGCGCCCGATACCTGGGTTACCACTTGCCGCCGCCCCTCCCATCGACGGGCCGGAGAGCCGCCTGACGGCGGTTCCCGGCGGCGTCGCCGGCGGAGTGGAGCGGGGTGCCGCTAACGCGGCGGCCAACGCAGGATCGAAATCGCCTGGCAGTGGGCAACGGGTCCGTCATGCCGACGCCGCCGCCTACTTAGGCGCCATCCTCCACTGGACGTCAAGCGACGCGATTACGCGCCTGCACCGCCCAGGGCCGTCAGCAGCGGGTTCGCGAAAGCGAACAGCATTGCGATACCCACGCCGATCAGGAATGCTGCGTCGATCAGACCAGCCAACAGGAACATCTTCGTTTGCAGCGGGTTGATCAGTTCCGGCTGACGCGCGCAAGCTTCGATGTACTTGCCGCCCATCAGGCCGATGCCGATACAGGCGCCAATCGCACCCAGGCCAATGATGATGCCGATGGCGATTGCGGTGAAACCCTGGATGTTGGCGATGAAAGCTTGCATGGTTACTCCTGTGGAAAAGTCTTAAAAACGGGATAAATAACGACTAATGGTGAAAAACGCGATCGATTCCGCAAAGAGTCCGATCAATGTTTATCGTGAGCCTGGCCAAGATACACCAGCGTCAACATCATGAAAATGAAGGCTTGCAGCAAGACGATCAGGATGTGGAAGATCGCCCAGACGCTACCGGCCACCACGTTGCCGACGAAGCCCAGCACGCCGGCACTTGCGTCGAAGTGCCAGATGCTGCCCAGCAAAGCGATCAGCAGGAACAGCAGCTCGCCCGCATACATATTGCCGAACAGCCGCATGCCCAGCGACACGGTCCGTGCAACGTATTCGATGATGTTCAGTGCCAGGTTCGGGATCCACAGGACAAAGTGATTGCCGAACGGTGCACTGATCAATTCCTTACCCCAGCCGCCGGCACCCTTGATCTTGACGCTGTAGTACAGCATCAGGATCAGCACGCCGAGGGACATACCCATCGTGGCGTTCAGGTCGGCGGTGGGAACGATACGGTGATGGCTGACGACGCCGCTCAATCCGATCCAGCTAATAACGTGGCTCGGCAGATCGACCGGGATCAAGTCGAACGAGTTCATCAGTGCGACCCAGACGAAAACCATCAGGGCCAGCGGCGCGATGAAGCGGCGGTCACCGTGAACGATCGACTTCGACTGATCTTCGACCATCTCGACCAGCATTTCGATCAGGCACTGGAAACGCGTCGGCACGCCCGGCGATGCACGGCGTGCCGACGAGATCAGCAGCGTCATCGTGATGACGCCAGCGACGATCGACCAGAACATCGTGTCGATGTTGATGATCGAGAAATCGATCAGCTTGTGCTGATGGCCCGTCGCAAAGTTTTGCAGATGGTGCGCAATATATTCAGAAGGCGTCAGCGCAGTTTCGGATCCAGCAGCCATAGGATTAAAGCACCAATTTTAAGAATTCGGACAGCCAAGCAGCGGGCAGCGCCTACTGATGGCAGGGTACGGCGACACGGTGCCACGTTACGTCGGTCCGGCGCGCCGGTTCTCCCGACATGCCGTCCTGCAGGTCTTGCAACCTGCCACTTACCGCCATGCCAGCGCGAGCCAATAAGTCTTCAGCGCCAACACATAGGTCAGGAGCAACGGCAACCACCGCACTTCCCGGTACAACACCGCGACCGCGATAAACATCGCGATCGTCAGTCCCAACTTGACCCCTTCAGCCAACATCCAGACGCCCACCGAATCGCGCCCGCGACGGCGCAGATACGCGGCGAAGGCACCGCCCGGAATCCAGCAGATCATCCCGCCGATCAACGCCGACAGTGCCGCCGCCGTTGCATTGGCGCTCAGGACCGCCGCCACGCAGGCCGCGACGATCGTCAACGCAATCTGCGCAAGCACCACCCGCAGCGGGGTGACCCGCGACGGACGCCCGACATCGGGCCCGAACAACTGTTGTGCCTGCTCTCGCGTGAGTGGCACCACCGGCGGCGGGGTTTCCTGCCAATCATCCCAATCCTCGGTGACAACCCCGGGGCTGTCGAACTCGGATGAGGCGGAAACGGAAACATCGCTGCGGTGGGCGCTTCGCCCCGAGGAGTCGTGCTCGGCCGTCATAGACGACTCGCCACGTTCGGTCCGGTGGGAAGGCGCGCTGCCCGCGTCGCGCGTCTTTTGCGCGCCGGCGTCATCCGCCGTTCCAACCATACACTTGCACTCCCGCGGCTTTCAGCACGCTTTCGAATAGACCTGGCTGACAGATAAATCCGGGCGATTGTAAGCGATTATCTCAGGCGATTCAAGCGATTATCGCCGCCTGGCCCCTGTCTTGCGATTCCGGAAAAACGCTTGGTTTTTCCCGCCTCGCGTGCCCTAAGAGGCCTCATCCGACAAGCACTGCCAATGCTGCGACACGTCAACCCGATCCGGCCCGAATTCGCGCCATTATTCGCCCTACTGCGCATGGTAAGGGACGCAGCGAGGGGCAAGAGTAAACGTTTGGCCGATTGCGCCCTTGCGACGTATTGCCGCATGTCGGCAGTTTCAGACATTCGCTTGTTTGACACGTGCTTATAGCGTAATGCACGCATCTTCCGCCATGCTCCACGACCAGGACGTCGCACGCCTCGACAGGAATTCAGACTGTGCGCCTATATCCCGCTCGGTTCACCCAGGAAAGCGCTCAGCGCGATGCGGTGCCTTCTTCCGGCATCGGTTGTCGCAGCCGGACGATGATACCTTCCAATGCATCCAGGCTGCCGAAATCGATCTTCAGCTGGCCCCGCCCGCCTCTACCAACCTTGATGTCGACGGAGGCGGACAGCAAATCGGCCAGCTCGTCCTCAAGACGTGACAAATCGCGAGATTTGCGTGCCTTGGGGGCTTTGGGCGAGCCCTTGTCGTCCTGCGCTGTCAGCGCGACGAGTTTCTCCGCCTCGCGCACCGACAGGCGTCGATTCACGATTTGATTTGCCAAGGCAACTTGTGTGCCGGCATCGACCGACAGCAATGCGCGGGCATGGCCCATGTCGAGATCGCCGGCCAGCAGCATCGTCTGGACCGGCGCGGCCAGATTGAGCAAGCGCAGCAGATTCGATACCGCGCTACGGGAGCGCCCTACCGATTCCGCGGCTTGCTCGTGCGTAAAGGAAAATTCGTCGAGCAGTCGCTGAATGCCCTGCGCTTCTTCGAGCGGATTCAGGTCTTCACGTTGGATGTTCTCGATCAGCGCCATCGCGGCAGCCGCTTGATCGGGAACGTCCTTCACCAGAACCGGTACTTCACTGAGGCCGGCCAGATTCGCGGCGCGGAAGCGACGCTCACCCGCGATGATCTCGTAGATATCGCCGCCGATCGGACGAACCAGGATCGGCTGCATCAATCCCTGGGCACGGATACTGGCCGCGAGATCCTGCAGTGCGCCTTCGTCCATCCGCGTGCGCGGCTGGTATTTGCCCGGCACCAATTGGCGCAACGGCATGGTGCTGGGATGTGCTTCGCGTTGCATCGCATCGGCGATATCGGCGTTACCACCCAGCAGCGTTTCAAGCCCGCGTCCCAAACCTTTCTTTTTTGCGACCGTCGGTTTCATAGTGCTCCTGCGGTACCGGTTTCATTGCTCATGGCGGCGCCTTGTGCGGCCTCGTCGCTCGAGGCAGTAGCCCCCTTGGACGACGTGCTGGCCGTATTCCCTACCGCGGTCTTTCCGTGCCGACGGATCATTTCTTCGCCGAACTGGGTGTAGGCTTGCGCACCCCGGGAGCTCGGATCGAATGTGGTGCCCGGCAGGCCATAACTCGGCGCCTCGGCCAAACGCACATTTCGCGGAATCACGGTATCAAATACCTTGTCGCCAAAGTGCTGCTTCAGCTGTTCGGAAACTTGCTGTTGCAGCGTAATCCGCGGATCGAACATCACCCGAAGCAAACCGATGATCTTCAAATCGCGGTTCAGATTGGCATGCACTTGCTTGATCGTATTGACCAGATCGGACAGTCCTTCCAAGGCGAAGTATTCGCACTGCATCGGAATGATAACGCCATGTGCCGACACCAGGCCGTTCAATGTCAGCAGCGACAACGCCGGTGGACAATCGATCAGGATGTAGTCGTAGCGGGACTGCACGGATTCCAACGCCTCGCGCAGTCGGCGCTCGCGACGCTCGACGTCGACGAGATCGACTTCGGCACCCGCTAACTCGCGGTTGGCCGGCACCATGTCATAACCGGTGTCGCCGGCCGGAACGATGGTATCCGCGATGGGTATGTCGCCGATCAGTACCTGGTAGATCGTGTGGACCAGTGCCTGCTTGTCGACGCCACTGCCCATCGTCGCATTGCCCTGCGGATCCAGATCGACCAGCAACACGCGTTGATTTTGCGAAGCAAGACTCGCCGCCAAATTGACGGCTGTCGTCGTCTTTCCTACCCCACCCTTCTGGTTTGCCACGCAAAATATCTGTGTCATCTTTCCTCTTCCTGCTCGGCGACGATCGCATCGGCATGCTGCTTTCGCATTACACCGCATCGACCGCCAACATGCCAGTGTTCCATTCGCCTAACGATATGGGCCCACCACGCACCTGATATTGGTCTGGCAGCGGTGGCGCACCTGCATCGCTTATCGGCGTCAGGCGATTGTTTCACGTGAAACATCGTGGTTTTCAGGCTACCCATCTGCCCTTTGCGCACCGAATCTTACAGCGTGCGGCGCTCAAGGCGAAGCACTCTCGCGCATTCGCCGAGCGAATTACCGTGATGCCTCACTGATAATCGATTCCGGCGACGCAAACGTCACCACAACCAAATGTCGCTCCGCGGCGAGATGTGGCACCGTCAACGGTGTGATGGCCCGCACCGCGGCGCCCGCCGGCAGGCGCGCTATCTCGTCATCGGGCTGCAGCCCTTTCATCGCGTACATCGCCCCTTCCGGAGCGACAAGGTGACCCGCCCATCGCGCGAAATCTGAGAGGTCCGCAAAGGCCCGGGATGTCACGGCGTCAAAGCCCGTTTCCGACTTTACTTCCTCGACCCGTGCGTTGATGACCTCGACGTTTCCCAACTGGAGCGTGCTCTTGACCTGTGTCAGAAAGGCGATCTTTTTCTGAACGATATCGTTCAACGTGATGCGCCAGTCGGGGCGCATGATCGCCAGGATCAGGCCCGGCGTGCCGCCGCCGGTGCCGACGTCGATAACCGAGCCCACCCGAGCTGCGTCCAGATGCGGCAGCAAGGAAAGCGAATCGAGCACGTGCTGCACCCGCATCTGTTCCGGGTCGCGAATCGCCGTCAGGTTATAGACGCGGTTCCACTTCGACAGCAAGCCGATATACGCGGCGAGGTTTTCGGCTTGGACATCATCAACCGAGATGCCCATCTGCGCGGCGTCGAGTGCGATTCGTGCCGCGACACTGCCCTGCGGCAAGCTACCGCCGCCCTTCGGGGATTGCGCACGATCCATCACGCCTCACCCACCGACGCACCGGTTGCAACGGTCGCCGACGTCGAAGACACATCGGTTCCGACAACACTCCGACCACCACGCTTCTTCATGTGCACCATCAACAAGGAAATGGCGGCCGGGGTCACGCCGGATATCCGCGATGCCTGGCCAATGGTTTCCGGACGATGGCTGTTCAGCTTCTGCGACACCTCAAAGGACAAACCACGCACCTCACGGTAATCCAGATCCTCCGGCAGACGCGTGTTCTCATGGGCATCGTTGCGCGCGATTTCGCCGCTTTGCCGCTCAATATAGCCACGGTACTTGATGCCGATTTCGACCTGCTCCTCGATCTGGGCCAATAACACGGGATCCGTTGCCAATGCCTGCTCCGGAGCCGCTTGCGCGACGCCCTGGGCGCCGAGCGCGATCAGGGCGCTGTAGTGCACCGCGGGACGTCGCAACAGCTCGGCCAGGCTATATTCATGATCGATGGCCTTGCCCAGCAACGCGATCGCGGCGTCCGCCGGCAGCGTTTTGGGCGTCACCCAGGTCTTTTCCAGACGCGTCGTTTCACGTGAAATGGCGTCGCGCTTGGCTTCGAATGCGGCCCAGCGCACATCATCGACCAATCCCAGCTCGCGCCCGATCTCGGTCAGCCGCAAATCGGCATTGTCTTCCCGCAGGCTCAAACGGTACTCGGCACGACTCGTGAACATTCGATAGGGTTCCGACACCCCGCGCGTGACAAGATCGTCCACCAGGACGCCCAGATAGGCCTGGTCACGGCGTGGCACCCATGCTTCCTTGCCCTGCGCATGACGGCCTGCATTCAAGCCAGCCAGAAGGCCCTGCGCAGCCGCTTCTTCATATCCGGTCGTGCCATTGATCTGCCCGGCGAAGAACAGTCCGTGAATCGCCTTCGTTTCGAGCGAGGCCTTCAGGCCGCGCGGGTCGAAATAATCGTATTCGATGGCATAGCCAGGCCGCAGAATATGCGCGTTTTCCATCCCGAGCATCGAGTGGACAAGGTCCAACTGCACGTCGAACGGCAGGCTGGTCGAGATACCATTCGGGTAAAACTCGTTCGTCGTCAGGCCTTCCGGCTCCAGATAAATCTGGTGCGAATCCTTCGACGCGAAGCGATGGATCTTGTCCTCGATCGACGGGCAATAGCGCGGACCTACCCCTTCGATCACTCCGGTGTACATCGGCGAACGATCAAGGCCGGCGCGGATGATATCGTGCGTGCGCTGGTTTGTATGGGTTACCCAGCACGGCATCTGCTCAGGGTGTTGTTCCACCCGCCCCAGGAAAGAAAACACGGGTACGGGATCGGCATCACCGGGCTGCATTTCCAGCTTCGAAAAATCGATGGTACGACCATCGATCCGCGGTGGTGTTCCGGTCTTCAAACGCCCCTGCGGAAGCTTCAGCTCTTTCAATCGCGCCGACAGGGAGACGGCAGCGGGGTCGCCAGCGCGACCGCCGGTGTAGTTATTGAGGCCGACGTGAATCTTTCCGTCGAGGAACGTTCCAGCGGTCAATACGACGGACTTAGCCTTGAATTTCAAGCCTATCTGCGTCACCGCGCCGACGACTTTGTCCCCTTCCACCATCAGATCGTCGACAGCTTGCTGGAAAAGCCATAGATTCGGCTGATTCTCGAGACGCGAGCGAATGGCCTGCTTGTAGAGCAGCCGGTCCGCCTGGGCACGCGTCGCCCGGACAGCGGGGCCTTTCGAGGAGTTCAGAATGCGGAATTGAATGCCGGATTCGTCGGTGGCAGCGGCCATGGCCCCACCGAGGGCGTCGATTTCCTTTACCAGATGGCCTTTGCCGATACCGCCAATCGACGGATTGCAGCTCATCTGACCGAGCGTCTCGATGTTATGGGTCAACAACAACGTTTTGCAGCCCATTCTCGCCGCAGCCAGTGCGGCTTCCGTGCCGGCATGTCCCCCACCGACTACGATGACATCGAATTCGCTCGGAAATTGCATTGTTATCAAGCGCCTTGGCGCCGACCTCTTTCTAGACAATGGATGTCGACCGACGCCTGGCGGCGGTCGACCAAGGGCGCGATTATACGCCTTGGATGAATGTGATCGAATTAAGACCGCAGTGGTGACGCGGAATGCATGTCGCTCACGACATCGGCTGAGACGGAGGTCAGAGACCAAGCCATGAACCGTGCATGCGATACACCGGCCCATCGATCAATGTTTCACGTGGAACATCGCGCCGCACGTGGAACGGCGGCCCCCGCGTTTTCACGGACATCCGCACAATGTTTCACGTGAAACATTGCACTCGAATGAACCCCACGTCCGCGCGTCTTCTCGGCACGGCGCCGAGGCAGATAGGGACGTCAAACCATCCAAAATGGGATCGATGAAACCGCCAGCGATGGCACAAATACTAGCATATCCGGCTAAACACTTGATTAGCATCGGTATTCCAGCGGCCACGAGACATTAGATACGTAGGATATTCCCGACAGTCGCGCTAGTAGCGCGACGGAACCGCGCCAACGGTTCGGGAACTACAAAAAATTAGCGTAAGCGCGGACGGCAAAACGATCACGGTGATTGCGGCGCCGAATGGGCCTCACCTTCTCTCCACAGCCGTCGCAAGGCCGCACTACCCTGCCACACCGTGCAACAAATGCGGAGCACAAAATAAAAGCGCCATCGGCAATCCGATGGCGCTTCGTTTTTTATTTGGTACTGAGTACCTATTGTCTCCTCGTTCTCCACCACAAATGCTGTGCTGCAATCTGAGATGAAGTGTACTGAGTGCGGGCCGCAGCAACAAGATAGCATTTACCCTAGGCACGTCATAACGAAGGATCCTTTTCTACTTTAGATGGTCAAGGGGCAAAGGTCCGCTGCGTTTCAGCGCCTTCAACACAATATGGGAACGGACGTTATCGACACCCGGCACTAACATCAGCTTTTTCATTACAAAGTTCGACAGCGTGTTCAAATCGGGCGCAACGATCCGCAAAAGGTAATCCGCGTCGCCGACCACCGCATGGCATTCGAGCACTTCGGGCAGTTGATCCACGGCCTGCTGAAATTGCTCGATACTCAAATCATTCTGATGCTTCAGCTTCAAACTGGTGAACGCCATCACGCTTAGCTGTAAAGCCTCCGGACGCAACACCACCTGATAGCCGTCGATGACGCCGATCGACTCGAGGCGTTGCAATCGACGCCCGATCTGCGAAGGCGATAGCGGTACCTGTTCGCCCAATTGCTGGTGCGTTGCACGCCCCTGGCGCTGCAGCACATCCAACAGCGCCAAATCGAAATGGTCCAACTCGATCATCGTGCAATCCCGCGTAAAGGAGAGGTTTCATGCATGGTTCTCGCATGATAGCGCGAATGCGGTCCATGCTGTCATGGACGGCTCACGCCATAGCGTCGCACGGAAACGGGCGCCGTATATCGAATGGCTCAAACGCGCATTCCGCGCATTGGCGGCAGCACGATACGCACTGTTTTATGGAACAATGCCTAGAGGGTTCGGCGGCGCCGCGCGACCGCTCCAGCTCTTATGCGCAGACGGACCCACGATACGATTCTAACGAACGGGACTACGACGATCATCATGCCGGAACTGCTTTCGACAGACGCTCGCGCCGCACTGGCGGCGAGCGGGTGGGCTCCAACCGCTGGCCGCGATGCGATCCGCAAGCGCTACCAATTTGCCGATTTCAACGCCGCCTTCAGTTTCATGACGCGCGTTGCGCTGAAAGCGGAACAGATGAATCACCACCCGGAATGGTCCAACAGCTGGAATGTGGTCGATGTCACACTATCGACGCACGATGCGAACGGTCTGACCACGCACGACGAGACGCTCGCGCATTTCATCGACAAGGCCGCGCGTATCGCGAACTGAGCCGCAGCCTGTGCCGCGCCCCGTCCACTCCACGTCGAGGGGCGCGACGCCGTCATGGAATGCAATATAACGGTGCGGCGAACCTTACCGCCTTTTAAGTCAGCTTTAAGCGAACCGTCGCACTATAGAAAGAAAGCCCCGTGTAGGAAGTTCACTGTCGGCCCCCGTCAACCGTTTGCGGTTGCACGACGTTATGTCAGTACCTCCGCACATGCCTCCGGGCCAGCGCGACCCATTTTTTATCGACCCTACCCGATTGTCAGAGACCTGATGCCGCCGTTCGCACGCCCTGCAGCACACCACGACGCGATGCCCCGCATCTCCCGTGGCGCGCAGGCGCGGCGTGTCGCCTCGCGGCCATCAAGCGGTATCGGTGCTTGCGCGGTAGTCGCACCAGGCCGCGCGCGCAGCCGGCGCCAGTTCATCCAGCAGAATCGAGGAACGACGCTCGTAGATCATGTGCGCGTAGGCGCCGCTCAAGGCGCTGGCTTGTGGGCAGAGGCGCAATTCATCTCCCGTCGCGGGCGAACGGTTGCGCCAGAAATTGATCGCGGACTCGATCTGGATCACGGACAGTTCCATCTTCGCTTCTTCCCTGCGTCTGGTGTAGTCGCTGCGGCGCGCAATCTCGGCGCACAGTCCCCTCCAATGCGTCGGCATCGGCATCGCGTTTGCAATGGCGCGATACCCATGCCGATCGCGAAACGTGGTGCGGTGGTACGCATCCCCTTTTGCCTTAATAGAGCATAAACGATGAGACTCCTTCTAGTCGAAGACGATCGGCCAATCGCGCGCGGTATCCAAAGCAGTCTCGAACAGGCAGGCTTCGTCGTGGACATGGTCCATGACGGCATCTTTGCCGAACACGCCCTGACGCAAAATCGGCATGACCTGATCATCCTCGATCTCGGCCTGCCCGGTATCGACGGCATGACGCTGCTGAATCGTTTCCGTCAGACGAACCGCCATACGCCGGTCATCATCCTGACCGCGCGCGACGAGCTGCACGATCGCGTTCAGGGTTTGACGAGCGGTGCCGACGACTATATCGTCAAACCATTCGAACTCGCCGAGCTCGAGGCGCGCATTCGTGCCGTGGCACGTCGCAGCGGCCCGCAGCAGGACGCGCCCCGTCCGGAAGTCTCGCTCGGCGGCTTGCGCCTGTCCGGCGTCGATCGGCGGATTTTCAACGACGACAAACCGGTGGAGCTCTCGCCGCGTGAATTCGCCGTGCTGGAACTGCTGCTCCTGCGTCATGGTCGCGTCGTCAGCAAGGCGCAGCTTCAGGATCACCTGACGCATTTCGGCGGTGACCTCGGCGACACGGCGATCGAAGTGTACGTCCACCGCGTGCGGAAAAAGCTCGAACACTGCCGCGTCGAGATCGTGACCGTTCGCGGCTTCGGTTATCTGCTGCAGGAAATCCGTAGCTGAGCCCTACCCGGCCGCGTTCACACCGTCATCCGCGCCGCCAGGCGCATAAAGGACGACGGCGATGGCTCGCCGGCCGTACGCACCTGAAGGAATGCCGATGACGGACCGCGCCTCCGACAGCGTCGACGACCACCGCGCGCGTCACAGCACGCCGCATAACCCGCTGCATGGCGCGCAACACGCGCACGGCCCCGACACCCAAGCCGGGGCCCAGGCCGACGAGCGTACGACCGGCATCGCTTCGGCATCCGAACTATCGCACGGACCCGCCGACGATACACGGCGCCCCTCGACGCCCCCCTCCTCCGGGCATAAAGCTGTCGCGTCGTTCCCTGCCGATCGTGCGTCCACGCCTGCACCGGCACCGCGCGTCTCGAGCTTGCGCCAGACCATGCTGCGGCGGCTTGCCGGCCCGCTATCGATTCTCGCGCTTGCAAGCGGCACGTTTGCCTATTGGCTGGCCTGGCAATACACGGCCCATGTCGTCGATCGCTCTTTGGTCGACCTGGCGAATGCCGTGGCCCAACAGATCCGAATTTCCGGCGACGATGCCACGCGGACCGTTCCACCGCTTGCCGAGGCGATGTTCTCGGACCCGGTGGATCAGCTTGTTTACCGCATCCGGCGCGACGGGACCGAGTTGGCAGGCAATGCCGATCTCCCGAGCGTCGGCGCTGGCATCGTGCATATCCATAACGCGACCGTCTTCGACGCCCGCTTTCTCGGCACCGATGTCCGAATCGCGCAGGTCATCGTCGCCCAGCCTGATGGCCATAGTGCCGTGGTCGAGGTGGGGCAGCGTATCGAGCGACGCCTGCGCCTCGCGGCGGAGTTCCTGATCGCCATCATGACACCGCTGCTGCTGTTGCTATTCGCCGGCTGGCTGATCGTCTGGCGCGTCGTCAATCAGCAGTTGCTCCCACTGACGGTTCTCGCCGATACCTTGAATCGTCAGACCCATATGTCGCTCGAGCCGGTCGACGAGACCGACGTTCCGGTCGAGATTCGACCGCTGACCAGCGCCCTGAACGCCTTGCTCGAACGCCTGGGCCAGGCGCTCGATGCGCAGCGCAAATTCATCGCCGATGCGGCCCATCAATTGCGCACGCCGCTGACTGCCGTCAAACTGCATGCGGATCAGGCGGGCACCGCAAAGGACCCCGAACGAATCAAACAGGCAATCGTCGAGGTACGTGCATCGGCCGACCGCGCGGTGCGTCTGTCGAACCAGTTGCTCTCCCTCGCGCGAGCGGATCCGAACGAACAGATCGCCCGTTTCGTCGATATCGATGCTGGCGCGCTGGCGTTCGAAACGGGTGCCGAATGGGTGCCGCGCGCCTTGGACAAAGGCATCGATCTCGGCATTCAATTGCCTGGCGAACCCGAGCCCTCGCTCGCCGAGCTCGACCATGCCCTCGACGACGATGCGATTGCGGGCCGCGCGGACGGTATCGGCAGCGAGCCGCCCCACGAGCCGATGATGATCCGGGGCAATCCGGTGCTGCTGAGGGAGATCGTCGCCAACCTGATCGATAACGCGCTGAAGTATGTCCCGCCCCATCGGCCACGCGGTGGGCGCGTGACCGTGAGCGTGGTGGCGACGATGAAGCGCCTGCCAATTCCCACACCCTACCCGACCACCACGCCGACACTCGGGCCGCGCAGGCCGTGCGTCGACCTGATAGTCGAAGACAACGGTCCGGGCGTACAACAGGCAATGCAGGGGGAGTTGTTCGAACGCTTCTTCCGCGGCGACGCGCATGCCGGGCAGGAAGGCGGCGCCGGACTCGGTCTCGCCATCGTGCGCGATATCGTGCGCCTGCATGGCGGCTCGGTACGTTATGAGGATGCGACGGGGGGTGGGTCGCGCTTTATCGTCAGCCTGCCGCTGATCCATCGACCGCCCCATGCCATCGGACGTACCTGACGATCACGCCTTGGCGCGTGCCTTCTTCTTGACGTCCTTGCCGGATTTCGAAGACTTTTCCGACTTCTCGGACTTGGTCTTCTTTTCGCTCTTTTCCGCCTTGTCGGCCTTCGCGGCCTTTTTCTCGGACTTGCTGCCTTCCTTCGGCGCCAGCATCGTGCCACGGCACTTGGGCGCGCCGCACAGGCACAGGTAGTCCCGTTTCACCTGCTTCGTATGCTTACCGTCGAGGACGAGGCCGTAGTCGTAATACAGCTCTTCACCGGCGGCGATATCGCGGCCGGCGTGAATAAAGACCCGGCCCTCGATCTCCT
The DNA here is from genome assembly GCF_039852015.1 of Robbsia sp. KACC 23696. NCBI lineage: Bacteria > Pseudomonadati > Pseudomonadota > Betaproteobacteria > Burkholderiales > Burkholderiaceae > Robbsia > Robbsia sp. KACC 23696. The sequence continues at coordinate 168,530 of NZ_CP156626.1, read as the reverse complement.
CGGCTTCGCAATTCGGCGCACACGAATGATTGATCCAACGCGAGCTGTTGCCGCCGATCAAGCCATCGATGACGCGACCGTCTTCCAAGGCGAAATAGAAGGTGTGATGCGGCTGCGACGGATCGTGAGGATGGCGCCGCAGCGCTTCCTTCCACGAAATCCGCTCGCCCTCGTATTCGAAGATCCGCTCGCCTTCGGCCAATGCCGCAAGCGCGAATACGCCTCTGCCGTGAATCCCTGACCGTCTTACCGCGATTCTGCGTCCGCTCATCACACACTCGTCACTTGAATCAATAAGCCGGCTTAGCCGTATCGAACAGCCCCTTGACCCCATGCGGCTGGGAGCGCCAGTACTGTGGCGGCGCCACCACCTGCGCGCCCAGCGTCGCTGCAGCGTGCCAGGGCCAACGCGGATCGTACAACATCGCGCGGGCAATGGCGACCATATCCGCCTGCCCCGTCGCCAGGATCGTCTCGGCCTGCGTCGGGTCGGTGATCAAGCCGACCGCCATCGTTGCCATTCCGGTCTCGCGTTTCAGGCGTTCGGCGAACGGCACCTGATAGCCAGGCCCCACCGGAATCTGTTGCGCGCCCGATAGACCACCCGACGAGGCATCGATCCAATCGCAGCCGCGCGCCTTCAGCGCCTCGGCAAATGTCACCGTTTGCTCGATATCCCATCCGCCTTCCACCCAGTCCGACGCCGAGACACGCACGCCGACGGGAATGGCCTCCGGAACGGCCGCGCGCACCGCATCGAACACCGCCAATGGGAAACGCATGCGATTTTCCAACGCGCCGCCATAGGCATCGTCGCGCCGATTCGACAGCGGCGAGAGGAATTGGTGCAACAGATACCCGTGCGCGGCGTGGATTTCAAACGCGTCGATGCCTAGCGATACGGCGCGCGTCGCGGTGTCGACGAAGCGTTGCACAAGGCGATCGATCGCCGCCGCATCCAGCGCGTGCGGTGCCCGATCACCCGGTGCGAACGCCACGTCGGACGGCCCGACGGTCTGCCAGCCCCCCTCGGCCACGCCCACCTGCGCGCCACCCTCCCAGGGCACCGCGCACGACGCCTTGCGGCCCGCATGCCCGATCTGCATGCCGATCGGCATATCCGAATACTTCCGCACCGACGCCAGCACCGACGCGATTGCTGCTTGCGTCGCGTCGTCCCATAGCCCCAGATCGCGCGCCGTAATACGTCCCTCGGGCTCGACCGCCACCGCTTCGGTAATGAAAAGGCCCGCGCCGGAATAGGACAGATGGCCCCAATGCGCACGATGCCAGTCATTGGCCTGACCACTTGCGGCGCCATCGTCACAGGCGTATTGGCACATCGGCGAGACGATGATCCGATTACGCAGCGTCAAACCGCGCATCGACAACGAAGAAAACAGCGCGCTCATGGCAGCTCCTAGGCAAACGCTTCATCAAGACGGGAACCGTTATTTTGCGGGAGATGGGCGATTCGCGCTGAGCAACGCCGTCGGTGGGATCCGGCACTGCGGCGATCGACATCGCGCAGGCCGTGGATCGGCAGTGACGGCTCTGCGCGTCGATATGCCGCCCGAACGGGCAGCGAAGCGTGGCGCGTGGAGACGATACGGGCATCGCGACAATGTGCCGCACCCTGTTATATTGCTTAAACCACTTACCGAGATCGCATGGCGATTCCGTTCGAACGCGATTTCGCTCAAGCGCCTTGGACGAACAACTTCCAATGCTTCTTGCGCTTCGATTCGCTCGCCTCTTCCCATGCCGCGCAATCCAAACGGATGCCGGTATCGGGATAGTCAATCTTCAAGGCCGTGCAGTGGTGCACTGGCGCGACGGTACGGACCTTACGGGTGGTCTTCTTCGCGGCCTTGCCGTCTTTCGCCGACTCGCCCAACGGTTCGAAGTGCTCGCAGCTCAGACACATCCGGTGTGCCGGAATATGCGCTTTCACTTCGAGCTCATTGATCACCTTCAACAACGAGCGATACAAAGCGCCTTGCTCTTCGGTCGGCAGCGACGACGCAGCGGACTGCAGGAAATTCGGCCACAGCGCGGCACGTTTGGCAGCAGTACGACCTTTCGCGGTCAAGCGCACGGCCAGGGCACGTCCGTCATCGACGGCACGACGCTTTTCCACCAACCCCTTTGTTTCGAGCGTGCTGACCGCATCGCTCGTCGTGGCCGCGGTCAGCGCCGTCTGTCGCGCGATCTCGCCCAAGCGCAACGCCGACTTGCGTTGCATCAGCAACACCAGGATCTCTCCCTGCGTGGGGGTCAGGCCCGCACCTTCCGCCCAACTCCACGCTTGGCTACGCATGGCCGTACTCAGCCGCAACATGCCATGGGTGATGCGTCCCATCACCTCTTCGCCGTACACCGCTTCACTCATCAATATTCGCTCTTATCTCTGTTTAGCAGGTCTAATACGTTTTCATGACAACCGCTTTGCGTCGATCGTCACTTTGTTTGCATCCCCGATGACGAGGCAAAGTTCGGACCATGGCATCACGCCAATTTCGTCAAGCGACTATTTAGACACAAACCCGTATTCAAGCAAATCGGCACTTCAATCCACATACGCCTTTTTCACAAACCATCCGCATTCAGACAGTCATCATGCCGCATCTCGCAACGCGACGAGGCTAATATCCAGACCCACGCCGATTAAAAGGACACCCTGCACCCGCACGCCCATTCGGCGAAGCTTATCTTAAAAAGGACAAAAAAATATTACGCCATATCGCTGCGCTGTCGGAAGCTTTTACTGTCGCCGACGGCGAAACTGTGACAAATGCGCATCTCGCGCCCGTTAAGACAAGCACAACCTTCCGCACGCCTGAGCAAACGTTGGCAACCATTCCCCGTGGCTTTTTCTACAACAATATCGTGCCCGACAGCCAACTCGTCGGATAAGCCGCAAGCATTCGCTGCGAACCGCACGCACCGAATCTCGAATGCAGATCAAGCATTTCGACACCGGGGATTCGTTATTCCCTTCATTTACCATGCACTTCGCGTCAATCCTTCGGATTCAACGGCGAGCGCGACCATTTTAAGCGAGTATTGAAAAATATTCAGAACAGAGATGGCGTTTCGATTCACCGAATTTCGCAACAACGTATTACCCGGCATACGCGATATCGGCGTTCGATTCCCTTTCAACGATCCGGCGTGCCGCGCCAGCGATCGCACTGCTGACGAACCGCTTCGTCGAGCGCGCCCTCACGCAACACTGTCTGCCGCAAACGGGTCGCATCGTTTATACGAGACCTTGCGGCCGATTGGATCATGCTCAATGCCGCTTGACCGTCGAGGGCCTCGGCATGCGGCGCAATCTGGTCGAGCGTTGCCAGCACCGCGTCGGCGATGGACGTGCGTGCATGGGAGCGCGGGTCGACCATCACGCCGTCGAGGCCGAATCGGCAAGCTTCGAATCGATTGAAGGTGTAGACCAGATAGTCGTCCTCGGTCGGCACGAAGGGGCGGTCGTGCAGGATCCACCGGGCAATGGCTTGGATATAGCAGGCGATCGCCGCCGCGTGCTCGACGGTGAAGGGCGTGTCCATGACCCGCACCTCTATCGTGCCGAATCCCGGCTTGGGCCGGATATCCCAGTAGAAGTCCTTCATGCTGTTGACCACGCCCGTTTCGCGCATCTTGTCGAAATAGATGACGAAATCGTCCCACGTCAGCACGAAGGGGGCACGACCGCTCAAGGGAAAGGCAAAGACGGAATTGAGGCGTGCCGAATGAAAGCCGGTGTCCTCCCCCTGCACATACGGCGACGACGCCGACAGCGCAATGAAGTGCGGTACGAAGGCAGACAGCGAATGCAACAGATACAACGCGTCATCGGCATTCGGACATCCGACATGGACGTGCTGGCCGAACACGGTGAATTGTTTGGCCAGATAACCATACAATTCCGAAATGTAGTGAAAGCGCGGGCTGTCGTAAATTTGACGATCATGCCAACGCTGGAAAGGATGGGTGCCCCCTCCGGCAAGTCCCACGTTCAGCTGATCGGCGCCTTGCACCAGCACATCGCGCGCGGCACCGAGCTGACGCACCACGTCGCTGTAATCGGTACAGATACCGGTCGACATTTCTATCATGCTTTCGGTGATTTCGGGCGTGATCAATCCGTCGATCGGCACGTCCTTCACCAAAGCCAGCAGATCCGACGCGGCATGCGTCAAGTCGTAATGCAGTCGGTCGACAATCTGGATTTCCAACTCGACGCCCAGCGTGAACGGACGCGATTCGACAAAAGGTTCCAATGCCATAGACTATTCGGATTACATAATGATGTAAGGCGGCGCACCCAGAAAGAACGCCGATAAAAACGTCAGCCGATACTGCCCGCCTCGCCGGCGGCGCCGCCCTTGCCACCGCGTCCAGCCTGACCGCCGTCGGTCGCCTGCGTATTCCCGGGCAACCGAGGGGCTTCCTGGATCCACTGCAAGGCGCGGTAGACGCAGACCGGCAGCACCAGTTGCGAGATAACGACCGTACACAGCACGATGGCTTTCAAGCGCGGGTCAAACGCTGGATACATCAGAAAAGTATCGCTCATCAGCACAAAGGCCAGCGATGACATGGGCGTCAATGCAATGCCGAGCGCCACCCCTTTTCGTACCCCGATACCGCTGCGACGCGCCAGCAACGACGTTACCCCAATCTTTGCCACCGCACGCGCCGCCAGTACCACCACCGCCACGAGCGCACCAGACGAAAAGTCCGTCCAGCGGAACGTTTCCGTCGTCAACACGAACAGAATCACCGTGATCAGCCAGGTCGCCGAACCGGTTTCCCGAGCCCAGCCGCGCGGCCGCTCGCTGTGATTGCTGAACACCATGCCGGCGACCAGCATTGCCAAAATAGGCGACAACTTCAGCAAGTCACAGACGCCGATGCCGATCAGAACCGGTCCATAAAGCATCACGACGCCGGCCGTCCGATCACGCGCGCCGGCCGGAACGAAGTCCGGCCTCAGCTGGCGGTTGCCCGGCCCCGATTCCACACCAGCCACCACATAAGCGCCCAGAAAGTGGAACGCCGCGGCCAGCGCAAGGCCCACGACCAGGGAACCCAGGACCAAATACGCCGGCTGCAGCAAGGAGGCGGCCAGGTCGCCGTAAAACACCTGGTGGGGCCAGGCCGAGCCCAGTTTGACCACCAGCACGGCATAGATGCTGTTCAGGCCGCTGAGCACCAGCATGCGCTCGCTGACCTGCCCTTGCGCGCGTAATTCCCCCCTCAGGTGCAGCAGCATCGCCGGCGCGCTTGCCATTGCGAGGCCGCCGAGAATCCAGGCCGTCATCGCCGCCACGCCGCACAGCATCGCCAGCCCGGCCACCAGGACCAGGGACAGCGTCGCCTCGGCCACGCTCATCACGATCAGCCAGGGATTGTTTCGGATCCAACGCAGCGAGACGTGGCCGCCCAGCTGAAATAAGAGGACGCCGAGTGCCACATCGACCAGAAGCCGGGCGTCGGGCAACAGCGTTGCCACTGCCCCGCTGTCTCGATTGAACACGCCGCAGAGTCCGGCGAGCACGCCCACCAGGCCGTAACCACTCACGCGCGGAATACGCCAGCGGCGCCAGCCGAGTTCGCCGAAAACGCCGGCGAACAGTAAAGCGATCCCGGCCCACAGCACATCGTCGGCCACCCAATGCGAGGTGGTGGGCAAAAACGAAAAAGCGGCATTCATGTGGTGCTGTCTCCCTTGACGTCCGGGGACTCTCGCACGGCGGTGCGGCGCCCCTCTTGCTCTTGGAGGATGGTTCGAAATCGCCGGCGTGAACCGAATTGGTTCAGAGGCTCGCTACGGGCCTCGCATACCGAGTCCACCCGACGGGTTGTCGCTGGGGCCCGCAAAGCCTTCCAGGGGCTTTAGGGCGCTTCCTGCACACCCGATGGAACGATAGATCTGCGATTTGCGCACAGCGAGGTGCGACAACTATTCGACAGCGCTATCCGACGGTTCGTCGCTGGGAAGTCATTTTGCCATAGGACCCAGGGATAGCTTATCCCTGTCCAAGCGGACAGGGGCGCAGTGCATGCAAACGCTATGAACGCAATTCATAGCGCCAAAACGCACCAGTTGGTGCATTTACTGCGTTTCGCTATTAATCGTGAAATCCCGCTTTCAGTGCGCGCCGCGTCCGATCGGCGTCGCGCCGTCACTCTACCTCGCGGCACGCGGCCTGGATTTCTTCCGCGAAGCGCGGTTTTCCAGAGACGCGATGCAATCGATAGTGTTTACACGGTTTACGTATGTATACGATAGTAATAGTTAACAAAGGAGACCGGTTTCTGTGGATAACCCGGTTAACTTCCCTGTTAACAACGTGTTGAATCGACTGTATACCCCGGGACAAACGCGGTATGAGTCGTGCATGGTATCGCGTTCTTTTCGTGGAAGCATCAGAAAACGTCAGTTCTCCAGAATCCATCCACACGTAATACCCAACTTTCAGCCCAAAAATCGCTTTGGAATCCGCTACTTTGCCGGCCCATCCCCGTTTTCGAGGAAGCATTCACATTTTTCGCGAAACGAGGGTTGAAAGGGCGGATGGGGTATGCGGCGCGACGTGTTTCGATTGCTCTCGCGCCTGCCCATTTTTTGAGCGCGGGCAAAGGGCGCGAGCAGTCGGGTCAACGCGGTTTTACTGGCTGTCCGGTCGACGTCAGGGCAGCGGTTCCGCGCGTTCTTCACATTGTCAACAGAAACGAGAAAGCCTCTCTGTCGTTAACTCTGGTTTACCTTAAGTAAACATAGTAGTAGTTAACAAAGGAAGGCGTTTTCTGTGGATAAAGGTTCAAAGTCGATATTTATCATCGACTTAGGAAATTCATAAGGACGGTATGCCGGCGGGATTGTTGCATGGAAAAGTGGCTAATCTCGCCTACACCCGCAGGCTGTTTCCGGGTTATGCAGATATCGTCAACGCTGCGCCGCCCCATTACTAACAAAGTTATCCACAAGATCGGGGCGGGATTTTTCAGTCGACTTGGCGTCTGAGCTGGCGCAGCAGGAAGCGAGCGGGATCCATCGCATCGAGCAGATCGCTCTCGATGGGCGTGGGCTCACCTTCGATCAGATTGACGACGCACTCGGCCGCGAGGGCGGACCAGAGAATGCCGCGCGACCCCAGACCGAAAACGCCAAACAGCCCGGGCACCCTCGGAAGATCGGCAAGATGGGCGCCACGTAATGCATGGGCCTTGGCAAGGGCTGCGGCACTATCGGCCAACTGTCCTACATAGGGCATTCGGTCGCCGGTGACGCAGCGTACGGCCGCGCGACCGAAAACGGCTTTGTCGATTTGCAAAAGCAGGGAGTCGTGATCGGCGCCCGGGGGCGCGTTTTCCTCGTCGAGGGACGGGCGCGGTGCCGAGAGCAGCGGCGCTAGCGTGGCGTGCGGTTGATCCAGCAGCGCCGCGAGACGCATGATGTTCTCGCGATGTTCGGCTGCCGTGATTTCTGTCTTGGAAATGCCGACTTGGTAACTGGCGCCCGTTAAGAGATGGGGTCCCACAAGCGATGCGGCAGGCACTTCGGTGGCGTTTTGGCTTGGATCCTCTTTGGCATATCGATCCTCGATCGGCACCGCGGCAGGCAAGGGAATCGCATAGGCGCCGCCGATCAGCGGCATTTTCAGACGCAGTAGGCACGTTGATGCGCGGGATGTTTTCTCGTCTTTTGACTGCGCGTTGAGTGGCAATACCGTTAATTGACCACGAACCGGTTCGGTCGGCAGGCAATCGATCCCGGCAAGCCTGGCCGCGTCGGAGGCGTTTGCGAGCACGACGACGTCGGCCCGCGCAATGATCCGGCCATCTGCATGATGCGCACACCATTGCCCGGCGTCGCGAGATAGACGCGCGACGTGCGTGGCATGGCATCGCGCAAGTCGACTTTCCGCGTTCGACACATCACCGCTGGCTGTTTCGTCGTGCGCGTGCGCATCCGCATTTCCCAGCATCTGCGCAATCAAGGAGCGCGGGTCGATCCATCCCCCTTCCTTGAACCACCAGGCGTCGCCGCCCACCGGCATGCCGGTCAGGGTCAGGACGTTTTCTGCCGAAATGCGTTCAGCAATGGCGGTTGGCAAGCCGGGTGCGAAAGAGAGGTTGCTGCCTTCTTCTTCTGCCGCCACCGTCGATGCCGTGTCGGTCTCGACCGACGACGCACCGGCGTCACCGCCCGGAGCGATCCGTTGTACCAGGCCGGCATCCGACCATCTCAGTGTGCGGGCGCCGTTCTCCTGGCGTCGGTCGAGGCCGCGCCAATAGCGCAAGGCGTATAAGAATGCCGCACGACTCCAACGCGTGGCACGCCCCTCGTCGCGGGTGACGACCGGGTGAAAAATCCCCGCGGGATTGCCGGAAGCGCCACTCGCAGGCTGCTCGGCCTGATCGATCAATGTGACGTGCCAGCCGCGTCGAATCAATTGATCGGTGACGGCGCACCCTGCCACACCGGCCCCAATGACCAAGGCACGGGGATACGACGGCGCGCGGTCGGCCGCGTCGGACGAGGTAATCGATGCTGTCGGTGGCGGATGTCGCCGGACCCGCCAGCGCGGCGCGAAATGCCCGAGCGTCATCGTGCGTTTGCCGCCGAAGCCGGGCGCACGTCGAACGGCAAATCCCGCATCGGCGAGATCGCGTCGCACCTGGCCGGCACTGGTGTAGCTTGCTACCGTTGCCTGCTCATCGGCCAGTCTCGCCAGCGCCTTGAACAGGCGCGGCTGCCACATTGCCGGGTTGCGGGAGGGTGAAAAACCATCCAGATAGAAGGCATCGGCGCGCAGTTTGAGTTGCGATGCACAGGGATAGGCATCGCCGAAGACCAGTGTCAGAACGATGCGATCGTCGTCGAACGACAGCCGGTGCATGCCGCGCGTCAATACGGGCGGCCAGGCCGCGATCAGGGCCTCGGCCAGCGGCGCGAGCGCGGCGCGATCGTCGGCGTCGGGATCCGCGTCCAATCCCCGGGATCGCGCCGTCGCGCGTGCCGTGTCGGCGCATTGATGCCGACGCAAGGCCTCTGCCAAGTCGGGACGCAGGAGAGGATGGCTTTCTAGCGAGACGAAGTGCAGACGCGCACTGTCCGAGCGGCTTTTCCGCCAGGCCAGCCAGGTGGCGAGGAAATTCAGGCCGGTGCCGAACCCCGTTTCGACAATTGTGAAGCGTCGTCGCCCGGACCAGCGTTGAGGCAGACCGTTACCGGCAAGAAAGACGTGCCCAGCCTGGCCGAGCGCGCCTGCCGCACTGTGATACACGTCCCCGTAGGCATCACTGAACGCCGTGCCATCGACGCGAAAGGATAGGCTGGCCGTGGCCATGGCCTGCGGGTCTTGCGCTGGGACGGCGCTGCGCTTCGAGTCGGAGCCGTCTCCCGTGGAACCCGTTCGGGATGCGCTTACGACGTCTTTATCCATGCGGGACGGCCTGTTTCATGCGTTTGAGGACGAGGGGAGGCCCACGCCGCACGGTTGCGTCGTTCTGTGGAATAGACCGCGCAATCGGTGAAAGGTAGCGCAATCTGCCACTAATTGCATGGCGTTGCGTGATTTTCCGGCGCTTTTGCGCGATGATCGGGGATCTGCGCTGGGCCAGTCCGCCCTCGATCGGCGCGCGACATTGCTCATGACGTACCGAAACCAGGGCAAAACCGCCGCATGCGGTACGGTATGATAGCAAGCGCCCCTATTCACGGGGCCTCCAGCGTGTATCATGTGTCGCTGAGATCGGACTGGTTGGTGTCTGTGCCCCGGCTGCCTGGGGCGGGATACGGGTTTTGCCGACTGTCGGTCGATGTTGAACGACGGGGCCCACTGGGTCCCGGACCGGTCCACGTTTTACCCTAATCCGAGAAAGGAGCCTTATGAACAAACAAGAACTGATCGACCAAATCGCGAAGACGACGGGCCAAAGCAAGGGCGCCGTGACGGAAACCGTGGACGCATTCATGGACACCGTGAAGGTCGCCGTTGCCAAGAGCGACACCGTGCAACTGGTGGGCTTCGGCAGCTTTGGCTCGGGTCAGCGCGCAGCACGTGAAGGCCGCAACCCGAAGACGGGCGAAACGCTGCAGATCGCAGCGGCCAAGACGGTGAAGTTCACCGCTGGCAAGGCTTTCAAAGACGCTGTCAACGCGAAGTAAAGCCGCTTGGTCGAGTGAACGGGGAAGCCATTGCTGGCTGTCCCGACGCTCGACTGAATGGCCTCACCGATCAGGCTCGCGGCATCGACGGCGATGCCTGTATCGAGGCTATGCCATGTCGTGCAGCGCGCGAAACGCGCGCTTACACATGGTCTAGCCCTCTCCTCTCCGCATTGCCCCCTGGCTGCCGTCGATGTCGATCGCGCGGTCCGGTCTTCTCCCCTATTGCATTACGCTCCCATTTGCCCAATGCACGTGAAGCGTTCGCCATACGCCCCTTGCTTTCGCGTTCTACCGTTCCGTTTCGGCGCGTAACGACCTGCTCATTTCCCGACGGCCGGCAACACATTCCAGCGTCGCAGGATCGCCATGATCTGTCGTGCGTATTGGTCGCGTAAGGTAGGCGTCTCCGAATGGTAGGCACCCACGGCTGCCCAACTATTGCCGTATTTGTCCATCTTCTGGCGCAGATGCCAAGCCGCCACATAGACGTTGGCGCAGGGATTCATCAGTTTGTCGGCAGAGATGCCATACTGCGCGAGCCGCGGCAGATGAATCGAGTTGATCTGCATCAGGCCGTAGTCGATCGATCCGTTACTGTTCACGTGCTTTGCCGTCGTGGCGTCATGCGATTCTTGCCAGGCAATGGCACGCAGGATCAACGGATTGACCTTCTGGTACTGGCCTGCCGCGGTGAAGCAGTCCAGCGCCGCGTGCGCGGACTGACTTGCCGCGCTCAGCAGTGTCGCCGTGGCTAACGCGTGCCAGAGCCTTGCCGTGCGTCGAGGGGTGATTCGGGTCATTCGCGTCGTGTGATCCGGTTCAGCGGCGGGCAGCATCAATGCGTATGCCGTTTGCCGTCTTGCGTCGTGCTGCGTATTTCGCTCTGGCGCAAAGTCGATGGTGCCGATGGGCGGAGCGTGTCGATCTCGGCGCCGCTATCTTAGCGCCATTACGTAATGGGTCATCGCGCAATCATGCGATCGCGTGGTTCGATTCGGACACTTCGCCGATGCTCGCGTCGACGACATGTGCCGACATGATGCATGTCGACCGAAGCGCCCGCTGTGCATCGTCGTTATTCGACGAATTCTCTATAAATCACGACATTATTTTGTTTGGTCAAACGCATGACATAAACAAACGCATAATTGATGGATTTTCAAATGCGTTCTTGGTACTGGTCTGAAAGGTTAGATCGGCCGCCGCGAGCGTCGGCGTTTCGTGTAACCCGCACCGTCGATTTGCCGTTATCGTATGCAGCGCGCCCGCGTAGGGGTGTTATTGACGTATTCCAATCACAGAAATGAGGGGCGTTCGCCGATTGTGAAAAATTTGTCTTCGAAACCTGCTAATGTTTCGCTGTTCATTCAGTGCTCTTGAAAATCCCGCGCCTGAATTTTCACGCCCGCGTGTTCGGGGGCGTCGTCCTTGTCGCTGCTGCGCGTGTTGCCAGCGGCACGGCGCGCGCCGTGCTTTTGCCCTCTGTTGCCTGATTCTATGACGACTCATTCTTGGACGGGATGGCCGCTGCGCCGTACCGTGCTGGCCGCCTCGTTGCTGTCGGTACTCGTCGTGGCGCCGCTTGCGCACGCCGATGTGACGCTGAACTTCGCCAACGCCGATATCGACCAGATCGCCCGTGCGATCGGCGCGGCGACCAATCAAACGATCGTTGTGGATCCACGGGTCAAAGGTCAGCTGAGCCTTCAGTCCGATCGTCCCGTATCGAACGATCAGGCACTGAAAACCTTACAGGCCGCGCTGCGGATGCAAGGATTCGCACTGCTTGAGGACCATGGCATATTGAAGGTCGTGCCGGAAGCCGATGCGAAGTTGCAAGGCGTACCGACCTTCGTCGGAAATGCGGCGCAGGCGCGCGGCGATACGGTGATCACGCAGGTCTTCGCGCTGCACAATGCCTCGGCGACGAATCTGTTGCCGGTGTTGCGGCCGCTGGTCTCGCCGAACAATACCGTCGCCGCCTATCCGAATACCAATTCGATCATCATCACCGACTACGCCGACAATGTGCGACGGATCGGGTCGATCATCGCGGGCATCGACGGCGCGGAAGGCAGCAATATCGATGTGATCCCGCTGTCGAACGCCAATGCGCAGGACGTCGCGGCCGAAGCTGCCAAGTTGCTCGATCCGGGTGTGATCGGTGTGACCGACTCGACATTGAAAGTGAATGTCAGCACCGATATTCGGACCAACTCGGTGATCCTCCGTGCCAGTAATGCGGCACGGTTGCGGATGGCGCACACGTTGGTGATGAAGCTCGATTCGCCCACGCGCGAGCCCGGCAATATCCATGTCATCCCGCTGACCAATGCCGATGCGACGACGCTGGCGAAGACGCTGCGCGGCATGATGGGGCAATCGTCGGATAGCAAGGGGGCATCGGGAGGCAACAGCCTGTTCAGCAATAGCAACAGCGGCCAATCGGGCAGCAGCGGTGGGGGCTTGTCGAACAGCAACGGCTCCTTGCCGCCGCTCCCCAGCGGGACGAGCAGCACCAGCAGCCTCGGCAGCTCCAGCGGTTCGTCGAGCAGCATGGGTAGTCTCGGCGGGAATAACGGCAGTAGCGGCAGCAGCAGCGGAAACGGCACGGGGAGTGACGACAACTCGGATCAGGGCAACGCCGGCATGATCGTGGCTGATGCGTCGACGAATTCGCTGATCATCACCGCCTCCGAGCCGGTGTATCGCAATCTGCGCAATGTCGTCGCACAGCTGGATCAGCGCCGTGCGCAGATCTATATCGAGTCGATGATCATCGAAGTCTCGTCGACGAAGACCGGTCAGTTCGGCGTGAACTGGCTGTTCGGCAGCAGCGGTAACAACAGCGTGGTCAGCGTGGGGACGTCCGGCGCCACGACCGGTTCCACCACCGTCGCCAATTTGACGACCGTGGCGAACGCGGCCACGGTCGGGACGACTACGGCCGGCACCGCGCTCTCGGCGATCACGTCGACTTCTACGTACGGCATCGGCATCCTGCGCAACTTCGGAAGCTTGCTGGGGGTTGGCGGTTTTCTGGAAGCCGTACAGACCAACAAGGACATCAATATTCTGTCCACGCCGAATCTGATGACGTTGGACAATCAGGAAGCCCGCATCATGGTGGGTTCGAATATCGGCGTTCTGCAAGGGACGATCGGCACCGCGACTGGTACCACCAGTGGCGTCTCGCAATACAACAGCTACAACCGCATCGATATCGGCACGATGTTGAACGTGCGGCCGCAGATCAATTCGGGCGGCACGATCAAGCTGCAGATCTATCAGGAAGACTCGAGCCTCGCGTCTGCCGCGGGCGATACGAATCCGACGATCAACAAGCGTTCCCTGCAAACAACCGTGTTGGCCGATAACGGCGAAATCGTCGTGCTCGGGGGCTTGATCGGAGACAACGTCACGCAGTCGAACAGCCGGGTGCCTTGGCTGAGCAATATCCCGTTCCTGGGCGCGCTGTTCCGTAGCGAAGCGAAGACGCGCACGAAAACGAATCTGCTGCTGTTCCTGCGCCCGGTGATTATTCGCGACCAGAATACGCTGCAGGACGTATCGATGAATCGATACGACTATATCCGTGCCGAGGCGGCGAACTACAAGCCGGATAACTGGATCATCAAGGAAAAGACCAATCCGGTGCCGGCACCGATCGCGCCGAGTAGCGAAGCGCCCATGGGCCGGGCAATGCGCAACCCGGACGGCACGCCGGGTAACCAGGTCAACGGCCTGACCGATCTGCGCGATCGTGAGCGCAGTGTCGGTGCGCCGCTGGTGTCGCCGAATGTCGGCCAGCAACCGCCTTATATGCCCGATGAAGGCGTGCCCTCGCGTGGGCAGATCGATCCGCCCGCGCCGATGCCGCCGGCCAACGTGACACCGGACGGGACGGTGGTGCGTCCAGTGCCTCAATCGTCATCGACGGTTCGTCCGAGCAATGGCGTGACCGGCCCGACGCCGTATATCCCCGCGCCGTCCGCAGCAGACCTGCAGCAACATGCGCCACTGACCTATCCGACGGCACAAGTGCCGGGCGGCCCGGTCTATACCCCGCCGCGCAATACGTCGGGCGCGTCGTCGGGCACGAGTGCACCATGAGCACGCCCGATGTTCCGTCGCTGGATGCCACGCGGCTGATCGGCTATAGCTTCGCACGCAGTGCGCAAGTGCTGGTCGCGCATCGGCATTCGGACGGGCTCGAAGTGTGGATCAGCAGCCGCACGCGCTCTTCCGCCCTCGCGGAAATGGGGCGTCGCTTCGGTGCGATGCGTCTGGTGCGCAAGTCCGACAAGGAACTGTCCGAACACATCAACCGCGCCTATGCGATGCAGGACAGCAGCGCCGCGCAGGTGGTCGGCGAGGTCGAGGGCGAGGTGGATCTGTCGCGGCTGATGCAGGACATTCCCGAGATCGAAGATCTGCTGGAGTCCGAGGACGACGCGCCGATAATCCGGATGATCAATGCGCTGCTGACGCAGGCCGCACGCGAAGGGGCGTCCGATATCCATATTGAACCGTTCGAGCAGTCCTGCGTCGTCCGCTTTCGCACCGATGGCACCTTGCGCGATATCGTGCGACCGAAGAAGGCGCTGCACGGTGCGTTGATCTCGCGGATCAAGATCATGGCGCAGCTCGATATCGCCGAGAAGCGCCTGCCGCAGGATGGGCGCATCACCTTGCGCGTGGGGGGGCGTCCGGTAGATGTGCGCGTGTCGACGTTGCCCACGGGGCATGGCGAACGCGCGGTGCTGCGGTTGCTGGAAAAAGACGCGCAACGGCTGAATCTCGATGCGTTGGGAATGGCGCGTGAAACGCAGCAGCGTTTCGATACGCTGATCGGCAAGCCGCACGGCATCGTGCTGGTGACGGGTCCGACCGGCTCCGGCAAGACCACCACGCTGTATGCGTCGATGAGCCGTCTCGAGACGGCATCGACGAACATCATGACGGTGGAGGACCCGATCGAGTACGACCTCGCCGGCGTGGGTCAAACGCAGGTCAACGATCGAATCGGCATGACGTTCGCGCGGGCCTTGCGGTCGATCCTGCGGCAGGATCCCGACATCATCATGATTGGCGAAATCCGCGATCTGGAGACGGCGCAGATTGCCGTGCAGGCGTCGTTGACCGGGCACTTGGTCCTGGCGACGCTGCATACGAACGATGCGGCGTCGGCCGTGACGCGGCTCGTGGACATGGGCGTCGAACCCTATCTGCTCGCCTCGAGTCTGCTCGGCGTGCTGGCGCAGCGACTGGTCCGCCAGCTCTGCCCTGCCTGCAAGGTCGAGCGCGATGGGCAATGGCATCCGGTGGGATGCGAGCGTTGCGCGCGGACCGGTTATGCCGGGCGGCGTGGCGTCTATGAATTACTGGTGCTGAACGATGCGATTCGCAAGCAGATCCACGACGGCCGCAGCGATGCCGAGATTCTGACCGCCGGTCGGGCCAACGGCATGCGCACCTTGCGTGAGGATGCGGACCGTTGGCTCGCCGAAGGAACGACATCGCTGGAGGAAGTCCTGCGTGTGACCGGGGCCTAGCCTCGACCCCTCTTTTCCGGAGTTTCGTTGCGTCGTCGGCAGGGGGACGCAAAGGATTTCCCAAGGTTTTTCACCATGCCAGCATTCCGTTTCGAAGCGATCGATGCACGGGGCAAGACCCAGCGTGGCGTGATCGATGCCGAAAGCGCCCGTGGCGCGCGCGGCGCGTTGCGCACGCAGGGGCTGACGCCGCTGGTCGTCGAACTGGCGGGCCGCCATGCGTCTGGCGGCGGTACGTCGGGATCGGCCGACGCGTCGGGCAAGCGCGCCCGTCTCGCGTTCGGCCGTCGGCTGTCCGCTCGGGAACAGGGTCTGTTCACGCGTCAGTTGGCCAGTCTGTTGGTGGCCGGTTTGCCGCTTGGTGAGGCGCTCGGCGTGTTGTCGGAGCAATCGGAGCGCGACTACGTCCGCGAGCTGATCGCGGCGATTCGTGCCGATGTGCTGGCGGGCCAATCGATGGCCGGTGCGCTGGCGCTGCACCCCCGCGACTTTCCCGATATCTATCGCGCCCTGGTGTCGGCCGGCGAACATACCGGGCAGTTGGGTCTCGTGCTGACGCGCCTGGCCGATTACGTCGAGCAACGCAATGCGTTGCGGCAGAAGATCCAGTTGGCCTTCACCTATCCGGTGGTCGTCACCTGCATCGCCATCGGCATCGTCAGCTTTTTGCTGAGTTACGTCGTGCCGCAGGTCGTCAGTGTGTTTTCAAACAATAAGCAGGCCTTGCCGACGATCACGGTGGTCGTGCTGGGTTTGTCCGATTTCTTCCGCCATTACTGGTGGGCGATGCTGCTGAGCGTCATCGTGTTGGGATGGGCCGCGCGCAAGATCCTGCGCATGCCGGGTCCCCGGCTGGCCTTCGACCAATGGTTGTTGACGGCGCCATTGGCCGGACGTCTGGTGCGAGGCTATAACACCGTGCGCTTTGCCAGCACGCTCGGCATCCTGACCGCGGCAGGGGTACCTATCCTGCGTGCGCTGCAGGCGGCGGGCGAAACGCTGAACAATCGCGCGATGCGTCAGGTGGTGGACGAGGCCATCGTGCGCGTGCGCGAAGGGACGGCGCTGTCGCGCGCGCTGCATGGCACGCGGACGTTTCCGCCCGTGCTCGTCCACCTGATTCGGTCCGGCGAAGCGACCGGCGACGTGACGACGATGTTGGATCGCGCCGCCAGCGGCGAGGCGCAGGAACTCGAGCGTCGCACGATGTTCCTCACCACGCTGTTGGAGCCTTTGCTGATTCTGGCGATGGGTGGCATCGTGCTGGTGATCGTGCTGGCGGTGATGATGCCGATCATCCAGCTTAACCAAATGGTGCAGTGATGCGCTCAGCGCATATAAGCGATGCCGCCCGGACCGCTGATGGGCGCGGTGACGCGAATGTCACTGCGCACGCCATGTTGCTCGACGACGATGTGATCCGCGTACACTTCCCGAAGGATCGTCTGGTCGTCGATCGCTTGATTGAGACCGATCGCGCGGCCGGCTGCGCCGTTCTCGCTGATGATTGCCGCAGCGCCGCGGCCCACGCCCAGCGAGAGGACGCCGGCCACGCGCAAGCGAGCCTGCTGGGTGGCATCGCCGCCGAACAGTTGGCTTGCCGCCTGGACGGAAGGTGGCGGCGCCACGGTGGCGGCGTCATCCGGCGCCTGCCGCGAAGCGGTCAGTTTCACGGTCCAAAAAGTGGCGGTCGCGCAAAACAGCGCGCAGGCGGCCAACGTAGCGAGGGGCATCACGAGTCGGTTCATATTTGGCATTCTACGGTCAAATCATGACGACAAATACGGTGCACAAGTGGATGGAGGAAATTTCGGAATGCGCGCTCTTATGAATCGCTTTTTTGTGTCGTCGGCGCATCGTGCCGACGCCGGTAATGTTGGTGGGAATGTTATCCCCCCCGCCCTGTCTGCATCATTGTCCGAGGTGCGTCTCACGGCGCGCGCGCGCTTACAGCGCACTCCGTCGCGCTTGGCGGGGCGGCGCCGCGCACGCGGCTTCACCCTGATCGAAGTGATGGTGGTGATCGCGATCATCGGCATTCTCGCAACCTTGATCGTACCGAAGATCATGAACCGACCGGATCAGGCGCGTCGTGTGGCGGCGACGCAGGATATCGCCACGGTGATGCAGTCGCTGAAACTTTATCGCCTGGACAACGGCCGTTATCCGACGACGGAACAAGGGCTGCGAGCATTGGTCACGAAGCCGAGCACGGACCCGGTGCCGAACAATTGGAAGGATGGCGGCTATCTGGAGAAGTTGCCGAACGATCCGTGGGGCAATGCGTATCAATATCTGAATCCGGGCGTCCACGGCGAGATCGATGTGTTCAGCTATGGCGCCGATGGCAAGGCGGGCGGCGACGGTAACGACGCCGATATCGGTTCGTGGCAGTGATCGTCGCCGCTTGACTCATGTCGCTGACGAATAGGCGGAGGCCGTCTCCGGTGCGCGCGCGTGGCTTCACCTTGCTCGAGATGCTGATGGTGCTGGTGATCGGCGGACTGCTGGTCGGCCTGGCATCCTTATCCCTCTCGCACAACACCGGGAGTGCCCTGTTGGAACAGGGGCAACGCCTCGCGCTCGCTTTTGAGACCGCGGGCGACGAGGCTCAGTTGCGCAACGCACCAATCAGTTGGGAGCCGGTGGATGGCGGCTATCGCTTTTCGGTACGGGACGGCGCGCGTTGGCGGCCGCTGAGCGACGACGTGCTGGGCGGCGCACGCTGGATGACCGCGGTCTCGGGCGTTGCGATTCGATATCCGGGCGTGTCGAGCGCGGTGAAAGTTTTGCGCTTCGGCACGGAAAGCATCGGCGATGCCGCAAGTGTCACGCTGTTCTCGGACAATGGCGCCGTGACTATTTCAACCAACGGCGACGGACAGTTCCTCGTTCGCAAAGGGACCCGCTGACGATGCGTCTCTCCTTCGTCCGTCGATCGATCGATATGCGGCGCCCCCCCTGTGCTTCGCGCGCGGGGCCGCGCCGACGCGCGCGCACGGCACGCGCCGGGTTTGCGGCCGGTTTTACCTTGATCGAAGTCCTGGTCGCGTTGGCGATCGTCGCGATCGGTCTGGTCGCGGCCTTGCGCGCCGTCGGGAGTGTGGCGACGAATACCGCCGCCTTGCATGCGCGCCTGCTGGCTGGCTGGAGCGCCGACAATACGATCACGATGTTGCATCTGCAACGCAGTTGGCCGTCGTTCGGGGTGACGTCCGTCCCCTGCCCGCAAGGCGGGCTGGCGCTGGTCTGCGATATGACGGTAACGCCGACGCCGAATCCGGCGTTTCGGCGAGTCGAGGTGTCCGTGCGTAGCGCGGTTACCGGAAAAACGATGTTGGCCGATCTGGTTACGGTGGTGGCGGATGAAACGCACAGGCCGCTCTGATACGCCGCGCCGGGAGGCCGGCTTCACCTTGATCGAGCTGTTGGTGGCGATCACGCTGCTGGCGGTGGTCGCGCTATTGAGCTGGCGTGGCTTCGACCAGATCGTACGGGGACGTGAGATCGTCGTGGCGACGATGAGCGACGAACGAACGATCGCGCGTGCTTTAGGTCAGGTCGGTTTCGATCTGCGCGCAGCCGCCAGCGATGACGATGCGCGCGGCAGTGCGGTGATATTGCAAGGCAGCGGTTTTACCGTCGTGCGCTATCTCACGCAGCCGGAGCAGCCGCGACGGTTGCAGGTGGTCGTGTATCAAGTGCGGGAAGGACAGTTGCTGCGCCGTGCCTCGGCCCCGGTCGCAACGGTCGGCGCCTTGCAACAGGCGCTGTCGGGAAATGGCGACCAAGGCGATTGGCGCGAAGTGGTGTTGCTGCCGCATGTGGCGACATTCCAGGCGGAGGCTTGGCTGGAGGCACAGGGGTGGACCGGTGCGCAATCGTCGGTGGCGGCGGCGGTGACCCGCTCGCAACGCGCGTTGCGGGACGCTACCACCAGTTCCGCGCCGTTGGAGCGCGCGGCCCGCGGCGTACGACTGACGTTGTCGACGAACGACGGCGGTCTGCGGCGTTATGAACGTGATTATCTGGTGGCGCAATGAAACGAAGCCCGCCAAGGTCCAGATATGAAGGGGACGCCGGCCGTCGGCGTTCGCGCGGCGCGGCCTTGATCACGGCGCTATTGGTCACCACCTTGGCCGCGGTGCTGGTATCCGGATTGTTATGGCGGCAGCAGGTGGAGATTCGTCGCGTGGAGAATCAGCGCGAGGCGGAACAGGCTCGTTGGGTATCGCGTGGCGTCATGGATTGGGCGCGTCTGATTTTGCGTACGCAGGCCGATGCCTTGCCGGTGACCTATCTCGGCGGCGCCTGGAGCGTGCCGATCGCGCCGACGCGGCTGTCGGACTTTCTCGGAAAAATGGGGATCGCACGCTCGCAAGAGGGCGCGTCCACCTGGTTGTCGGGCGGGGTCGTCGATGCGCAATCGCGCTTCAATCTGCGCAATCTGGTGGGCATCGCGCCGGTTGGGGGATTGCGTATCGATCCGCAGGCCTTGCAGCAGTTTCAGAAGCTGCTGTCCTTGCTGGGTTTGAACGGTGACTTGGCGACGCCGACGGCGCAATATCTGATGACGACGTTGTTGTCGTCGGCGACGAAAACGCAGCAGGCGCAGACGGGCGATATCGCGTCCGATGCGCAAGCCGCGGCACTGAACAACAACGCCTCGCCGAACAGCAGCAGTGGTTTCAGCGATGACCCTGGTTTGAGCAGCGGCAATGCGGCGGCGGAGATGACGCGGCCCATCCAGCTGCACGATGTGGACGATCTCGCGGTGCTCCCCGGCTTTACGCCGCAGATCATCGCGCGGCTGCGGTCGTTTGTGACGATTCTGCCGGTGCCGACCCAGATCAATCTGAACACGGCGAGTGCCGAGGTGATTGCGTCGGCGTTGCCGTCGTTGACCGTGACGGCGGCGCAGGCGGTGGTGGCGACGCGCGACCAGGCGTTTTTCGTCAATCTGGGCGATGCGCAGACGCGCCTGGCGCGCTTCATGTTGGCGTCGGATACGCTCGATGCGAGTCGCTTCGACGTGACTACACGTTATTTCGAGATTCACGCCCGCGTGACGCATGAACGGGCTGTGGTGGACAACGTTGCGCTGGTGTATCGCGATGCACGGACGCATGCGACGCGCATCGTGCGGGTGGTTGAAGCACGGCAATGACGAATTGGAGAGTGTGTGAGTACATTGACCGTATTGATTCCGCCGCGTGACGCGGCGGAGACATCGGCGGGCGCCGGCCTGCCCGGTGCGGCGGGGACGTCGGAGGCGCAGCCCGGCGCGGATCGGCTGCCCGCATCCGCGGCCGGCGGCTTGCGCTATGTGCTGACCGATCGGCGCGGTACGGTGTTGCAGTCCGGCACGGCGCCGCTGGGCTTGTTGCCGGCGGCGCAAGCCACCTGTCTGGTCCTGGCCGCACGCGACGTGCTGCTCGTCGATGCACCGGTGCCGCCGTTGCAAGGCGCCCGCCTGCAGCAGGCGCTGCCGAACATCATCGAGGACTGGCTGCTGCCCGATACGGCGCCGGTGCATATCGTGGCAGGTCCGCTGCCCGGCGCGGGGGCGGCCGCATGGACCGGTGTCGGCGGAATCGGCCGGTTCACGCGCCGTGCCGCACCGCGTCGTCCGCGCCTGGCCGCGGTGGGCAAAGCCGCATCGGTCCGTACGCTGGCGGCCGTCGATCGGACCTGGTTGCGCGACCTGCTGACGCGTTTCGCCGCGGCCGGTCACAAGGCGTTGCGGGTCGTGCCGATGAGCGGTTGCCTGCCCTTGCCCGGTTTGTCGAGCGGCGTCGGTCTGGCGACCGACGGCAGCGACGATGCGTCGGTATCGGTGCTGCTCGACGACAGCGCGCATGCCGCTACGGTCGCTCAGGATGGCACCGTCGAAGTGACGTTGCGCCGCCGCCCGCATGCCGGCGGTGAGCGCGTCGATGTCGCCGATGCCGGACCGGACACGCTGCTTACGCCGGCCGCGGGTGCCGGTTTGGCACGTGCCGCCGCGTCTGCGGAATCGGCAGTCGATGGTCGTGACGTCGTGTCGCTCGCCGATATCGGCACCGCGGCGCCTGTCGAGGGGAGCGCGACGCGCGACGATGCAGGCCACGCCCGCGCACTGGCCGACGCCAGCGGCGCCGCGCGGATCGATGCCGCGGCCGTGGCGGCGCTCGACGAAGACGATGCCGCTTCCTTGGAGGCGCATCGCCTATGCGGCGAAGGTCTGCGGATCGCGCGCACCGATATCGATTTGACGCTGGACATGATCGCGCCGCATCGGACGCTGTATTACCTGGTTGCCGGCACCGACGACCAGGCGATGGCCGGTGCCGCGCTGCGCCTGCGTCCGGGGGCGCGACCGTACACGATGGCGCAGTTGGCGCAGGCGGCGCAACGGTGCGTGATCGACCTCTGCCAATTCGAATTCGCGCCGAAAGGTCTGCGTCTCTCCGGCGCGCTCTGGCGACAGGTGCGTTGGCCGGTGATGCTGGTGCTGGCCAGTGTCGTGGTGACGTTGATCGGCTTGAATCTGCGTTGGGCGCAACTCGTGCATCAGCGCAATGCCGTGCAGGCGGCGATGACGGAACGCCTGTTGTCGGCCTTCCCGTCGACGACAGTCGTGCTCGACCCGGTCGTGCAGATGACCCGCTCGCTGGACGCGCTGCGGGTAGCGGCCGGCGAGTTGTCGCCGAACGACTTCCTGACGCTGACGAATGGCCTGTCCTTGTCGATGGGCGGCATCTCACCGAACGGTATCGGTGCAATGACATACGACGGCAGCAGCCTGCAGGTGCTGTTCCGCAGCGACGCGCAGGTGGATGCGGGGCTGCGTGACCGATTGGCGCGACAAGGCCTGGATGCATCGATGGAATCGCGGCCGGATGGTCAGCGTTGGACGATCAGGAGCCGTCGATGAATACGTGGCAGATGATGGTGGGCGCGTGGTGGGCGCAACGGCAGCCGCGCGAGCGTCGCCTGTTGTCGATCGGCGGCGTGGTGGTGTTGCTCGCGTTGCTGTACCAGATACTGGTCGCGCCGGCGCTCGACGGGATTGCACGGATCGAGGCGACGTTGCCCGGCATGCAACAGCAACTTGGGCAGATGCAGGCGCAGGCGATGGTCGCGCAGCGCTTGTCCGGCGCGGCACAGGGCGCGGCGCCCAGTGGCGAGGCGCTGCGCACGGGCTTGGCCGCCGCGTTGAGCGATGCCGGCCTGGGCGATGCGGACGCCGTGCAGACGGTGGGCAACGGCGTGCGGGTGACGGTGAAACAGGTGTCCTTCGCCGCACTGGTGCACTGGCTCGATCAGATGCGCACGCAGTTGAAGGTCAAGGTCAGCGATGCGCAGATCGCGCCGGTGCGGGCGCCCGACGGCGCCATCGATGGCCGCGTGGATGCGACGGTGACATTGGCAGGACAGCGTGACGGTGCCGGCCAGAGCGGGAGCGCGTCGCGATGACCCCTTTGCATGGTCGCCGCCGCGCGAATGGCGGCGGTGGCGGCCGGCTGGGGCGCGATCGCATCGACGACGCGCCGTGGGGTGCCCGACCGCCCCTCTGGTGTATGGCGCTGGTTGCCGTGCTGGCAGTGCTGCTGACGATCGGGATCCTGTTGCCCGCCGCGTGGGTCGCACCGCTGGCCACGCGTTATACGCAAGGGCGGCTGGAACTCGTCGATGTGACCGGTTCCTTGTGGCAGGGTTCGGCCTTCCTGGTACTCGCGCCAGGCGGACAGCCGGACCCGTCGCTCCCATCGACGGATGGCCGCAGCGGCGCGCCGATGCTGATGGCGGCACGTCTGCCCTATCGGATCCTCTGGCAGGCCGCGTTCTGGCCCTTGTTTACCGGTGAAGTCCGTCTCGACGTGCGCGAGGATCGGCCCTTGTCGGAGAAAGTGCGCGTGGTCGCGGGCCTGAACGGGGCGACGGTGAGCGCGGGCGGCATCGCCGTGCCGGCGAGCTTGCTCAGCGGGCTCGGTGCGCCGTTCAACACGCTCGATCTGCAGGGCGATACGCGTCTGGAATGGACCGAATGGCATTTGCTGCGCAGCGGCGCCTACGGACAACTGACGGTGATGCTGGCCGATATGTCCTCCAGCGTGTCACGCGTTCGTCCGCTCGGCAGCTATCGGGCGATCATCCGGGCGAACGGTGCCGGCATCGCGCTGCAACTGTCCACGGAAAAAGGCCCCCTGTTCCTGAGCGGCAGTGGCGATGGCAATGCCGCCGGCTTTCAATTCAGCGGGCAGGCGCGCAGCGGCGACGAGGCCAAGGCCAATCTGTCCGGGCTATTGTCCTTGCTCGGACCACGCGTGGACGCGAATACCGTGGCACTGCGTTTTCCCTGAAATCGTTCGAAATGCACGATTGCCGGTGAACGGCTCCTTCATTTCGCGGATGCGGCGATAATGAAGGGTGGAGCGAAATGCGAAGGAAAGGGCTATGAGAAAGGATGTCCGCGGACCAACGTCGTCATTGCTGGCGCTGAGCGCCGCATTGGTCATGGCGGGTGCATTGGCTGGCTGCGTCGTCGGGCCGAATTACAAGACACCGACGACGGCGGTGCCGGCCGCTTTCAAGGAGGCGCCGCCGGGATGGAAAGTCGCGCAACCGTCCGACCACGATCCGCGCGGTGCGTGGTGGGAAGTGTTCGGCGATCCGACGCTGAATGGCCTGATCGAAAAGGCGAACCAAGCGAATCAGTCGATCGCGCAGTACGAGGCCGCCTATCGTCAGGCCACGGCTTTGATCGATCAGGCGCGCAGCAGCTATTTCCCGACGCTGGGTGCCACCGGTAGCGCAACGCGCTCCGGGACCGGCCGCAACGCTTCGTCGACCGGTCGCTCCAGCATCGGCAATAGCTATTCGGCCGAGGCGCAGGCGTCGTGGGAGCCCGATCTCTGGGGCAGTGTGCGCCGGAGCGTGACGTCCGAACGCGCCAGTGCCCAGAGTGCGCAAGCCAATCTTGCCAATGCGCGGTTGTCCGTTCAGGGCACGCTGGCGGAGGACTATTTTCAACTGCGCGCGCTGGATGCGGCACAAGCCTTATACGACGAGACGGTCAGCAGCTATCAGGATTATCTGAAGCTGACGCAGAACCGCTATGCGCAAGGTGTGGCCGCCCGTTCGGACGTGCTGCAGGCACAGACGCAATTGCAGACGGCGCAGGCTTCGGCGGTCGACAACCAGGTCAGTCGCGCCCAATACGAGCATGCGATCGCGGTGCTGGTGGGCGAACCGGCGTCGGTGTTCACGCTGGCGGCGGCGCCTTTGCATGCCGAGCCACCGACGATTCCATTGACACTGCCCTCCTCGCTGCTGGAACGCCGCCCCGATGTCGCGGCGGCCGAGCGTAGCGCGGCATCGGCGAACGAGCAGATCGGCATCGCGCAGGCAGCCTATTTTCCGACGCTGACGCTGTCCGCCTCGGGCGGTTTTGCGAGCAGCGCCTTCTCCGATTGGCTGACGGCACCGGCACGGGTCTGGACCATCGGCCCACAGCTGGCGGCCACCCTGTTCGACGGCGGCTTGCGTCGGGCGAAGGTCGCGGAGGCGCGGGCCAGTTATGACCAAGCGGCGGCCACCTATCGCGCGGCGGTATTGACGGCCTTCCAGGACGTGGAGGACAACCTGTCGAGTCTGCGCATTCTCGCCAACGAGGCCACGATCCAGCGTGACGCCGTGTCGTCGGCGCAGCAGTCGCTGACGATTTCGACC
Organism: Robbsia sp. KACC 23696; assembly: GCF_039852015.1. Taxonomy (NCBI): domain Bacteria; kingdom Pseudomonadati; phylum Pseudomonadota; class Betaproteobacteria; order Burkholderiales; family Burkholderiaceae; genus Robbsia; species Robbsia sp. KACC 23696. The sequence goes on along the minus strand of NZ_CP156626.1, from coordinate 143,075 downwards.
AATGGCTACAAGGCTGGCACGAATCAATACCTCGACGTGTTGACGGCCCAGGCGACGCTGTTGTCGGCGCGCCGTAGTCTGGTCGATGTCGAGGGTCGCCGCATGGTGGCTGCCGCCGGTCTGATCAAGGCGCTGGGCGGCGGCTGGGATGGCCTGTCCGCCCCGGTGGATCGGAATGGCGAGCCGGTTATCGCGGCGGGCGATCCAGCTCCGGATAGTGCCGGAAAATCCCTTCCTCGTTGAAGGCGATGCGGCGCGGCGAGGCCAGATAGGCCGCGATGCGCGGGCGCTGCGCCACCTGCCCGTGCAAGGTCTGCAATGCCGGATAGTGTTGCTTGAAACCCTGCAGACCGCGGGGAAAGGCGTAGTGCAAGCCTTCGATCAACTGGAACAGCGACAAGTCCGCATAAGTCGCCTTGTCGCCTGTCAGCCAACCGCCTGCGCCCGCACCGCGTGTGATCACGCGCTCGAAATAGCCGAGAAACTTCGGGATGCGATTGTCGATGAAGTCGCCGGCGCGGGCCTTCGCCTCCTTCTTCTGATCTTCATAGTAAAGACTGCTGGCGATCGGGTGATGCGTGTCGTGCGCTTCGGCGACGACATCGGCGATTGTCAATTGCAGGCCGTTGATGAAGGCCCGTTCCGCCAGCGCGGCCTCGCTGTGGCCGTCGGGTGCCAGATTCAGGCGTGGTCCGAGCCAAGCCAGAATATTCGCCGTCTGGGAGAGGATCTGCGTGCCGGCTTTCAGAAACGGCGGGGCGAACGGCAGTTGCGGTACGTCGCTGGCGGCCGCCTGTGCCGTCGTGTCCAGGATCGCCTGCATCTTGTCCATGCCATGCGTTTCGCGCGCGACATCGGTGTAATCGGCGCCGGCATCTTCCAATGCGAGACGGACAAATTCGCCGCGACCCTGCAGCATCGGCCAATAGTAGAGCTCGTAGTGCATCGTGTGCCTCCTCGGTGACGCCGACGCGGGACGCGCGGCATCGGTGTTTTCTCACCGGATCAGATAACACGATGCGTGCCTAGACGGAGAGGACGGCGATACCCGTCTGCCGTTCTTTCCGCCTAACGCGAGCGCGCGGAGGGTCGTTGCACTCAGTCCGTCGTACTCAGGGTCTTGCCGAAGCGGCTGACGAAGGTATCGAAATCGATATCGTCGGCCGCCTCGATCTTCCGCTGCTCGGCAAACGACGAGACGGCCAGCGCATCGAGCGTGGCGGTGCATTCCGGATCCAGCGGCGCGGCGGTGAACGTGGCCGCATGCGCGCGGCTCTGCTGCAGCCCGAACGCCGCATAACTCCCCGCGGCGCGCACCGCCTCCAGGACGCGCGCCGACGGCAGTTCTGCCGGCGTATTCAGCAGGTGCCGCTGGCGCGTCAGCGCATCGGTATGCGATACACCGCCGCGGTGCTGTCCCGCCTCGTCCAGCAGGCCGGCCGTGATGCCGATCTGATCGAGCAAGGCGCTCGCCCAGGCATCGAGACCAATGGTCTCGCCGGTGCGCTGCAATTGCTTGCCGGGTCGGCGGCCATCGCGCGCGACCGCGAGGAAATTCGCATCGGCTTCCCGTTGCAGCGCTTCATCGTCCGGGCTGTCCTCCAGCGCGCACATCAGCAGGAAGGCATCCAGGAAGCGGGCCGTGGTTTCATCGATACCGATGGCATCGAAGGGATTCAGATCCAGGCAGCGGATCTCGACGTATTGGATACCGGCACGCGTCAAGGCATGCGTCACGCGCTCGCCCGGCAGGTTGACGCGTTTGGGTCGGACGGTGGCGTACAGCTCGTTCTCGATCTGCAGCAGATTGGTGTTGAGCTGGATCCACTCGCCGTCCTGATGCGTACCGATGGCGGCATATGGCGCGTACGGTGCGGCGATCGCCTCTTCCAGGCCGCGGATATAGCGCGGCAGCGAACCGAAATCCGGCCGACGCTCGCGCATCGCGTCGTTGTGATACCCGAGATCGCTCATCCGCAGGCTGGTGGCATAGGGCAAATAGAGCGTCTGATCATCGAGCAGTGCCAGGCCGCCCGGATGCGCATCGCTATCGGCCCGCGCTTGCTTCGCCAGGCGTTCGGCGAAGAAACTGCGGTCCAGCGTGGGCGAGGCGCCGAACAGATAAAGCAGCAGCCAACTGAAGCGACGGTAATTGCGCATCAATCGGATATACCCTTCCGACTGGGTATCGTGCGGCGGCACGTCGGCATCGCGCTGGCCGACCAGCGGTGCCCACAACGCATCCGGCAGCGAGAAGTTGTAGTGGATGCCGGCGATGCATTGCATCGCGCGGCCGTAGCGCACGGCCAGCCCCTGCCGATAGACGTGCTTGAAACGGCCCTGGTTCGAATGACCGTAGTCGGCGATCGGGATCTCCGTGTCGCGCGGCAAGACGCCCGGCATCGACAGATCCCACAGGTATTCCCCGTCCAGGCGCCGATGCACGAAGCCGTGCAGTACCCGCAGGCGCGACAACGCGGCGGCCGGATCGGCAGCCGGCGGCGTGATGAATTCCAGTAAAGCCTCGGAATAGTCGGTCGTCAGTTCCGGATGCGTCAGGGCGGCGCCCAGCGCGGCAGGATGCCCGCTCGTCGCGAGGCTGCCGTCGCTGCGCACGCGCAGACTTTCTTTTTCGATTCCGCGTCCGCCTTTCGCGAGCAGCCCCGAGCGGGCCGCATCCTGCAAAACGGCCAGCCGCTGCAAATAATCCGATGTGCTCTTATTCATTCTGTGACAACCGTAAGCGGGTCGTCCCGGCATGGCAGCATCCTGCGGGACCCCTGATTCATCGGGCACTTTATCATCTTGGCGAACCTGCCGCTGACGCCACCGTTGCGCGGTACAAGGCGCGCCCCTGGCACCGTGCCATCCCGCCCCACGGTGCGCTCCTGTAACGCGCCTGCGCCCGCCTGCCCGACCGATTGCCATAGGCGCCTTTTGTCGTGCGAAAAATCCGACAATTTCCCTCCGGGTCAACCCTTTTAGAGTTAACCCTCTATCGATCCCATTGCGCCGCTGTTTTGGTAGCACTACATTAAAAGCGTCTCCTCCATGTCTCCTCCTGATATGGATTCCACCCGCCGCAGGCGGGTTTTTTTTTGCCTGCCGCGTCCGTATCGTCGCGCGGAACGCAGCCCGACCGGGGCGCACGCGAGCGTTGCCGCGCGGCATCAACGTTTTGGGTGTGCTCCGCCGTTCCGTATAATGAAAAACGGTTGCAGCAGGACCGGCGGTTCGTGCTGGCCTTATTATTAGCAAGACGGATTCCCTATCCGTCTTTTTGGGAGAAGCCTCGATGAAGATCGGTACCATTGTGCGATCCAACCATATCGCGGTTCCCTCCGGCGCCTTGGGCATCATCAAGCGCGTGATTGGCGACATGGCGATGGTGACGTGGTACGCGGGGATGCCGGGGGCATCGCGCGAACTGAACACCGAGCCTTTTTTTGTCGCGGACCTGATCGACACCGGCGACGCCTTGCCGTTGACCGCACTCACCTCGGATGCCGCAGCGGGCGGCGCCTTGCACTGAAAGTAAGCGTCGCGTGCAACCGCATGCGACGTCATACAGGCCGATGCGCGGGGCGGGCCCTCCGGGGTGACGCCCCGCGCTGGCCTATTCTCGAGAATCACCGTGCAAGACCCCAATGGCAGGAACGACATCGACGACGTGCCGGAACCGCCGGATACGCCTGAAGCGCCGTCGATGGGCAAGCCCTACGCCACGCTCAACCCGGACCTCGTGCTCGATGCGATCGAATCGACCGGCATGCGCGTGGACGGCCGTCTTCTTACGCTGAACAGTTTCGAAAACCGCGTGTACCAGGTCGGTATCGACGATGCGCCGCCGGTCATCGTGAAGTTCTACCGTCCCCATCGCTGGTCCGACGCGGCAATTCTGGAGGAGCATACGTTCCTCCAGGAACTGGGCGACGCGGAAATCCCGGCTGTCGCTCCCTTGGTGCTGCCGCTCGGCGATGCCGCCGGCACGACGCTCTCAACCTATAACGGCTTTCGTTTCTCGGTGTTTCCGCGTCGCGGTGGCCGCCCGCCGGAACTGGAGCAGTCCGACACATTGGAATGGCTCGGTCGTTTCATCGGCCGTATCCATCAGGTGGGCGCCCGCAAGCCCTACGCCGAACGCGGCGTGATCGATTTGCCGACGTACGGCACCGCGCCCCGCGATTATCTGCGTGACAGTGGCGTGGTTCCGGAGAATCTGCGCGAGGCCTATTTCGCCATCGTCGATCTCGCGCTGGCGGCCATTGCACGCGGGTATGAACGAGCCGGCGATATCGCCCTGCTGCGCCTGCATGGCGACTGCCATCCAGGCAACGTGTTGTGGACCGACGCCGGCCCGCACTTCGTCGATTTCGACGATAGCCGCATGGGGCCGGCCGTGCAGGATCTCTGGATGCTGCTGCCGGGCGATCGCGACGGCCAGCGCCGCGCATTGGGCGATGTGCTGGCGGGCTATGAGGATTTCTGCGAATTCGATCAGCGATCGTTGTATTTGATCGAACCGCTACGAACCTTGCGCCTGATTCACTACAGCGCCTGGCTGGCACGCCGCTGGGACGATCCGGCCTTCCCCGCCGCGTTTCCCTGGTTCAATACGCAGCGGTATTGGGAGGAGCGCATCCTCGAGCTACGTGAGCAGGTCGCGCTGATGGACGAAGAACCGCTCTGGCCGATTTGAGGCCGTCTCCCGCCTGCCGAACGTTGGCTCTGGCTGCGGCCGCAAGGCGCGATGGGCGGGGTATTTATCCACCACTTGTCAGCCACTTATCCGCAGCTTGTCCCCGTCGAGGGGGTGACTTATCCCGATGTTATCCAGTGCCCACCGAAGCGCATTGGCCCGTCATGGCGGGACGATAGGACATCAGACAGGGAAAACGGCTGCAAGCCTTGTGTGCTGGCGAAGCGATGCCATTGTCGGGTAAGGATTTGGCGCGTTATCGACGCGTCAGGGACCGCGCGCCACTCGGGTTTTCACGACCCTTTCCACAGGATTATCCACAGCTTGCCGGGGAGCCCTTGGCAAGCTCCCCGGGAGCGCATCGACGTGACGTACCCGCGTCGGTGCCGGCGCCGCGTGTCAGAGCAGCGGCACGGCTTCCTTCGAAGTCGACCGGGTTCCGGGTACCGGCGGATTGCTCGCGCCGTGGTAGGTAAAGACGAGCGAAAACTTGACCGCTTCGGTGACGTTTTTTCCGGCCGAATGCAACGTATTGCAATGGAAGAACAGGACGTCGCCGGCCGCCAGCGTCGGACAGACGGCGCGGGCAATCAGGTCTTCGTTCTCCGCCGTGTTCGGCACGAAGAATTTGGCATCATCGAAACTGTCCGCGCCGAATTGACGCTGATGGGAGCCGGGAATCAACCACAGTGCCCCATTGCTGGCGGTTTCATCGCCGAGCGCCAGCCACACCGAGACGAGATCGTCGCGGGCAAAGGACCAGTACCGCGCGTCGCGGTGCCACCCGGTCAGGCTGCCGTACTGCGGATGCTTCGTCATCAGGCAGTTGTGATGGGCGCGCGACAATAGCGTCTGCTCGCCGAAATAGCTGCTGACCCAGCCGGCGATATCGGGTGACTTTGCAAATGCGGCGAAGCTCGGTTCGCGGCCATAGGCGTCGAGCAGGCGTCGTACCGTCTTGCCACCGGGCGCGTCGATCGAGACGGGCGCGCCCGGATATTGCAACTGGGCTTCGAGTTCGAGGGGACTGTGTCCTTCCGCCAACTGGGCCTGCGCGCGGGCGCGCATTTCGGCACAGGTGGTGGCCGGGACGAGGCCGCGCACGACGACGAAGCCGTCCCGTTGCAGGGCGTCGATCTGCTGTTTCTTAGTTTCTGCTGACATGCACGCGGTTCCTGCCAGAGCCCGCCGTGCGGCTGCACGGCGTGAGCGAAAAGAGCATTGTAAAACTCCGAACGACGCAGCGCATCCATTACGGGATGCCGCGTCGCCGATAGCGTGCCGGCCTCTCGCGCGACGTGCCTTGCTCGGGATCAAACATATTGAAGGAAACTATCGAGATGGCGAATCAGATCGCCTTTTCAGGTACGCGGATTGCTAAGAGAGCAGCTCGTCCCCACACACGGGCGTGCGCGTCGCGGCTTATCCGAATCGATCACCGGAGCAGGTCGGCCGACAGCGCATGCCGCATGCCAAGGAGCATAAGATGGCCAAGTCGCCCTCCGAATCAGCACAGCAAGGCAGCAGCAAAGACCAGCAACTCGCCACGTTCAGCGTCAGTGTCGAGAACGAAGCGTTGCGCACGAACCAGGGCGTCAAGGTCTCCGACAATCAGAACACGCTGAAGGCCGGTGCACGCGGCCCCTCGCTGCTCGAAGACTTCATCATGCGCGAGAAGATCACGCACTTCGACCACGAGCGCATTCCCGAGCGAATCGTGCACGCGCGCGGGACCGCCGCCCACGGTTATTTCCAACCGTACGAATCGCATGCCGAGTTGACCAAGGCCGGCTTCCTTGCCGATCCGGCAAAGCAAACGCCGGTCTATGTGCGGTTTTCGACGGTGCAAGGCTCACGCGGCTCCGCCGACACCGTGCGCGACGTGCGCGGTTTTGCGGTCAAATTCTACACAGACGAAGGCAACTTCGACCTGGTCGGCAACAATATGCCGGTCTTCTTCATCCAGGACGCCATCAAGTTCCCCGACTTTGTTCACGCGGTGAAACCGGAACCGCATAACGAGATTCCCCAAGGCGCGACAGCCCACGATACCTTCTGGGATTTCGTCACACTGGTCCCGGAAACCACGCATATGGTGATGTGGGCGATGTCGGATCGCGGCATCCCACAATCGCTGCGCCTGATGGAAGGTTTTGGCATTCACACTTTCCGCTTCGTCAATGCGCAAGGCAAGGGCCGCTTCGTCAAATTCCACTGGCGTCCGGTGCTGGGCTCGTACTCGTTGATCTGGGACGAGGCGCAGAAGCTGTCGGGCAAGGACCCGGATTTCCATCGTCGCGATTTGTGGGAGTCGATCGAAGCAGGCAACTTCCCAGAGTGGGAGTTCGGCGTGCAGATCGTCGAGGAAGAGGACGAGCACAGTTTCGCATTCGACCTGCTCGATCCGACGAAGATCATTCCGGAAGAGCTGGTCCCCATCAAGATGCTGGGCAAGATGGTGTTGAACCGCAATCCCGACAACTACTTCGCCGAGACCGAGCAAGTGGCGTTCTGTCCGGGCCATATCGTGCCGGGCTTGGATTTCAGCAATGACCCGCTGCTGCAGGGCCGTCTCTTCTCCTACACGGACACGCAGATCAGCCGCCTGGGTGGTCCGAATTTCCACGAGCTGCCGATCAACCGGCCGGTGTCGCCGAATGTGAACAACCAGCGCGATGCGATGCATCGTCAGGTAATCCATCGCGGCCAGACTTCGTATGAGCCGAATTCGATTTCCGGCGGCTGGCCGAAGGAAACGCCGCCGGCAGCCAGCGATGGGGGCTTCGAGACCTATCCGGAACGGATCGATGCCGCGAAGATCCGCGAACGGAGCGAATCGTTCGGGGATCACTACTCGCAGGCCACGCTGTTCTGGAACAGCATGAGCGAGCCGGAGAAGGATCATATCGTCGCCTCCTACCAGTTCGAGCTTGGCAAGGTCGAACGGGAATACATTCGTCAACGCATGGTCGATAACTTGGCCAATGTCGATCCCACGCTGGCTGCCCGAGTGGGGGACGGTTTGGGCTTGATTCCGGCGAAGGCGACGACGCCGGGCGCCGATGTGCTGGCGAACCCGGGCAAGGGCAAGAAGTCCGTCAAGACCTCGCCGTCGTTGAGCTTGATGGCGAAGGTACAGCCGGGAATCAAGACGACGAAGATCGCGATCCTTGCCGCAAAGGGCGCTGACCCCCTGAGCATCGCCACCGCGAAGATGGCGTTGGAGAAAGCAGGCGCGCAGGCGAAGGTCATCGCGCCGATGTTGGGCGAAGTCGCGCCAGGCGTCTACGCCGATGCGACGATTGCCGGCATGCCATCGATTGCGTTCGATGCAGTGTTCGTCGCCTGCGGGCAAGACAGCGCCACGTTGCTATCGAAGAACGGTGATGCGCGTCACTATCTGCTTGAGGCGTACAAGCATCTGAAGGCGATTGCTGCCGTGGGGTATGGTCGGGATGTGATCGCCGCGGCGAATCTGCCGGTGAGCGAGGAAGGCGTGATCAGCGACGAGACCGCGCATATCGACAAGGTTCTCACGGACTTTATCGATGCGATCGCGCAGCACCGTGTGTGGGCGCGTGCGCCGAAGGCGGAAACCGTTCCGGCATAACGTCGATGTCTTAGCAGTGCGCGAGTAAAACGAAAAGGCCAGCGATCGGTATCACGCTGGCCTTTTCATTGCACGATCGGGTGGGTTTCGTGGGCAAGCTCACCTAGGGTAAGTCTCTAAGTGTAAATCCCTGGAACGTCGCGGCTTCCGATCGAATATGCCTCTGACAAAGGCACTTTTCTCGATATGACGTGGAAGTGCGCTGTCATGAATCGTAAAAAACGACCGGCCGTCCTTTTACCTGTTCCCCCTGTCTTCTATAATAAAGACGTGCTAGCGAGATTGTCTCGTGGTTCCGGATGATCTGCTTCGCACCCCAAAAAGAGCAAAGCAACAATGACGGAGACGGAGGGTGATATGGAATTCCTAACACAGATGGGCAGTATGTCGCTGAACAGCGCCAATCTCATTTTGCTGCTGCCGATGGCCTTGGTCGGCGTCGTATTGGCAGGCAATATTCCTTATCACCATCGCGCGGCGCATTACTCGCTGGAGATCGGCGGCGCGGTGCTCGGTGTCGTCGTGGCGCTGGGTCTGTTGACGCTGCTGCAGATCTTTATCTAGGCCCCGCGATCGCGAAAGCGCTGGCCTGTCCGTCAATCGCCGTCCCGGTGTCGTGCAGACGACGCCATTCGGATTGCCGGGGCAGTGCCACTTCAAAGGTTGTCGTGCCGCTACCGGCCAGCGAGCGGGCGTCGATCGAGCCCGCATGCAATCGCACCAGCTCGTGGACGATAAAGAGTCCTAAACCGAGGCCAGCAGACTGACCGATGGATGTCAGTGAACGGTCGCCCTCCACGACGGCGGCAGTCGCGTGAGTCTGATTTTTCGAATCATCGGGCTGTGCGGCGCCTGAATGGTCGCCTTCGCGAAGGGGTTCCCTCTGGTGCGCGTCATCCGAGTTGGCCTCTGTCGGTGTCTCTAGGCAGTCACTCCCGGAGCGGAATGGCGTGAAGAGATGCGGCTGGATTGCCGCCGGTATCTCGCCACCATTCGATACCCGTAACCTGACCTCTTCGCGCTGCGTGCCATCCACTTCGATGCTGACCGGATGGAGCGCATCGCCATGTCGCAAGGCATTGCCCACCAGATTCGAGATGATCTGGGCGAGACTGCCGCGATCCCATACGCCATGCGTATCGCCCCTGGCCTCGACCCGCAATGTGGGCGGGTGTTCGACGGTCTGGAACTCGTCCGCGATGGCGCGTGCCACGGCATGCAGATCGAAACGTTCGGGGGCGATCTGCAATTGCCCGGACCGCACGCGGGCGACGCCCAGCAACTGATCGATCATCTGCGCCATGCGCTGGCCACTCGTGAGGATGCGATCGGCGGCCTTGTGCAAGCGTGCCGATTTGTCGGCCAGTGCGGTTTCCGTCGATGCCGCACCCTCCCCCTTCCCGGCGTTCTCGACCGTTCGGCGCACGATTTCGGCGTTCATCATCACCGACGACAAGGGATTGCGCAGATCGTGACCGAGTACGGCAACGAACATATCGTTGGTGCGGACCAGTTGCTTCATCGCATCCAACTGCGATGCCAGCTGCCGTTTCTGTTGGTGCAGCTGGACGAACACATCGACCTTGCTCGACAGGATATGCGGATCGAACGGCTTGTAGAGGAAGTCGACCGCGCCGGCCTCGTATCCCTTGAAAACGCGCTTCGTATCCCGATCGGTGGCGGTCAGGAAAATAATCGGTACGTGACGCGTGCGCGGGCTGCCCCGCATGAACTCGGCCAGCTCGAAACCATCCATCCCCGGCATCTGCACATCGATCAAGGCCAGCGCGATGTCGTGTTCGAGCAGTAATTCCAACGCTTCGGCACCATCGGCCGCATGCAAGGGCAGCACCTCGTCCCGACGCAGCAAGGCGTCCAGCGCGACGAGGTTCTGGCCGACGTCGTCGACCATTAATATTTTTACTGCCGATGTCATTGCCCGTCCTCCTTGGATGGCTCGGATGGCGTAGCGAGCGCGTGGGACGCCGTGAGCGCCGATCGGCGCGCCTTATCCGCCACGGCATCGGACGCGACATCGGCGGCGTGGCGCAAAGCCCGTGCGATATCTTCGATCGACAAAACACGATCCGTCGCGCCCAGGGCGATCGCCGCCAGTGGCATCGTGTCGGCGAGCGCGGTTTCGGGCGTTTGTACCCAAGCCAGGCCTCCGCGCGAGCGGATCTGCACGAGGCCGACTGCGCCGTCGGCACTGGCGCCGGTGAGCAGGATGCCCAGCACGCGCGATTGATACGTCCAGGCGGCGGATTCGAACAACACATCGATCGACGGACGCGAGAAGTTCACCGGCTCGTCGATCGACAGGGAACAAGTGAGGTCGGCGCCCACCAACAAGTGATAGCCCGGCGGCGCGATATGGACGGTGCCCGGTTGCAAGGGCTGCCGGTCGTTCGCTTCGACCACGCGTAGCACGCAGCGCGCGCCGAACAGCTCGGCCAGCTCGCTTTGCACGTCCGGCAGCAGATGCAGCACGACGAGCACCGGCACCGGCAGCGAGGCCGGCAGCGCGGGCAGGAGCCGGTTCAAGGCTTCCACGCCACCGGCGGAGGCACCGATGACGATCGCATCGATCTTGTCGAACAGCGCATCGTCGTCACGGTCTCGTTCGGGGTCGGCTGCGCCGTGATAGGGGCTGGAATCCTTCATCGGCTCACCGTTTTTGATAAATCCGCTCGGCGCCGGCGTATTCGTCGAATCGATCGGCATGCGCGTTGAAACGCATGCTCTCTTTGCTGCCGAGACCGAGGAAGCCGCGACGCACGAGCGCGTCGGCAAACAGCCCGGTCGCCCGATTCTGCAGTTCCTCGTTGAAATAGATCAACACGTTGCGGCAAGACACCAGATGGACTTCCGAAAACACACTGTCCGTCGCGAGGCTGTGATCGGCAAAGACCACCTGCCGCTTGAGCGCGCGCGTGAACGTCGCCGCGCCATAAGCCGCGTGATAGTAGTCAGACAACGATCGTTTGCCGCCCGCGGCAATGTAGTTTTTCGAGAAGCCCGCGATCCGATCCAGGGGATAGATGCCTTCGGCCGCGGCTCGCAGCGCCTGCGGGTTCACGTCGGTGGCATACAGGACCGTGCGATCGGCCAGCCCCTCTTCTTCGAGCAGAATCGCCAGAGACCACAATTCCTCGCCGCTACTGCATCCCGCCACCCAGATCTTCACCGACGGGTAGGTTTTCAGGATCGGAATCACCTTCTCGCGCAACGCTCTGAAATACGATGGGTCGCGGAACATTTCGCTGACCTGCACCGTCAGGTATTGCAGCAGCCGCGAAAACGCCGACGCGTCGTACAGGATCTTTCCCTGCAGCTCCGACAGGGTTTCGCAATGGAAATCCTGCCGTGCCTGCGTCATCCTGCGGCGCAACGAGGCGAGCGAGTATTTCCGGAAGTCGTGCTGGTACTTGAGGAAGATCGCTTCCAGCAACAACTGCAGTTCGATATCGAAATCGTGCTTCGCGTGCGCGGTCATGGCGGACGGGGCGTTATCGGTTCAAGGCGCGCATCGACGCGCGGCGCATTGCGCGAGTCGAGGCCGCACCGGGCAGGTCGAAGGGGTGTGAGGCGCCGGCGGTGGCGGCGAATGGATTCAATGCGGCATCCATACGCGGCATAGCGACAGCAGCTTGTCGACCTCGATCGGTTTCGAGATGTAGTCGTTCGCGCCCGCCTCCAGACACCGCTGCCGATCCGACGACATGGCCTTCGCCGTCAAGGCGATGATCGGAAGATGGGCGAAGGCCGGACGTTTGCGGATCTCCTGGATGGCGGTCAGGCCATCCATCTCCGGCATCATGATGTCCATCAGAACCAGCTCGATGTCGCTGTCGCGCTCGAGTTTCTCCAGCGCTTCGCGGCCATTGCGTGCGATTTCCAAGGTGGCGCCCAGCGGCTCGATGACGTGGGACAGCGCGAAAATATTGCGCACGTCGTCCTCGGCCAGCAAGATCTTGCGGCCCTCGAAGGCCGCGTCGCGCTGGCGCGCCTGGCGCAGCATCCGTTGCTGGTCGGCCGGGAGGTCGGATTCGACGCTGTGCAGGAATAGCGTGACTTCGTCGAGGAGGCGTTCCGGCGACTTCGCGCCCTTGATGATGATCGACTTCGAGTAATAGCGCAGGCGCCGCTCCTCGTCCGCGGTCAGCGAGCGGCCCGTATAGACGATTACCGGCGGATAGGTCTGCGGCTCCCGGTCGGCCAATTGCTTCAGCAGATCATAGCCGGAGCCATCGGGCAGCGTCAGGTCCATCACCACGCAGTCGAACGGCGTTTCGGCCAGCTTCGCGAGCGCATCGGCGATCGTGCCGACGGCGTCGATTTCGACGCCATTCGCATCCAGCAACAACGTGATGTTTTCGCGCAGCAGCGGATCGTCCTCGACGACGAGGACGCGCCGGCTGCTCTGACCCAACCTCGCTTCCAGGCGTTCCAGCGCCGAGATCAATTCATCACGCGCGGTGGGCTTCAAGGAATAGCCGATGGCGCCGAGATGCAGCGCGGCCTCGGTATGATCGTTGACCGAGATCATATGGATCGGCAGGTGTCGCGTCTGCGGGTCGCGCTTCAGGCGCTCGAGCACCGTCAGGCCCGAATCGTCCGGCAGGCCGACGTCCAGCAGGATGCCGCTGGGTTGCAGTTGCCGCGCCAGCGCAATGCCGTCGGCCCCGGTGCTGGCGTGCACGCAATCGAAATCGAGCTCGTGCGACAGGTCGTACAGGATCCGCGCGAACGCGAAGTCATCCTCGACGACCAGGATCAGCCGATGCTCACGCGTGCGATTGTCGCGGTCGTCTTCGATCCCGGTGCGCGCCGGCAGCGTCTGGCGCGCCTGCGCCATCTGTGCGAGGTGGGATGCCCCGGCGTTGTCGCCGTCCGCTGTCGAATCGCTTCCGATGCGCGATGCGGGCGACGGCGTGCGATTGGAGGGGACTCGCGCGTCGCGTGACGTTTCGGCGCCGGGCTGCGTCCGCCGCTCGGCAGCGCCGCCATGCGCGGACGCGTTACGCTCCCCGCTGCCAAGCGACGGCGGCACCGCCCGCTGGATGCCGTTGCGCGGTGCGTCGGCGCGCGGCGTGTCATCGCCGGCCAGGCGCGGCGGCGCCTTGCCGTCGCCGGTATAGACGACGGGCAGCGTCAGCGTGAAGGTGCTGCCCTTGCCCAGTTCACTGCCGACGCTGATATCGCCTCCCAGCAGCGTGGCGAACTCTCGTGATATGGAGAGGCCCAGGCCACTGCCGCCATACTTGCGGCTGGTCGTGCCGTCGGCTTGACGGAAGGCATCGAAGATCGCGTCCAGATGCTCGCCGGCGATACCGATGCCGGTGTCCTGCACGGCGAACTGAATATGCGCCGGTGCCGCTGCCGTGATCCACAGGCTGACCTCGCCGGTGGGCGTGAATTTGAACGCATTCGACAGCAGGTTCTTCAGCACCTGCATCAGGCGCTGGTGATCGGTCGTCAGCGACAGCGGCGCATCCGGACCGCGTTCGATCCGGAGGGCCACGCGTCGATCCAGGGCAATCGGATCGAAGGTGCGGCGCAACGACTGAACGATCGATTCCAGCGTGATCGGCTCGGGCTCCACTTCCATATGGCCCGACTCAACCTTTGCCAAGTCCAATATGTCATTAATCAGCGACAGCAGATCCGTATTGGCCGAGTAGATCGTGCTCGCGTAGCGCACTTGTTCGGCACTCAGATTGCCTGGCTTGTTGTCCTGCAGCAGCTTGGCCAGAATCAAGGAGCTGTTCAGCGGCGTGCGCAGTTCATGGGACATATTCGCCAGGAACTCGGACTTGTACTGATTCGTCCGTTCCAGCTGGCCCGTCTTCTCTACCAGGTCGCGCTGCGCATCCACCAGATAGCGCTTCTGCTGTTCCAGGCGTTGCGTGTGTTCTTCGAGCTGGACGTTCGTCTGTTCCAGCTCCGCCTGCTGCGATTCCAGGCGCGCCTGGGAATCCATCAGCGCCCGGCCGCGTTCCTCCAGCTCTTCGTTGGAGACGCGCAGCTCCTCCTGCTGTACCTGCAGCTCCTCGGCCTGATGTTGGGTTTCCTCGAGGAGCATTTCCAGGCGAGTGCGGTAACGTGCGGTCTGCAGCGCGATGCCGGCGGGCTCCGCGGACGCGTCGAGCAATTGGACCACGCGCGCGAGCATCTCGTTCTCGTTGCCATAGCCCAGCGTGCTGCCGGCAAAACCGAGTTCGATCACGCCCACCACTTCACCGTCGGCCAGCAATGGCGCCGCCGTCACATGCGTGGCCGGCGAGGTGCCCAGCGTCGTGCCGATCTGCAGATGCGTTGCCGGCAGGTCGCGCGCGGTCAGCACGGTCTTGGAGACGATCGATTGCCCGGCCAGGCCCTCGCCCGGCAGCAGCGTCGGCGGCGCGACATTGTCCGGCAGCGCCCACGTGGCGAGGCGTCGCAACTGCCCCTTTTCCAGCTGATAGACGGTGCCCACCTTGGCGCCGGTATAGGTCAGCAGCGATTTCAATATGCCGTCCGCCGTCTGCTGGGCTGTCGGCGTGCCGCGCGTCGCGGCCGACAACTGCATCAGGCCGGCCTGCATCCAGGAGAAGGTCTCCACGCGCCGGCGCGAGAGGATATAGCGGTAGGCGACGACGGCGATCACCCAGGTGGTCACATCGCTGACCACGCGGTTTGGAATCGCCCATGTGCCGGTCGCGCCCGTTGTGGCGACATAGCCGATGATCAGCAGCACCGTCCCGACAAAGGCGATGATCAGCGGCATCAGCGCATCGGTCGCGAACAGGCACAGTGCCACCGGGAGCATATACATAATCCAGATGGCGAAGCCATTCGGGGTGTACATGTCCACGAGGAACACCAGGACCAATGAGGCGATGATCGTGGCGTAGAGCAGCGTGATGCGATTACGGCTGGTCTGCAGCATAGTTATTCTTTGCTTCGGCAGTAAATAAGGGGGAAGGCTGGCGGTTTTACGCCGCTCCGGACTATCGCGATGCCGCTTCGCGCGCAATGAGCACCGGACATCATACTAAACGTTCAGACTTTCCATTCGGGCGGGTCCAACGGCGCCACCAGCGCAATTCGTTCGTGAAGCCAGCGCGTGGCCGGTCCCGGATGGGTATCGGCCCGCGTGATGCGGTGCAATTTATATTCGACGGCCAGCCGGTCGGCCGGGCGGATCCGCTTCAACCGCCCGGCTTTCAGGTCCGCCGCCACCAGATGTTGCGGCATGCTGCCCCAGCCCAAACCGGCGATCAGCAAGCGATGTTTCGCGCCCAGATCGCCTATCCGCCAGGCGCGCGTCGCATAGACGCCGTACATCTGGCCTTCGGTGCGATGGGTGCGATCGGTCAGGATCAACTGCGTGTGGTCACGTAAATCGCGTGTGGGAATCACGCCGTCGTAGCAGGCCAGCGGATGCTGTGGCGCCGCGACATTGATCAGGCTGATGGCATCCAGATAGTTCGGCGCGATGGGGTCGGGCCAGGATTCGGTCGGGCCGGCTATGCCGAGATGGCATTCCCGATCCAGCACCAGTCGTAACACGCCGCCCATCGGGCCCATGCGGAGTCGCAAGGTGACCGTCGGAAAGGTGGCGGCGAAATCTTCGAGCACGCCGAGCAGTTTGTCGATTGGGAACATGACGTCGACGCCGAGCGAGACCTCTGCCTCCAGACCCATCGTCAGGCCTTCCGCCCGGGCCAGCAGCTCGTGCATATGGCCGTCCACGCGCCGTGCGTCGGCCAGCACCACCCGCCCTGCCTCGGTTAGTACCGGGCGCCGATGGGTGCGCTCGAACAGGGTCAGACCCAGCAGCGCTTCCAGGTTGGCCACCGTGTAACTGACGGCGGATTGCGCGCGTCCGAGCTGCTGCGCGGCCAGTGAGAAGCTGCCGGCGTCGGCTACTGCGGCAAACACCTGCAACTGGTCGAGCGTCGGCGTACGACCTCGATCGGGAGTTTCGCTCATCTGCTATCTATAAATTCGATATTGATAATCGATTTTAAACGATTGATTCGATGGTTGTCTTTGATTACATTAGGCACCTAGCAAGAACGGACGTCTTAAAAAAACGTGTGCCGACATGGAATTCCTTGCGGGAAATCCCTAGGCGTCATGCCCCGGTCGTCCTGCGATGCTGTCGGACTGTTTGGGAGTCCGTGCTTTAGTTGCCGTGGCATGGTCCCCGCCCTGATCAACGGTTCCACCGAATCCATAACCATGCGCCGCGCGAGCGGACCTCCGTGATGACAACGCCTCCGTCCTCTTCCTCAACGACCGAATCCGCCGCTCAGGCGGGGTCGGGCGCGCGCAAGTATTCCGGCACGGCCATGGCCTTGCACTGGCTGATCGCCCTGCTGATCATCGGCGGTTTTGCGCTGGGTTGGGTGATGACCGATATTCCAGGCTTTACGCCGGCCAAGTTGAAGTACTTCTCCTGGCATAAGTGGATCGGGGTTACGGCGTTGGTGTTGATCATAATCCGTCTCGCCTATCGTGCGACCCATACGCCGCCCGCGTTGCCGGCCGGCATGGGGCGCCTCTCGGCCGTGGCCGCGCATGGCGTGCATCATTTTCTGTATCTGTTGATGGTCTGCGTGCCGCTATCGGGCTATCTGTATTCGTCGATCGCCGGTATTCAGGTGGTGTATCTGGGCCTCGTGCCGCTGCCCACGCTGGTCGGACCGCATCCCGAGCTGCGCCATTTGTTCCGTAATATCCATGTGTATCTGGACTGGACCCTTTTTGCGGTCGTGATTCTGCATTTCCTGGCGGTGTTGAAGCACCAACTGCTGGATCGCGACCGTTTGCTGTCCCGGATGTTGCCGTTTGGCGATTGACGGTGGCAATCCGCAGCACCCACGCATTTATTCATTCATTAAACGGAAGACAAGACATGCTGAAGCTTCGTTCGATCGTTGCCGCTACCGCCGTTGCCGGCCTGGCTGCTGCCGCCCTGCCCGCCGTTGCCGCTCCGGCAACCTACAATCTGGACCCGACGCACACCTACCCGAGCTTCGAAGTCGACCACTTCGGCGGCGCATCGGTGTGGCGCGGTAAGTTCCTGAAGTCGAGCGGCAAGGTCGTGCTGGATCGTGAAGCCAAGACCGGCAGCCTGGAAGTGACGACGGACACGAGCTCGGTGGACATCGGCAACAAGACGCTCGACGGCGAGATCGTCAGCGACAAGATGCTGGACTCCGCCAAGTTCCCGACCGCGACCTTCAAGAGCACGAAGTTCGTCTTCAAGGGCGATACGCCGTCGAAGATCGAGGGCGAGTTGACGCTGCACGGCGTGACGAAGCCGCTGACGCTGACCGTCGATTCGTTCAAGTGCTACCAAAACCCGATGCTGAAGCGCGAAGTGTGCGGCGCCGACGCGAAGGGTGAATTCGACCGTTCGGACTTCGGCGTCGACTTCGGCAAGAAGATGGGCTTCAAGATGTTCACGCGTCTGGAAATCCAAGTCGAAGGCGTGCGCGCGGACTGATTTCGCTCGAACCCGCTTTCCGGTGCGGTGGCGCGCAGGTCTGCGCCGTCGCACCGACGATCCCCCTGCAGCTCCGGGTTTGCGCAAGCGGCCCGGGGCTGCACTTCTTTGTGCCTCCCGCACTCGCCTATAATCAGCACGACGCCCCCACCATCGTGATTGCCTGATGTCCGAGATGACCCGCCGCACCGTTGCCGATTCCCCCACCGATGCCGCGGCCGCCGATGCGCGTCCCGTCGTGCTGGTGACGGGGGGCGCCAAGCGCGTCGGCCGTGTCATCGCCCTGCGGTTTGCGCAGGCGGGCTATCGCGTGGCCGTGCACTACGGCCAGTCGGCGCGCGCCGCCGAAGCCTTGGTCGCCGCCTTGGAGGCGGACGATGCCGGTGCCGGTGGCGATGCCGCGCTATCGGACGGGGCTGCCGAGCTGGCGCATCGTGCGTCGGGGGCGCCGCGCGCGCGGGCCTTGCAGGCCGATCTGGCGCATCCGTCGGCCGCCGATGTGCTGGTCGACGGCTGTATTGCGGCGTTCGGGCGCCTCGACGTGCTGGTGAACAGCGCCTCGGTCTTTCCCGACGATCATCTCGACGACTTCACGCTGGACACCTTCGACCACGCATGGGCAGTGAATGGCCGTGCGCCGCTGCTGCTGACGCAGGCCTTTTATCGTCGTGCGCGGGCAGCGAACCGGACCGGTGTCGTCATCAATGTGGTGGACCAGAAGGTGCGGGATAACTTTCATCCCGACCACTTCTCCTACACGGTGGGCAAGGTCGCCATCGGGCATATGACGGCGATGCTCGCGAAGTCGGCGGCGCCGGTGCTGCGGGTCAATGCGGTCTATCCGGGGCTGATGCTAGAGAGCGGCGATCAGACCCCGCAGGATTTCGATCATGCGAAGCGCCACGCCACGCCTTTGCATCGGATCGCGACGCCTGACGATCTGGCGTCCGCGATTCTGCTGCTGACCGGGCCGGCGTATAACGGCGTCGATTGGGTCGTGGACGGCGGGCAGAACCTGTTGCCGGTTGCGCGCGACGTCGTGTTCTCGTTACGGGCGCCCGACCTCTGAGCTTTCCTGCGCCTGCGCGACCGCGTCCAGCAGCATGACGGTGGCGCTGTCGCGCAGCGCACCCTCGCGGGTGACGCCGTACACGGTATCGAGCGGCGGCGGTTTTGCCTGTTTTCCGATGCCCTGCGCGTGCGACTCGACTGCCAGTGTGGGCTCGGCGACGATCGCGACCCGTCCCAATGCCAGCGCATCGTCCAACATATAGCGCGGCACGATCGACAGACCCCGTCCGGCTGCCACGAGGGCGATCGCCTCTTCGATCTCACTGCAGCGGCCGCGCGTGCGCAACGCCGACGGCATCGTTCCCAACTGTGTCTCGAACCACCGCGTGAACGTCACTTCGCAATCGTCGTAAGTAATGAAATCCGACGCGGCAAGCCAATGGGCGAAGGTGGCGCCGTGTGGGGTGCCGTTCGGGCCGTCGCCGATGCCGGCAGCCACACCGGCACCGATCAACACCAGCGGATAGCGATAGGCCAACGCGAAAGACAGCGTATTCGACGCGGTCACCGTATAGGCAAAGCCGATATCGGCGCGGCCGCTTGCCACCGCCTCCCAGGTTTCCTCGTCCGAGCCGAAACGCAGATCGACGACCGTCTGTGCGAAGGCCGGCTGCGCAAGGATCGGCGTCAGCACATACCGTCCGAACGAGGAGCCGGTCGCGATACGCAAAACCTCGCGCGGCGTGCCGGCCTGCCCGCGTGCCGCGGCGCGCAGACTGCCCATCGCGTCGATGAAGCTGCCGCAGATGCCATAGAGCCGGTCGCCGAGCGCTGTGGGCAATACGCGACGACCGCTGCGCTCGAACAACGGCGCGCCCACCCACTCCTCCAATTGCCGGATCTGATAGCTGACGGTCGAGGGGGTCACGTGCAACTGTTCGGCGGCACGAACGAAGCTGCCCGCCTCGATGGCAGCGACGAAGGTATCGATGTATTTGGTCTGGGTGCGCATGGCGCCGATTATGATGCAAAAAATTAGCATTATGTATGCGAAACGTTTCGCTGGATTCGAACGAATGGCTTTCCTATGATGCGGGTCAACAGGCGCGGATACGTGACGGACATGGGCCCGGCGCCTGACGACGCACCAACCACTAGGGGAACGGCGATGAGCGAGACGACGATGCAACGCGGCACCGACCCGGCGACGGCGGCGTTGCTGGCGCTGGACGCCAAGGTCAACGCCCCGATCTACACCTCGCTGCCGCTGGTGGCTACGCGAGCGCAGGATGTCTGGATTTGGGACCTTGCCGGCAAGCGTTACCTGGACATGATGAGTGCGTATTCGGCAGTGAGCTTCGGGCATGCGCACCCTCGCCTGCTGGCGGCGCTGACCGATCAGGCCGGCCGGTTGTCGGTGACCTCCCGGGCCATGCATTCGGACCAGTTGGCGCCGTTTTTGGCGACCTTGGTCGAGATGACGGGCCAGGCACGCGCTTTGCCGATGAATTCGGGCGCGGAAGCCGTGGAAACCGCGATCAAGGCCGTCCGCAAGTGGGGTCATACGGTGAAAGGGATTCCCGATGATCAGGCGGAGATCATCGTTTTCGATGGGAATTTTCATGGGCGCACGACGACGATCGTCAGCTTCTCGTCGCATCCCGAATATCGGGCCGGCTTCGGGCCTTTGACGCCGGGCTTCGTCAGCGTGCCCTTCGGCGATATCGCGGCGGTGCGTCGGGCCATCACGCCGCGCACCTGTGCCGTGCTGATCGAGCCGATTCAGGGCGAAGGCGGCGTCATCGTACCGCCAGCGGGTTTCCTGAAAGCACTGCGCGCACTCTGCGACACCGAGAACGTCATGCTGGTGGCCGACGAAATCCAGACCGGCCTGGGACGCACCGGCGCGATGCTGGCCTGTGATCACGAAGGCATCCGCCCGGACGCGGTCTGCCTGGGCAAGGCGCTGGGGGGCGGCTTTCTGCCGGTCTCGGCCGTGGTGGGCAGCGAGGCGCTGATGTCGGTGTTTCATCCCGGCGACCATGGCAGCACCTTCGGCGGGAATGCGCTGGCGGCGCGTGTCGGGCACGAAGCGTTGCAGGTCTTGCGTGACGAAAGGCTATGCGACCGGGCGCAGACGAGCGGCGCCTTGCTGACCGCGCTGTTGCGCGAGGCCGCGCATCCGGCCATCGCCGACATTCGCGGCAAGGGGCTGATGATCGGCGTGCAATTTGCGGACGGCATCGACGCGGAAGCCGTCTGCCATGCGCTGATGGCGGCCGGCATTATCACGAAGGTGACGCATCACGCCACGATTCGCCTGTCGCCACCGCTGACGATCGATGCCGACACCTTGCGATGGGCGGCCGGCGTGCTGCTGCAGGTGCTGGACCATTTCACCGCAGCCTAATTTATTTCAAACAAAGGGAGTGCGCATCATGACCTTGCAAAGCACGGTACCGCCCGTCTCGACGAACCGCGCGGCGCTGCCGCCGTTGGAACTGGTACGTGCCGCGATCGGCGCCGGCGCGCAGATTACCGGCTGCCGTCTGGGCCCCGACGCGCTGTTGGCGGCCGGCATTGCCACCGATCTCCGCTCCGGTGGTCATGGCAAGGCGCGCGACGTTCAATTGGGCGCCGCGCTGGTCGATACGCATTACGTCGCGCATCGCGATCAGGCGCAGGCGGCGACGGCCCCGTCGAAGCTGGACGCCGTCGCATCGTTTGCACCGGGCTTGGCGGCCGTGACCGCCGATATCGTACGGCGCGGTGCCTTCCCGTTGATTCTGGGCGGCGACCATTCGGTGGCGGCGGGCACGTGGAGCGGGATTGCCGATGCCTGTCGCGAACGGCTCGGCGACGCCGGCCGCATCGGGTTGATCTGGATCGATGCGCATCTCGACAGCCATACGCCGGAGACATCGGAAAGCCAGGCGCCTCATGGGATGCCGCTGGCGGCATTACTCGGGCACGGCGCGTCATCGCTGACGGATCTGCGCGGTTGGCGCGGCAAGGTCCGCCCGGAAAACGTCGCCGTGGTGGGAGTGCGTAGCTACGAGGAAGGCGAAGCGGCGCTGCTGGCGCGCCTGGGCGTGCGGGTATTCAGGATGGATGAAGTGCAGGCGCGCGGCGTGGATGCTTGCCTGGAAGAGGCGGTGGATATCGCCACGCGCGGCACCTGTGGCTATGGCGTCAGTTTCGATGTGGATGCGATCGATCCACGGGAGGCGATGGCCGTGGGTTCACCCGAGGCCGACGGCATTGCCGCCCGCGATGCCATCGCCGCCATGCCGCGCTTCGCCGCCGATTCGCGACTGCTTGGTTTCGAACTGGTCGAATACAACCCCGAGCGTGATGGCGGCGCGTCCGATGCCACAGCCGGCGGCAGTGAGGCGGCGCTGGAGGCGGGAGAGCCCACCGCCGCGATCTGCCGCGCCCTGCTCTGCGCCGCGCTGTGTCCTGGCTGGCAAGAGGCGGACACGCGTCGATTACTGCAGCAGGCAGCGTGCGCCGGAGCCGCTATCGCGACGGCGTGATTGCTGACGGAGTCTGTGTATAAGTCTGGGGGTAAGTGGGCTGCCGTCCTGTGGAAGAGGTGTGAGCAACACGGTGCATAAGCGAGTGGATAAGCGGCTGAATAAGTCTGTGCATAACAGTGTGGGCAAGTGCCGGTCGGCGTGTTGGTGACAGCGCTACTTGCTCGACCCTCGGAGACACGGCCTTGCAAAGCGACAGGCGCCGCGGTCGTTTTCTACCCGCCGCCGCCGCAGTCAAATCGCTTTCAGACCGGCGATATCGAGCAAGCGCACACGACGGCCCGTCGCGGAGATCAAGGCCTCGCGCTGGAAGCGTGACAAGGTCCGGCTGACCGTTTCGAGCTTCATGCCGAGATAGCTGCCCAATTCCTCGCGGCTCATCCGCAGCTGGAATTCGCTGGCGGAATAACCGCGCTGCTTCATCCGCTGCGAGATATTCAGCAGGAACGCGGCCACGCGTTCGTCGGCGCGCATATTCCCGAGCAACATCATCTGTCCCGATTCGCGGACGATTTCCCCGCTCATCATCTTGTGCACATGCCGTTGCAACAGGCGCACTTCACGGCACAGCAATTCGAGCAAGTGAAATGGAATGATGCAGACGACGCTGTCTTCCAGCGCGACGGCATCGCAGGTGTGTTCGTCGGTATAGACACCGTCCAGACCCAGCGCCTCACCGGGGAGGTCGAAGCGCGTGACCTGTTCGCGACCGTCGGGATGCGCAGCCACCGTCTTGAACGAGCCCAGGCGGACCGCGTACAGATTATGGAAGGCATCGCCGGCGCGATACAGCGTTTCGCCGCGCCGAACGCGCCGCGAGGTACAGATCACCGCATCGAGTTTCGCGTAGGCGCTCGCGTCGAGGCCTTCGGGCATGCAGATGTTGCGCATCGCGCAGTTCGAGCAGCGGACACCGGAGGCCGTCACCATCGGCGCGTCCTGCGTGGCGGCATGCGTCGCGCGCATCTCCGTATTGCGATGAATCCGGATCGATTGGTCGGCGGTGCCGTTCCCTTCGGGGGCGACGGGTGGTTGCGCGGTAGTCATTGGCTGTCTCCTCAACTGCAAAGGCGAACGCATGGGCAAAGGGTCGGCATCCAGCATCATCCGAAGCGAAGAGAGGGCCGCCCAGGCGCTGATGAGCCTATGCGTCGCAGTATCCGCTCGCGGTGCAGCGGGCGCCATCAGCATCGGATGGATCGCCTGTAGGGAAAATGTCCGTCTTGTCAGGAAATCCCTACATGCGTGTTTGTATCGTTACCGCCGTTGCTGCAGCGCCCTTTAAAGCGGGCCGGGAAGCGGCATGCGCAGACGCGCTTGATTCAGCGGGTCGTCGAACACCATCGCGATGCTGCCGGCAATGAGGCGGCCGGCATCGGTCAATTCGATCATCGTGTCGTCGAGCAGCAACAATCCGGCTTCTTCGAACACGCGTAGCGTCGCGCACTCCTCGGCGAAGCAAATCGAAAAGTCGATCCGATGTGTGTTTTCGATGGCGGGGATATCGACAAAGAGATCGGTCACCAGCGCCTGGATGATGGCGCGGCGCGCCAGATCGAGCGCGCCCAGAAAGGTGCCGCGCTTGACCGGCAATCGGCTTTCCAGCAGCGCGTCGCGGTAGGGTTGCCAATCGCCGTGGTTTTGATAATAGGCATTGCCGACGGTCCCGATCGCACCGGGCCCGAGACCCAACACCAACGACACCGGCCGCAACGATGCGCCGTGCGACTTGCGCAATAGCCGTCCCTGGCGGTGCGCGACGGCCAGCGGGTCGTCGGCGCGGGCGTAGAGATCCTGACCGATGCAGCGATAGCCCGCCGTCGCGAGCACACGTGCCGCACACACCAGCAGCGTCATCGTTTCCACCGTCGAGCGGTCGCTGCGCGAGCGATCGAGCACGGCGCGAAAGCCGCGTCGACGGTCGTCGGCGTGGCGTAGCACGACGTAGCTCGGGCCGCTGTCCAGAAGCGTGCGCAGGGTATCGCGGACGGTGCCGGAAGTCTGACCGGCCGCGCCGTAGACGAAGCCGGCGCCGATCGAGGGAAAGTCCATCATGCTGGCGGTCTGCACCCAGTTTCGGACTCGCGTCGGACCACCCGCCTGCGTGCCCGCGCTGTCGTCGATGATCTCGATGCGCTGGAAACCCTGGGCGCGCAAAGCGTGAATCGTGCTCGGACGACGACTCGATGCGTCGACGGTCACGCTGCAATGCGCGTGCGGCGAGACACCAAAATGATCGCGCAGCAGCGTCAGCGGTAGCGCGGGATCGAGCGCCCGCGTCGTGTCGGCACCGCCGTGTCCCGCGTCATGCCAGCTCAGTCGGACTTCGTCGACCGGGATGGCGCGGCTGACGCCGCCGGCGGCCAGCCGCGCCGCATGTAACGCGATATCGCGACCGAGCAGCGCCGGTAGATCGCGCCAGGCGCGCGTGGGCCAGCCGGCGCCGGGCACGGGGAGGCGCAGATCGATGGCGGCCCGCATCGGGCCGAGCGCGGCGGAGGCCGCGAGCGTCGCGTCCAGCGCCGACGCGTCGAAGGCTTCCACAAACCATTCGCTGGCTGGGTAGATATCGTAAGGCGGCGCGCATCGGCGGTGCCGTTGGATCACGGCGGTATCGACGTCCATGAGAGGTATACTCGTGCTCGGGCAAACGGGAAGGGCTGTGGTCAGGACCTTACCGCGCCGGCGCCTTTCGTCGATTGACCTGCATCAAGGAATATACCGGCCCCTCGCCATGTCTGATTCTTCCTCCGCCAATTTTCCCGCGACCGCGCCGTCGCTGGCCGCGCCGTTCTCGAATGCTGGCGATATGCAGCAGCAATTCGAAGGCATAATCCGCTCGGCTACCGAAGCCATCATTACGATCGACGAATCGCAGACGATCCTGATTTTCAATCCGATGGCGGAGAAGTTGTTCGCGTGTGCGGCGCAGGACGCGATCGGCACCTCGCTGGATCGCTTTATTCCGCAGCGCTATCGCGATGCACATGCCCGACAGGTACGGGAGTTCGGCGTCACCGGAATCAGCCAACGGCAGATGGGAAAGCGCCTGCCGCTGTTCGGCCTGCGTGCCGACGGCACAGAGTTTCCGATCGAGGCATCCATCTCGCAATTCGTCGCACAGGCTGCAAGCGATCGATCGGATCCTGTGTCGCGCGGTATCGGCGGCCGCCGTCTGTACACGGTACTGCTGCGCGATATCACGGCGCGTCTGCAGGCGGAAGCGGAATTACAGGCATCGCGCAATGAATTGCGGCTGCTGTCGGGCAGTATCCAGACTGCGCGTGAGCACGAGCAATCGCGCATTGCG
The DNA here is from genome assembly GCF_039852015.1 of Robbsia sp. KACC 23696. NCBI lineage: Bacteria > Pseudomonadati > Pseudomonadota > Betaproteobacteria > Burkholderiales > Burkholderiaceae > Robbsia > Robbsia sp. KACC 23696. The sequence continues at coordinate 117,410 of NZ_CP156626.1, read as the reverse complement.
CGCGAATTGCACGACGACCTCGGGCAGCGCCTCACGGCGCTGAAGGTCGATCTGTCCCTGCTGGAAGCGGAATTGGACGAGCAGGCGACGCACGGGGTCGAGGCCGCACCCGGTGCCGCGGACACGGTGAGCGTGCCGACATCGTCGACGGATGGGACGCCCGCGCGATGGCGTAAGCGCACGCGGGCGATGCAGCACCTGATCGACGACACGGTGCAGGCCGTTCGCCGGATCGCGGCGGATCTGCGGCCAGTGATGCTCGACGACCTGGGCCTGGTGGCCGCAATCGATTGGCTGGCGAGCGAATGGCGCGGCCGTCACGGCATCGTTGTAACGGTGTGTCCGGGGACGCCGAGCGGCGATGCGCATGACGCCTGCGCCGATGCCTGGCCGATCACCGACGACGCCGCGACCGCGTTCTTTCGCATCGTCCAGGAAGCGCTGACGAATATCGCACGCCATGCGAATGCGACGCGCGCGATCGTGACGCTGGAGCAGACGGACGCGTCGCCGACGCCAGGGGCAGCGCGCCAGCCGTGCTATCGGATCTGGGTGGCGGATAATGGCGTGGGCCTCGCGGCCGCCAAGGCCGCCAAGGAAGCGACAGCGGCACACCCCTCTGAAAGCCATCGCTCCTTCGGCTTGATCGGGATGCGAGAGCGTGCGACGTTGATCGGCGGCGTCTTGGACTACGGCAGCCCCGACGAGGTCGCGGCGGTGTTGGCCGCGGGGGAGCGCGATGCGGCGGTGTCCGACGTCTCCTCGACCGGGGCGCACGGGATGTCGCAGACGACGGGAACGTCTGCCGTGTTCGATGCGGGATTCGTGATCTGCGTAACGGTGCCGTGCGCGGCCGTGGCTCGGAGGACAGCGGGATGAAGGACGATGCGATGGCGCCAGGTTCGGGAGCGGAATCCGGTGGGTTGGACGAGCCGGTTATCCGGGTATTGATCGCCGACGATCATGCCTTGGTGCGTGAAGGGCTGGGGCACATTCTGCGCAAGTCGCGGCGCTTCGATATCGCCGGCGAGGCGGCGGATGCGGAGAGTACCCTGGCATTGGTCGATCGGGCATTTGCGCAAGTGCTGTTGCTGGACCTGTCGATGCCGGGTGCGAATGGCCTCGATCTGATTCCCAAAATTCGTGCGATGCGTCCTGCGTTGAAGATCCTGGTGCTGACGATGCACGCGGAACGCCAATATGCGATGCGCGCCTTCAAGGCCGGCGCAGCGGGGTATCTGACGAAGGAAAGCGCCTCGACGGAACTGGTCAACGCGGTATCCCGCGTCGCGGCAGGGCATCCCTATGTCAGCATGACCATGGCCGAGAACATGGCCGTGGCGTTGACGCGCACGGCGAACGATGCCGAGGGTCCGCCGCCCCAGGAAACGCTCTCCGACCGCGAGCTGGACGTGTACCGACGCATCGTCGCCGGCGAGGCCATTAACGAGATAGCGGCCGCGCTGCACGTCAGTCCGAAAACCGTCAGCACCTATAAAGCGCGCATTCTCGAAAAAATGGCGATGACGACCGATGCGGCGCTGATCCGCTATGCGGTCAAGCATGGGCTGTTCGACGATTTGGCGGATTGATCGACGTCGGCGTGGCCATCGGCATTGACGTCGCGATCGGCATCAAACGCCCGGTTTCCGTACCGGCACCGTTGGCGCGCAACGGCACCTGTCCCGTTTGACCCAGATCAATGCCCCGCCCACCCCCTCTCGCTAGACTGGCTGCATCTCCTTAGCCGAGGCGCCGTTCGATGCGGTGCACTTGATCATGTCCGTTCCGTTCGCCACTCCGCCGGTGCGCCGTGTCCCCGTCTCTTATCCGCGCCGGCGGCGTCCGGCCGCCGTGCCGACGCCGCGCAGTCGCGAGATCGGTGATACCGGTCAGGGGCAGGCCGCGTCGATCACGTTGCCCCCGCCTTCGGCCATCGACATCCAAGCCGTCCGTCGCTACCTCGTCGATTTGCAATCGCGCATCGTCGAAGCATTGATCGACGTCGACGGCACGCCGTTTCGCCGCGACGTGTGGACGCGTACCCCCGAAGACGCATTGCAAGGCGACGGTATGACGTGCGTGATCGAAGAGGGCGGCGTCTTCGAGCGCGGGGGCTGTAATTTCTCGCACGTGCGCGGTGCGTCGCTCCCCGAGTCGGCAACAGCGGGACGTCGGGAGGTGGCGGGGCGGCCATTCGAAGCGCTTGGGGTATCGCTGGTGCTGCACCCGCGCAATCCCTATTGTCCGACCACGCATATGAATGTGCGGCTCTTCGTCGTGCATCCAGCAGAAGGGCGTAACGACGCGCCGGTATTCTGGTTCGGCGGCGGGATGGATCTGACGCCGTTCTATGGTTTCGAGGAAGACGCCCGGCACTTCCATCAAACGTGCGCGGATGCCCTGGCACCGTTCGGTCCGGACTGCTACCCGGCATTCAAGCTCTGGTGCGACACGTATTTCTATCTGCCGCATCGAGACGAGTCGCGTGGCGTGGGGGGCATCTTCTTCGATGATTTCGCCGACTTCGATTTCGCCGCGAGCTTTGCCATGCTGCAATCCGTGGGGAACGCGTTTCTGCCGGCCTATTTACCGATCTTGAAAAAGCGTCGCGCCATGCCTTACGGCGAACGCGAGCGTGATTTCCAATCGGTCCGACGCGGGCGATATGTCGAGTTCAATTTGCTGCAGGATCGCGGCACGGTCTTCGGTTTGAAGAGCGGCGGGAGAACCGAGTCGATTTTGATGTCCTTACCGCCAAGACCGACGTGGCGCTACGATTGGACGCCCGAACCGGATTCCGCCGAAGCGTCGTTGAGTCGGTTTCTGAAGCCACGGGATTGGCTTGTTCGGACGCCGACATCGATGCGGCTCACATGATCCGCTCGTGGCATGGGCCTTCAGCGCCAGATTCGCACCACGCTACAGATTACGATCCAGTTCGTACGCGGCGCTGATCAGTGCCAGATGCGGCAGACCCTGCGGGAAGTTGCCGAGCGGCTCGCCGGCGGCCGACAACTCCTCCGAATACAAGCCCAGGTGATTCGCATAGCCCAGCGTTTTCTCGAAAATCAGCCGGCCCTCGTCCACGCGGCCCGCCCGTGCAAGCGCTTCCGCATACCAGAAACTACAGGCGAGAAAACTGCCCTCGCTGCCGTCGAGGCCATCGCCACCGTCGGGCGGATAGCGATATACGAGCGGATCCACCACCAATTCCCGTCCGATGGCATCCAGTGTGCTGAGCCAGCGCGGGTCCTTTGGTGAAATAAACTTCACCAACGGCATCATTAGGGCGGCCGCGTCGAGACGGTCCCCCCCGCGTGATTGCACGAAGGCCTGCAAGTCCGCGTTCCAGAAATTGTCGAAGATATCTTGATAGATCTCGCCGCGCACGGCAGTCCAGCGCTCGACCGGCGCCGGCAGGGAACGCTTGCCTGCCAGGCGCAGCGCGCGATCCACCGCCACCCAACACATCAATCGTGAATGCAGCAAGGGCTGGTTGCCCGGACGGAATTCCCAGATGCCGGCATCCGCGTCGCGCCAATGTTCGACCACGTACTCGATCATCTTGGTGACATTGCGCCATCCGTCGTACGAGGTGGGTGTCCCGTATTTGTTGTCCAGATACAGCGCATCCATCAATGCGCCGTAAATATCCAATTGCAACTGGTCGGCCGCCGCGTTGCCGATCAAAGGCGGCTGCTGCGCATGGCCGTCGGCGAGCGACGCCAGTTCCACTTCTTCCGCCGGGCAATCGCCTGCCACGCCGTAGACCACCTTCAGCCGACCATCGAAATCGGGATGATCGACGCGTCGGTTCATCCAGCGCACGAATGCATCGGCCTCGTCCGCGTGTCCTAGTCGGATCAAGGCATAGATCGAAAACGCCGCGTCGCGGATCCACGTATAGCGGTAGTCCCAGCGCCGGTGACCTTCGGTCGTTTCCGGCAAGCCGAAGGTGCCCGCGGCGATGATGGCGCCATGGTCGCGCGAGCTGAGCAGCTTCAACAACAGGGCCGATCGGTTGACCATCTCGCGGTAGCGGCCGCGATAGGTCGCGCGATCGCTCCAGGCGCGCCAGCCGGCAATCGTCGAACGCAGGCAAGGCTCGATCGCGGCCAAGGTCTGGCGCCCCGGCGCGATCCAGTCGGGATCGTCTTCCGGACGCCGGTGGTTCGTTTCTCGTGCATCACGCGGCGCGTGCTTGCCGCCGGCGTGCTTGCAAGCATCCGCGTTCGAACGCGACGGCGCCGCCAGCGACGCATTGATATCCGCCTCCGGGCTTTGAATCGCACGTGCAATGTCGCCGGATACGTCATGGCGCCAACCGTCGTCGTCGGCGCCGAGCACAAAGGCGATGCGGGCGCCTTCGCTCAGGGCGAAATGCGCCTGCCCGTCGCCATTGACGACCGACAACGGCACCGACGCGCTCAGCCGCAGCGCCGGCTGCCGCACCTGATCCTGTGACGGGCCTTCCTCCGCGCCTGGCGCGGCGGCGGGCGCCGGTGCGTCGGCGTAGCACGGCGTAAAAATCAGATCGCCGTCTTTGACCTGCGTCGTTTCATGCGGCGTGCGGGCATAGTTGAAACGTGGCGCGCAGCGCAGATCGAAACCGATCGTGCCGCGGATGATCGATACGATGCGCACCAACTGGTTCGCATCGGCGCCCAGGGACGATGCCTCGTGCGACAGCGGGGCACCCGCTTTCGGGCCGCCTTGCTGGCCGTGCGGCGCCGCGTTCAGCGGCATGAAATCGATGATCTCCGCCACGCCTTCCTCCGACATGAAACGCGTCAGCAGCACATTTGTCTCGGGGAGGTACATCTGGCGGACACGAGGCTTTTTGAGGCGAGGTTCGATGGCGAAATAGCCACCGCGCTCGGCATCCAGCAGGGACGCAAACACTGTCGGAGAGTCGAACGACGGATAGCAGAGGAAATCGACGTGCGCGGCCGTGCTGACGAGTGCCAGCGTGCGCATATTGCCCACCACGCCGTGATCGCCGATCGCTGCGCTGACCGGGGCCGCGCGATCCCCGCCGTCCGTTGGATCGTCACTTTGCGCCGACGTGTGCTCGCGTGTGGATGCGCCTCCCGGCCTGCATGAATCAGCCATTGTTTTCGAATCCCGGATACAAGGTCATGCCACCATCGACATACAGCGTCGTGCCGACGATGTAGTCGCTGTCGTCCGACGCCAAAAAGACGGCCGCATTGCCGATATCCTCGGCCTCGCCAATGCGCTTGTACGGGATGAGCTTCATCATCTTTTCGAGCGCTTCGGGGGATTCCCATCCCTCCTTGTTGATCGGCGTGCGGATCGCGCCAGGGGCGATCGCGTTGATGCGAATCCGCTGCGGTGCGAACTCCTGTGCAAGCGTGCGCATCATCATGTTGATGCCCCCTTTGGTGGCGGCATAATTCACGTGCCCTGCCCACGGGATCACGTCGTGGACCGAGCTCATGCAGATGACCTTGCCGAGTGCTTTCGAATGCGGCGGGTGGCCGTCGGCAAACTGCTGCTTGCGTTGCCGCGCCACGAAAGCACGCACGGCGGCCTGAACGGTCAGGAACTGGCCGGTCAGATTCGTTTCGATCACCTTGTGCCAATCTTCCAGCGTCATATCGATCGAGGGAGCGTCTTTTTGGATGCCGGAGTTGGCAACCACGATATCCACATCGCCCAGTTGATCATGGACCGCGCTGAACATCCGCGCGATGTCGTCCGGCTGGCCGACATCGGCCTTGACGGAAATGGCGCGGCCGCCGCTCTTGCGGATGTCGTCGACCAGCGCGTGTGCGCTGTCGGCGTTCGAGTGATAGTTCACGGCGACAGCCGCGCCGGCCTTCGCCAGGGCGGCGGCCACACCGGCGCCGATACCGGAGCTGGCACCGGTCACCAGGGCCACTTGGTTCGCGAGTTTCGCGGTGGCTTTCGCTTCGTTCATCAGTCACTCCTGGGTAGAGGCATGGTCGGATGGCAGGCGGGGCCCGTGCCGGGGGGGGCCTGCTATTTCGGGATAAGGCGGCGAGCCGGCGCTATCTCAGCGCGTCGGCTCGGATTGGAATGCACGGGAATGCAGCATTCGTGCCACGTCGTGCCAATGTGTAAGCCATGGCGCTAGCAGCCCGCGCCGACATCTTCAACATATAGGGCAAGCCTTAGTGGTCTTTCAGCGTGGTGCCCATGGTGTTTTCGGGATCGATGGGCAGTATGGGCGGCGTCGACATAACGAACGGATTAGGCATGGGGTACTGGGAAGGGCGGGATCGAATCGGTAAAAACAGACGTTTGGATAGTCGTGTTGGCAGATCCGGCGCGGCGCGGCGGCAGGGCGCGGCTGCGGCGGAGTCCACCGATGCGTCGCGGGCATCTCGGATATCGGCGAGCGCGGGATCGTCCGGCGCGACGCATGGCGTGCGCTCGCCGATCGTACCGGGCGGCTTGCCGCGTTGGCGCTCGGCCGTGGTCATGGCGTTGTTGACCCTCGCCTTTGCGGGTTTGGGTGTTCGCGCCTTATGGATCCAGGTCATCGACCAGACGTTCTATGGCGCCGAGGGGAAAAAGCGATTCTTCCGCGAGCTCGCGATGCCGGCGGCGCGCGGCGATATCGTCGACCGGCATGGCCGCCTGCTGGCGATGAGCCGGCCGGTGCGGACGATCTATGCCATGCCGTCGGCGATGACCGATCCATTGCCGATGGAAAAGCGCGATGCGCTGGCGGCGCTGCTCGATCTGCAACCGGCGCGGCTGGACGCCTTACTCGCCGCCGATCGGCATTTCGTCTATCTGAAACGTCAGGTGCCGCTGGAGATCGCCGAAAAGGTCCGGGCTTTGGGGATCCCCGAGATTCGGTCGTCGGAAGCCTGGCAGCGGGTGTATCCGGACGGGATTGCGAGCGCGCAGTTGCTTGGTTTCACCGATATCGACGGGACGGGTCAGGAGGGCATCGAGGCCGCCTACGACGCGCAATTGCAGCCGCATCCAGGCGCGCGCGCCGTGATCCGCAATCGGCGTGGCGAGATCGTCGACAACGAAGTGCTGCGTGAACCGGTCATGGGCCAGCAGCTGCAGCTGACGATCGATGCACGGCTTCAGCAGGCCAGTTACAAGGCATTGGAGCAGGCCGTGCGGGCGCATGGCGCCGTTGGCGGCGGCGCGGTGGTCTTGGATGCGCGTACCGGCGAGGTGCTGGCAATGACGAATTGGCCGTCTTTCGATCCGGGCAAGCCGCGCGCGCGCAGTGGCGATGCAGTGCGCAATCGCGTGATTACCGATCAATTCGAACCCGGTTCGACGATCAAGCCGATTCATGTGGCCAATGCATTGCAGCGAGGCTGGGTGAAGCCGGACACGATCATCAATGTCGCGCCAGGATGGGAGCGTGTCGGACGCTTCGTGATTCGCGATACGATGCCGCGCGATGCGCTGAGCGTGGGAGGCGTGCTGCAGTATTCGAGCAACGTCGGCATGATCCGACTGATGTCGCGCGGGACGGCGGCGCAAGTGCATCAGGGCCTGGAGGAGGCGGGCTTCGGCACCCGCCCGGATTTGCCGTTTCCCGGTGCGTCGGCGGGTCGTCTGCGCGCCGTGTCGGCGTGGAGCGGCACCGATAAGGCGGCGTTCTCGTACGGCTATGGTTTCTCGGTATCGCTGCTGCAGTTGGCACGCGCGTTCACCATGTTCGGCCCGGAGGGGCGCGTCCTGCCGCTGGCGCTGACCGTTGCGCCGCCGCGCGGTGGCTTGGCCGACGGAGCAGATACCGCAGCGGCGGCCGCCGCGGAAAAGGACGCGGCCGTCAGCGTTCCGACGCCCACGCAAATGACGCAACTGACGCAGCTGTCGCCGAAGACGACGCAGGCGGTGCGTCGGATGCTGCGGGATGGCGTGGACGGTGACGGCTCCGCCAAACGTGCCCGCGTCGCGCATTACGCGATGGCCGCAAAGACCGGCACGACGCGAAAGCTGGCGGGCAAGCAGTATGCGCAGAACGCCTATCTCGCGACAGCGGTCGGCCTGGCTCCCGAGGCCGATCCGCGTTATGTCGTGGCGGTCATGATCGACGGCCCGACGGGTGCGGTGCGCGGCGGCGGCACGGTGGCCACGCCGGTGTTGTCGCAAATCATGGCCGATGCGCTGCGCTTCGGTGCGGTGATGCCTGACAGGATGCCGCCGCGCGATGTGGCGGTCGTGCTGCCGGAGGCGGAGGGGTGATGGGAGGTTTCAAAACGAGGCTTTACGGCAGAGAGGCTGCAGCGGGCGGCAAAGGGCGGCAAACGTTAGACTGACGGTTGCGAGACGATCGCGTTCTACGCGTGCCGGGGGTGAGGCGCGGACAGGGCGCGAGCGGCTTCGCGTCCGTTGACACCTCGATGCCGGATAGCCCATGACAAGCGCAGCAAACGATGCCAAATTTCCCCATTTCACCGATGGGCAACTGGACGTCGGCGACGGCCACGCCCTTTATTGGCGCGCGCATGGTCGACCCGACGCGCCGGTCGTTCTGATTGTTCACGGCGGACCGGGCGGTGCATCGAACCCGTCGTGGGCGCAGTTCTTCGATCCCGAGAAGTGGCGCGTCGTCCTGTTCGACCAGCGCGGCTGCGGGCGATCGACACCGTTCGGCAAGACCGAGCACAATGGCCTGAACGATCTGGTCGGCGATATCGAAGTGCTGCGTACGGCCTTGGGCGTCGAGAAGTGGGCGCTGTTCGGCGGTTCCTGGGGCACGACGCTCGCGCTGGCCTATGGCATCGCCTATCCTGCGCGCTGCACCGGTTTCCTGCTGCGGGGGATCTTTCTGGCGCGGCGAGAGGATATCGATTGGTTCCTTTGGGATGTGCGACGCGTCTTCCCGGAGGCGCATGATCGCTTTCTGGATGCGATCGAGCGAGCCGATGGGCGCCGCCCGAGGAACCGCGATCAGATCCTGGAATACGCGGCAGCGCCGCTGAAGCGCTATGACGCGGCCGGCGTGCTGCTGGCCAAGGCGTGGGCGGGCTTCGAGGGCAAGTTGTCGTCGGTGGGGAGCGTGAAGCCGAAAGCGCCCGCCGAGGGAGCCGCGCCCGCTACGCCTCCTGCCGCGGCGCCGGCACCGGCGCCGGCGGAGGACAGCAATCCGCGTGAGGCCGAGCGGCGCGCAGTATCGATGGCGCTGCTGGAACACCACTATATGGCGCATGACCTGCCGGCGCCCGATTTCCTGTCGCGGCTGCAGGCCTTGCAGAATCACCCTTGCATCATCGTGCATGGACGCTTCGATATGGTCTGCCCGGCGGAACAGGCGGTGGCCTTGCACGCGGCCTGGCCGTCATCGCAACTGCGGATCATCGACGCGTCCGGGCATTGGACATTCGAGCCAGGCATCGAGGCGGCGCTGCATGAGGGGGCGGGCGCGTTGGGACGGGCGGTGGGGGTGAAGGGCTAAGTGCCGGTTCTTTCAAGGGAACACACATGAAGAAAAATATGGTGTGATTCCCACCTTTTGATGCGGCCCAAATTGTTTTTTTCTTCGCCCTACCTTTTCGAGCATTTGCGAGTCGTAAAGGCGTGGTAAATACCTAAATAGGGCAACGAAACATAGCACTTGTGCGCGGTTCGGAAACTCAACGGGACATGGTCCCTAATGCCACAAAATTTAGTCAAGATCGATGATGATGTGGGTTTGCACGAGCACGAGCACGAGCACGAACGCGTGACAGTGTCCGGTGAAGCCCGATTTGGCCCATCGAATCGCCGCTGTTTTTTCCATCTGAACTGATGATGCATCGGTTGAGGCCGTAGCGCGCTGAAATAGGGCTGCCATTGTGGGCCGTTCAATCGTTTATCAAACGATGAGGAAGCCGTCACGGGTCTTCCTTCCGTGTCCCTAATTCGAAATAAGATCACGCGTACCAATTACTTGTTGGATCCTCGAAGTGCGAAAAGAACTCGTGCGATGCAATGCGTGCCTGCTCCAGCCAATACTGAAAATTGGCTTAAGGGCTGGCCGATATAATCCAAACTATCTATTGGCTGTTTTATTCGGTAGAGCCGCCATGACGATCCGCTGTTTGATGTGCTTGGCGCGAAGATTTCGCGTTACCGCATTTATTTTCCTTGGGAAATCTAGAGTCGTTTTTTTAATCTGCGAACCTGCCGGATGTGAACTATGAATCGCATGGATCTTGAATAGTAACCCACTATCGGCGCCTGTGATGCGAACTTCTGCGAAGTTAGGGTAATTGGTTACCTAATTTTAGGTATATAAAATTTTACTTAATATTGAAATAGAAATAAATAGGAATCGTCTGATTGTATTGGTTTGGCTTAACGGGTAGTTTCTAAGAGCGGGAGCAGCTGGCTGGCGCTGATCGAGAGCGCTGTGCCTGGGTCTCAGCTGTTTTACCCGCAAAACCTTATCATTAGGAGTATTAAATGAAAAAGATCGTGTTAGAACCTACGCTTTCATATCAATCGAACGACGCATATCAGAGGCCTATCACTGCGCCGGCACGCCTATCTAAAGCTTAAGTAAAGTCAGCGCCGCGGGGATCCCTCGTGGCGCTTCATAGCTTCGCCCTTGGACGCATAATGACTCCGGCCATATTTCTTCGGATTATCGATGGGAAACTGATCTTGTGGGACTACATTAACCATAGGCAATATGAGATAAAGCACGAACATCTTGATCGACTTATTGCGATATCGGGGGGGGATGAGTTGGGGGCGACTGAAGTTGATTCTGAAATTCGAAATTCCGGCATTCTAGATGAGTTCGAGCCCGATTTATGGGGGTGGGACTGTTTGTCACGGATTTTTCATCTCGGGACTCAAATAGGACGGAATGATAAATGCGACGCGAAAAATGTAAATCCCTATCGTGGATATGTCGACTATTGCGAGTCGATCGCTAACAGCGTACCCGAGATGTTTCCCACGCGCTCTGGTGAATCACTTGCGTTGCCTCCTCCGAAGTTAGACGACCTTAAGACGATATCTCTCAAGTGTGCGCTTTGGCAGCGGAGTACCTGCAGATCTTTTCATGGGGAAAAAGTCGGTCTTGCGACGCTCTCAGACGCACTCTATGCGACCTTTGGGGCTGTTCACGGCGACGACCGTCAAGACCTTGAGAAGCTTGGGTTGCTACCCGTCGGTTACAGGCGCACCTCTCCATCAGGCGGAAGCCTGCACCCGAGCGAGCCATATTTAGTCGCGCTTCAAGTTGAGGGCCTTGAGCCAGGTATCTATCACTACAGAGCTGATGCGCACGAATTAGTTCGAGTTAGGGAGGGGCTGCATCGAGGCGAGCTCGGCGAGCTTTTGTGTGCGCAAAATTTCGCTGAAGACTTGAGCTATGGGGTTTTCATCGTATCTGTCTTCAGCAAAATGTGGTGGAAATACCCTCATTCGCGAGCTTACCGAGTTGCGCTATTGGACGTTGGGTGTCTAACACAAACATTTCAGCTGGTATGCACTGCGCAAAACGTTCAGTCGTGGCCAACAGGGTATCTGAATGATCACAAAGTAAACGCGCTTTTAGGTCTTGATGGTGTAACAAGTTCCGTTGTCTTTTTCTTAGGTGCTGGCTACGGAAGCGGCAGCGTCGCGCCTGAAGCGCTTCAGGTGATTCGGGAAAAGCGGGACAAGGAGGAGCACAAATGAAGATTTTTGCCTTAAAGCCCGGGCATGACGGGCATGTTGCATATGTTGAGAACGGTCATCTCGAATTTTCCATAGAAGCGGAAAAAGATTCGGGACTGCGATTCGCCGTAGTCGACGGATTAGGGTTTTTTGAAGCAATGCAGCGCTTAAAAGAGCCGCCGGATGTATTTGCTTTAAGTGGATGGACGTCTGGGGCCGAGCACGTGGGAAGGCGAATCGGCTCAGGATACATGGGCATCGATAACGTTGAGAAAGGACGTTGTAGCATGACGGGAAGCGAGATTCGTTATTTCTCGTCTTCACATGAGCGCTCCCATATTATGTGTTCTTACGCTCTATCACCGTTTGCGCAAGGAGTCCCATGTTATGCGCTCATATGGGAAGGGCACATCGGAGCCTTCTACGAAATTGACGCAGCGGTACGCATCAGGCGCCTGTCGCAGATAATGGCGGGACCTGGGATTCGCTATGCGTATGCGTATGCAATATGTGACCCAACATTCGATCTTCCTGACGGGCATGTTCGTCTGAGCGACGCAGGTAAGCTTATGGCGTTGGCTGCTTATGAGAAAGACATCAAACCGACTTCGGAGGAGGAGCTTATAATAAAACGACTTATGGCTGATCCGGGGAAAATACCAGAGCTTAAAAAAGATAACTTCTCTGAATTCTCTGCGTTCAACTGTGGGGTTGAGTCGGTTGCCGCGAAGCGTTTGGCTCGGCTAATATCCGATGCATTGTGGCTTTTTTTTAAGTCAAAAATATTGAGTCTGGTTGATGGAAAGCGTCCGCTTTTGATCGGCGGCGGATGTGGCCTAAATTGCGATTGGAACCGAGCTTTTCTCGATTGTGGCCTCTTTTCTGATGTCTTTGTGCCGCCATGCACTAATGATTCAGGTTCGGCAATAGGAACTGCGGCTGATGCCCAGCTGACTTTCACTGGAGAGGCTAAATTAACCTGGAATGTTTATTGCGGATTGCCTTTCCTCAACGAGTCAAGCGCGACGCAAAAAAATATCGGTGAATTTTCTTATATTTCGTCAGATCCACTACACGCAGCTCGTTATCTGAAATCTGGAGCAGTACTGGCATGGGTCGCGGGTAAAACCGAGGTGGGTCCGCGCGCTCTAGGCAATCGTTCTATTCTTGCAGAACCATACCTCGCCGAGACAACTCGGCGTTTGAATACCATCAAAAACCGAGAGTCATTTCGTCCAATCGCACCGATATGTTTGGAAATGGACGTGGGGATTCACTTTGACATTGCGCGAGCCAGTCCTCACATGCTCTATTTTGCTCGAGTACATAACGACGCATTGCGAGCGATCACGCACGTAGACGGTTCGTCGCGAGTACAAACTGTAAGCCGTAAGCAAAACCAACTGCTACACGATTTGCTTTGCGCATTTAAAAAGGAGGCTGGAGTCGGTGTTTTATGTAACACATCCTTAAACTTTAATGGAAAAGGATTTATCAATCGGACTTCTGACTTGTTGGCCTATGCACAGGAAGTGAACCTCGATGGTTTCGCGATTGAAGGCGCTATGTATGTCCGTGACCCGGCGCGTGCTCAACATTGGATATGAAGGATCTGCCATCCACCCCGTGGCCGCACGGCTATGCTTATCTCTTAATGGCGCGGGCCAACAGCTCGGTTATCCTTTGGGTCGACTTCACGTTGATCTTCTCCGCGTTGAGCTATGTCTGGCACGCAACTGCGACGACGATTGGCATCGCGTCGGCGCTCTATGGTTTGCCGGGTCTGCTATTCGGGCCATTTTTTGGACGCCTCGCGGATAAACATCCGCCGTTGTTATTCCTACGCTTTAGTTATCTTGCCAGAGGCGTGGCGTCGTTGTGCCTGTTGTTCGCACCGAATGTAGAGATATTCGTGTTTTTAGTCTGCGTAAAAGGCCTCAGCAACCTCGGAGCAATGCCAGCCGAACAGGTTCTTATTCGGTCGATGCTTACCTCAAGTCAACTCGTCGATAACGCGCGTTGGATGACGCTGATCGACCAGGGCATAAAGATCGCGGCCCCATTACTGGGTGCCGTCATTGCGAATCAGACGATGTCGCTCGCTGGCTTTGGATTCTCGGCGACGCTGGCCATTCTTGGCGGTGTGTTGCTTCTCGTGTTAGCACGCGTCTCAATACCGGTCGGTGAGTCGACCGTCAGCCGCAGTGTGCCCAGTATGGGCGAGCTTTGGCGATTCGTCCGAACACACGAGGCATTTCGCTACGCCCTGCTCGCTTCGCTTGTGCAGACGATGACCTTGGGACTGTACGATCCGATGCTTGCACTGTTCCTACGTACGCAAGGCTTTGCCGCTTCGACGTTTGGCGAAATCGTCAGCTGCACCGCAGCGGGCGGGATTGTAGGTGCACTGCTCTTCAAGCAGGTCTTTTCGTTGTGGCGCCCGACATTGGTCGTGACGGCGGCGCTTGTGGGCTTTGGCTCGACGGTATTGGCGCCGGGGGTGCTTGTGATTGCCAGCGTGCCATTGGATAAATTCGTGCTATTCGCATTGTGGGTCGCAAACGGTGCCTGTTTTGGCATCGCCGCCATGACCTTCGGCGTGCTGATGCAGACTGCATCCCCTGCGCACGCGCTAGGGACTATTAGTGCAACGGTCCGCAGCGCGCAATTGGCTGCGTTGGTGATCGGCCCTTTGATCGGATCGAATGCAATCCGATGGATTTCCTTACCAACGCTATTCGTTGCAGCCGGTGTGTTGGCCATTGCAACAGGCCTGCTTCTCGCCGGCGCCACCGCGCGTGAAAATGGTACCTGAGCGCCTCACGCGGCAGCCGCCTGCGCTCACGCCACCGTCGGATAATCCGTGTACCCTTCGGCGCCCGGCGTATAGAACAGGTCCGGCTTGGCGGCGTTCAGCGGCGCGCCGTCCTTTAATCGTGCCGGCAGGTCCGGGTTGGCGATGAAGGGCACGCCAAACGCGACCGCATCGGCTTCGCCCGCATCGATCACCTGCTGGGCCGTATCGCGATTGAACTTCTCGTTCGCCACGTAGACGCCACCGAATGCCTTCTTCAGCGCCGGCCCGATCCGTTTGTCGCCCAGCGATTCACGCGCCGCGATAAACGCGATGCGGCGCTTGCCCAGCTCTCCAGCCAGATAGGAGAACACCGCCAATGGATCGCTGTCGCCCATCGTGTGCATATCGCCGCGCGGCGACAGATGCATGCCCACGCGATCCGCGCCCCAGACATCGATACACGCATCGGTTACTTCCAGTGCCAGACGCGCACGGTTCTCGATCGAGCCGCCGTAATCGTCCGTGCGCTTGTTCGTGCCGTCCTGCAGGAACTGATCGAGCAGATAGCCGTTCGCGCCATGCACTTCGACGCCGTCGAAACCCGCCGCCTTGGCGTTCTCTGCCGCGCGTCGGTAATCGGCGACGATGCCCGGCAGCTCCGAAGCGTCCAAGGGGCGCGGCGTCTCAAAATTGGTGATCGGGCGCACCAGGCTGACATGGCCGCCTGCCGCGATCGCGCTGGGTGCCACCGGCAAGGCGCCATCCAGAAAGCGCGAATGCGAAATCCGGCCCACGTGCCACAGCTGCATCAGGATATGGCCGCCCTTCGCATGGACGGCGTCCGTTACCTGGCGCCAGCCGGTGACCTGATCGTTGTTCCAGATGCCCGGCGTGCCGGCATAGCCGACGCCCTGCGGGCTGATCGAGGTCGCTTCGGTCAGGATCAGCCCGGCCGACGCACGCTGTGCGTAATATTCGGCCATCAAGGCGTTCGGTACGCGGCTGTCGCCGGCACGCGAACGCGTCAGCGGCGCCATGAAGACACGGTTCGGCAGAGACAGTGCGCCTACTTTGATCGGATCGAACAACGAAGTCATTACACACTCCTGATTGGGAGAAACTCGGAAAAGACCGGTGCCGGCGACGCATTCGCGCATGCATTGGCGTCGGCCTCGAGGAAAAGCGTATCGCGCAGTAGGGTGCTAGCCGCACCCCTTCCTATTTCCACTTTACGCGCCCGCCGCCATCGTCATCTGCTTGGCACGCGCGATCCGGACGGACTGCGACGTTGCCAACAGCGCGAGAATGGCCAGCGCGGCGGCGGCGATCGGGACGTAACGCAGATGATGCGTCTCAGCAATCACGGTGCCACCTACCCAGGCGCCCAGCGCATTGCCGATGTTGAAGGCGCCAATATTCAACGTTGCGATCAGATTCGGCGCCGATTCGCCGAAGGTCATCACATTGATCTGCAAGGCCGGCACGGCGCCGAACGTGAAGATCCCCCACAGCGCCAATGTGATCACGGCGGCGACCACGCCCGAACTGGTCCAGTAAAACGCGATGCTGGTCACGGCCATGCCGATAAAGGCCAGGCTCAGCGTTCGGCCCAACGATGCGTCCGCCATCCGACCGCCAATGTAATTGCCGACCGTCAATCCCACGCCGATCACGAACAGCGTAAAGGTGACGGTCCGGGGCGAGACATGGGTGAGCTGTTCCAGCATCGGTGCGATGTAGGTAAACAGCGCGAACATCGCAGACGAGTACAGCGTTGTCGTCAGCAACGCACAATGCACCCCCGGATTCTTCAGCCCGCTCAACTCGGCAATCAGGTTGATCTGCGGTTCGTTCTTGTTGACAGGCATCACGCGCCACAAGCCGATCAAAGACAGCACGCCGATACCGGCAACGGCCCAGAACGGGGAGCGCCAGCCGGCAAGCTGCCCCAGGGCGGTCCCCAGCGGCACGCCGAGCACGTTCGCCAGCGTCAGCCCGGTGAACATCAATGCCACCGCCTGCGCACGACGGTTGGAAGCGACCAGATTGGCCGCCGCGACGGAACCGATCCCGAAAAACGCACCGTGGCAGAGCGAGGTGATGACGCGGGCGATCATCAGAAAGCCGTAGTTCGCCGCCACGGCACAAAGCGCGTTGCCGGCGATAAAGATGGCCATCAGCATCAGCAGCGCATTCTTGCGCGGCAGCCGGGCCGTGAGCAGTGCCATGATCGGTGCCCCGATCGCCACGCCGAGCGCATAGCCGCTGATGAGCCAGCCGGCGGTGGGAATCGAGATGTCGAGGCTGCGCGACACATCGGGCAGCAGCCCCATGATGACGAATTCGGTGGTGCCGATAGCGAAGGCGCTGAGGGCAAGGACAAGTAGAGCGATTGGCATAGTGTGGGAAGGCTAAAGGTGAAACAGACCCATTGGGTTGACGCGCCGCGAGCACAGCGAGCGCGGCGATGCCGTGGCGTCGTGCAGATCGCTCGGCGCGAAACCAGGGTTCTTAAATCAATGCGTCGATCCGCTGCTTGAACGCGGCGATGGCCTTGTCGTCACGGCGGAAAAAATGCCATTGTCCAAACCGCGTCGACGTGATCAGGCCGGCTCGAACGAGCGTGGCCAGATGCACGGAGACTGTCGATTGCGAGACGCCTGCGCGCGCATCGATCTGGCCGGCGCAGACGCCCAGCTCGTGGGCGTGCTCCTGGCCGGGAAATTCGTTCGCCGGGTCTTTGAGCCAAGTCAGGATCTGACGCCGCAGCGGATGGCTGAGCGCTTTCAGCACCGTCTCCAGATCGGCCTCGGCCATGTCGGCAAGCCATCGCTCGGCCTGCATGCCCGCGGCCTGCGGTGTCCCGCTGTCGCGAGGTATCGTCGGCTGTCGCTTATTGCCTTTCGGCGCGGTATCAGGACCGGTCTTGGTGGTGCGCATCGCTATCGGCAAAGTCAAAGGTGTGTCGCCGAACCGACGCATTGCGTCTTCAAGCGCGGCAAACGGCGATCACGCGGAAAAAAAGAAAGAAATTCGCCGCTTTTTTCTCGGGCGTTTCTCGCGCCGAAAGCACGCGGAAACCGAGGCGATGTGTCTCGATATATCGTCGAGGCACGAATTTCATATCGCCATATTACGATATAAGAAAAAGCATTATCGGCGTAGGGGTTTTCCATCGGATGGTCGATTAATACGGCAATCGGCTAACCCTGCAATCCGCATGCCTTTTTCTTACATTTGGTCCGAATTCGAACGTATTAGCGTCACTGTAACGACAGCTAGTCGTTCATATTTTGTAAGGCTTACGTCAGTAAGCCGTCATGCGCAGGCCATGTGGCATGGCTAGTCTTACGTCGCATTTCCCCATAAGACTCTACCTACGTACCGGGAACCCCGAGGACGACATGCCACGCCTAAAATCGACTGCCATCGCGGCAGCGCTCTCCGTCGCTCTGGCGACGGGCATACTGGCCGCCTGTGGCGGCTCAAACGGCCATCAAGCCAGCACCGCCGCCACCTCCCTCAGCATCAGTGCGCAAAATGCGCTGTCGACGAAGACGCCGATCAAGCACGTCGTCGTGATCTTCGGCGAGAACATCGCGTACGACCATTACTTCGGCACCTACCCGAACGCGACGAATCCGGAAGGCGAGCCAGCCTTCACGGCGCTTGCGGGCACGCCTGCGGCAAACAACTACACGGCGACCCCGACGCTGCTGACGGCGAATCCGAACTCGACCAACACGGGCAATGGCACCGGTGCGTCGAATCCGTTCCGTCTCGATTGCTCGCAGGCGTTCACGGCGTCGATGAACCACAACTATGGTCCGGAGCAGCAGGCGTTCGACGGCCTGGCCATGGATCTGTTCCCAAAATATACCGGCAAGGCCGGCGCGATCGGCTCCGCCACGTATGCCACCACCGGTCTCGTAATGGGGTATTACGACGGCAACACCGTCACGGGGCTGTGGAACTACGCGCAGCATTTCGCGATGAACGACAACTCGTATGACTCGCAGTTCGGTCCGTCCACCCCCGGCGCGATCAACCTGATCTCGGGTCAAACGAACGGCGCCACGATCACGGGCACGCAATCGACGAGCTATACCGTTGACGATGGTCAGGGCGGCTATACCGTCGTCGGCGATCCGGATCCGACCGGCGATGTCTGTTCCTCGTCCACGGCGACGGAAACGGTGACGATGCAGGGCAAGAACGTCGGCGACTTGCTGAACGCGGCCAACATCACCTGGGGCTGGTTCGAAGGCGGTTTCGACCGCACGAAGACGAACTCGAACGGGACGACTGGTTGCGCGCGTTCGTCGTACTCGTCGGTGGTCGGCGGTTATAAGAGCGACTACGTTCCGCACCACCAGCCGTTCCAGTACTACGCGTCCACGGCCAATCCGACGCACGCGCGTCCGACGTCGACCGCGAAGATCGGCTACACCGATGCGGCAAACCACCAATACGACACCGACGATTTCTTCACGGCCGTGGCAGCGGGCAATTTCCCGTCGGTCAGCTTCCTGAAGGCGCCGGCGATCCAGGATGCGCACGCAGGCAACTCGGACCCGCTGGACGAGCAGGTGTTCGTGACGACCGTCATCAACTTCCTGCAGAAACAAGCGGATTGGAGCAGCACCGCCGTGATTCTGGCCTATGACGATTCGGACGGTTGGTACGACCACGCCTACCAGATCGTGAACCCGTCTTACTCGACGCTCGACGCACTGAACGGTACGGCAACCTGCGGTACGGGAACGGCGCTGAACGGTGTCAACGGTTCGCCGGTCAATGGCCGCTGCGGTTATGGTCCGCGTCTGCCGCTGCTGGTGATCTCGCCCTACGCAAAGACGAACTACATCGATCACACCTTGACGGACCAGTCCTCGGTGCTGCGCTTCATCGAAGACAACTGGCTCGCAGGACAACGCATCGGACAGGGTTCGTTCGACGCTCGTGCCGGCACGATCGAAAACATGTTCAATTTTTCGAATAACGGCGCGACGCCGAAGTTGTTCCTGGATACCGGTACCGGTCTGCAAGTTTCGAGCTGAGCAATATGACGATCCTTCCTCGGCGGCTCGTTGCCGCCACGCTGGGCACCGCGCAAGCGGTGGTCTTGAGCGCCTTCCTGGCCGCATGCAGCCAGCATGATGGCGGCAACGCCACCACCCAGCAGCCCGTCGCGGCCTCCGCGGCGGCAGTCTCCTCCGCGGCCGTGACCGCTGCGGCAGTCTCCTCCGCGGCCGTGACCGCTGCGGCGTCGAACGCGCTGGCAGCGGCATCGCCGGTGATGGCGATACCGGCGGCTGGCGCGTCGGGCGCTTCGGCGGCGTCGCCTGCAGCCACGCCGCAGACGGCCCGCTCGACCGCGCCGTCGACGGGGCCCGATGCGGTGTTGAACACCGCCGCGCCGACGGCAGGCGCGAGCCAGCCGTACGAGGTGGCGCCTTGGAAGGATCATCCGGTCAAGCTCAGCGCGATGGCCGAGTTGGGCAAGCAGTTGTTCTTTGAAAAATCCTTGTCCGGTTCCGGCAAGATGGCATGCGCCTCCTGCCACGATCCGGCCAATGCCTACGGGCCGCCGAACGGCCTCGCCGTTCAGTTGGGCGGTCTCGACATGCAGCAGCAGGGCGCTCGCGCGGTGCCGTCGCTGAAGTATCTCGAACACAATCCAGATTTCACGATCGGGCCGAACAGTTCGGTGCCCGATACCGATGTCGCCACCGCCACGCCGGCGGCGCCGACCAGCGACGTCAAGGTCGCGTCGGTGGCGAAGGGCGGCAACCTGACCGGTGCCGCCGCCGTAGCGCAACAGGCGGCCGCCAACAACGTGCCGCAAGGCGGTTTCGATTGGGACGGTCGTATCGACACGTTCCAGGATCAGGCCACCGGGCCCTTGCTCGATCCGCATGAAATGGCGAACAAGAATGCGTCGGAGGTCGTGCACAAGCTGCGTGATCTGCCGTATGCGGCCAAGTTCAAGCAGCTGTTCGGCGATCATGTGTTCGACGACGAACATCTGGCCATCAGCGAAGCCCTGTTCGCGCTGACGCGTTATCAGTTGGAAGAGCCGAGTTTCCATCCGTACGACAGCAAGTACGATTACTACATGATCGGCCAGGCGACGCTGACCGAGGCCGAAGCGCGCGGGCTGAAGTTGTTCGAGGATCCGGCCAAGGGGAACTGCTCGTCATGCCATATCGACAAGCCGTCGGTGGATGGCAAGTTCCCGCCGGTGTTCACGGACTTTCAGTTCGAGGCCTTCGGGGCGCCACGCAATATGAACATCGCGGCCAATCGCAATCCGCATTACTACGATCTCGGCCTCTGCGGTCCGGTCCGCAAGGACTACACGCATGTCGATGCGTATTGCGGCCTGTTCAAGACGCCGACGCTGCGCAATGTGCTGTCGCGGAAAGTGTTCTTCCACAACGGCGTGTTCCGCGCGATCGACGATGTGATGCACTTCTATGTGCAGCGCGAGACCGATCCGGCGCGGTGGTATCCGTTGGGCAAGAACGGCAAGATCGACGTCTATAACGACCTGCCGCCGAAGTACAAGAAGAACGTCGACGTGGCCGATGCGCCGTTCGACCGCAAGCGGGGCGATGCGCCCGCGTTGAACGATCAGGAGATCAAGGACGTGATCGCCTTCCTCGGCACGCTGAACGACGGCTATCGCCCGGAGCAGGCGCAGACCGCGGCGAAGTAAGGAAGTAACGACGGGAGGGGCCGGTTCGAAGGGCCCAGTAAAAAGGCCGGATGCATCACCACGCATCCGGCCTTTCGCTTTCCCTCGATCAGGCGAGCGCTTATTCGCGCAGCAAGCGCACGCGTACGGTCTTACCCTTGATCGTCCCGGCATTCAGACGCTTGACGGCTTCCCGCGCAATGTCGCGCCCGACAGCGACATAGGTCGAGAATTCGGTCACATTGATCTTGCCGATCTGGTCGCCGGCGTAACCGGCGTCCTTCGTCAGCGCGCCCAGCACATCGCCGGGACGGATCTTTTCCTTTCGGCCGCCCAGGATCTGCAGCGTCGCCATCGGCGGCAGCAGTCGCGTGCTGTCGTCCGCCGGTAGCGTGTCCAGCTGTTCCCACTTCGCGTCCTGCCCGCTCTGCTTTTCGATAGCGGCCACCCGGGCAATTTCCTCGCCGGCGGCCAATGTCACCGCGCTGCCGTGCTGATCCGCGCGACCGGTACGCCCGATCCGATGCACATGCACCTCCGGATCCGGCGTCACGTCGACATTGATCACCAACTCCAGATCGGCGACGTCCAGACCGCGCGCGGCGACGTCGGTGGCGACCAGCACCGTGCAGCTGCGATTCGAGAACTGGATCAACACCTGATCGCGGTCACGCTGCTCGAGATCGCCGTGCAGCGCCGCCGCTTCCAGGCCGATGCCGCGCAAGTATTCGACCACTTCGGTGCAACGCCGCTTGGTGTTGCAGAAGGCGATGGCGCTGACCGGTCGGAAATGCAGCACGACCTGGCCGACGGCGGCCAGACGCGATCCGGCATCGATTTCGATAAAGCGCTGACGGATCTTCGACGGCGCGTGCGGCGTATCGATTTTCACTTCGCGCGGGTCGCGCAGGAATTGCCGGCTGAGTTTGCCGATGCCATCGGGATAGGTCGCCGAGAACAGCAGCGTCTGACGCTTGACCGGGCACTGCTGCGCGATGCCGGCGATATCGTCATAGAAGCCCATATCGAGCATCCGATCCGCTTCGTCGAGCACCAGCGTACGCAGGGAATCCACCACCAGCGAGCCACGGCTGAGGTGATCGATGATCCGGCCCGGCGTGCCGACGACGACGTGCGCGCCGTGTTCGAGGCTGGCCATCTGCGGGCGCATCGTCACGCCGCCGCACAGCGTCAGCACCTTGATGTTTTCTTCGGCACGGGCCAGGCGTCGGATTTCCTGCGCGACCTGATCGGCCAGTTCCCGCGTGGGGCACAGCACCAGCGCCTGCGGATCGCCCATGGTGCGGGTATCCAGGCGCGAGAGCAGCGCCAGCGCGAAGGCCGCAGTCTTGCCGCTGCCGGTCTGTGCCTGCGCAATCAAATCGTGCCCGGCGAGCGTCAGCGGCAGGCTCTGCGCCTGAATGGGCGTCATCGCGTGGTACCCCATCCGCGCGAGGTTCTCGCGCATGGCGCTGGAGAGCGGCAGGGTGTCGAAGCGCAGCGCGGCGGGGGTGCCGGATGCGGCTTGATTGTCGGTCGGCAGGGGGGCGGTCATGATGGTCAACTCTTGGGCAGGCGGGGGGACGCCTCAAGGCCGCAAGGGTAGCAGATTCGCCGGTCCGACCGCTATTTACCGATGGATGCCAACTGCCGCAGGCGCCGTGCCAGTGCTTTCGACACCACAGCGGACGAGGTGCCTCCCGCGCGCGATGCCGCCTCGCTCTCCCGCAAGAACACGACGATTTCGCGGGCGACGATCTCGCGCTCGTTGTCGACGGTGATCATATGATAAGAGTCGTCGAGAAAGATCATCCGTTGAAACGCGGATCGAATCGACGATGTCACTAGTTGCGCGTTCTTCGGACTGGCCGTTTCGTCGTCGATCGCATGCACGACCAGGCAGTCGCGTTCGATCGTCGGCAAGATACGTTTGACGTGTCGCGCCAATTGACTCGCCGTGTTCAGCGCCGGCATCGAAATGGTGGCCGGTCCGACCTCGCTCAGTTGCCCGCTTTCCATCGCACGCGCTACCTTGGTGCGCAACGCCTCGTTCTTCAGACCGAAGGGCGCGCTTTCGCGATAGCGCCAGAGATGGCGCATCGGCGTGTGATAAGCGTAATCCAGCAGAAAGCGATACCAGGGAATGGCCCAGCCATCGTAGTGGATCGTCGTCGATAGCAGGGCGATGGCCTGGGCCTGCGGTCGCGCATGCAGGAGCGCCAGCGACAGCGTCGCGCCCATCGACAAGCCGCAGATCGAGACCCGCTCGCAGCGGGACGCCAGCGCATCGAAAGCCTGCGTGGCCGCCGCCATCCAGCGCTGCAACGACGGGCCGTCCGGATCGAGGCTGTAGCCATCCAACACCGGCACATCGACGGTGAACCCTTCGCGATGCAGCGCGCGGGCGAGGAATCGCATTTCCAATGGCGAACTCGACAGCCCGTGCAGCAACAGCACGCCGTGCGAATCCCCGGTGTATTGAATCGGCGCGACGGTCGCGCCCGTCGAACGGATGGAGGAACCGGTCATGCGTCAGGCCTCCAAGCGCAGAATCAGGAATTGCCCGCTCGGGGTGGTATAGCGTTCACAGACCGCGTCGACGAGATCGGGCGGCGGGCCGCTGCCGTCAGACGCGGGATCCGCTGACTGCGCCGATTCGCGGCGCAGCCTGACCTTATGCGCGCCCAGGGTCTGCAGACTGGTCAGTCGCGCGATGTCGTCGGGGTGGACGTCGTCGAAGCGATTGCCGGGCTGCATGGCGGCCGCGGTGCCGGGCGCCTCGTCCGGCGACAGCACCTGGATGAAGACCAGCTTGTCGTTATTCTCGGTCAGCGTGCGAAGGAGCCGGTGCGTCTCGCCGGCATCGCGGCGTGCCAGCAGGCGATCGTTATCGGCCCGCAGCAGCATCTCGTAGCGGCAATGCGCGACGGCTGCCAGCATCTCGGAATGATATTGGCCACGCCGCAGACGCTCGATCAGGCCGATGATCACCGCACCCAGCAGCGGGAAGCTGACGGCCAGAATGACGTCGTGCCGGTCGATCTCGTAGATCTGCCCGTAGGGCGGCACGAACATATAGTCGGTGATGCAGAAGCCGATGACCATCACGGCGATCGCAGGCCACAGGCCGAAGAAATACTCGACGATGGCGGCGGCGATGTAGAAGGCAAAATCCGGTCGGGCAGGTCCGAGCAATGGCTGCAATGCCAGCCGGACTGCGGTCGCCACGACAATGGCGATAGCGGCGAAATACCACCCGCGCGGGCCGCCAGGTGCCCAGCGCCGGGCGTTCTTGATCGAAGACGTGGTCATGCGCAATATCTGGGTAGTACGGGAACCTCGGCACGGAGGCCGGAATCAATCGCACGCAGGGGAAAGCGAGCCGGACGGCATGGCATCGATGTCAGCCCCTCTGCCATGGCCGCGATGATCGGAGTCGCGGGATAACGCAGAGCGCGATTTCTTAAAATGATCGATGCAGGCCGCAGAGACAGGATAGTACGACGCGGCCGAATGGTGTTTCACAAATCATCTTGCGCGCACGAAGGTCGGTATTAATTGCCGAAATTGTTGGTAATCATACGGGCCCGTGCACCGAAATGTATAGTTTTTGAGACAGTTACCGGGTTTTCCCGATGGCGTCTGACGCACGCGCGGCCGGTCTTTTTTGCCGGCCTCGTTGTCCTATCGTGCGCTGTTCAACGGCCGCGGCCACGCCGGGAGAGGCGCACTTCGAGCGCCCGTACCGCGAGCGTCGCCGGGAACAGCACGACGAAGTAGCAGATGCCGACGATCGTGTAGATCTCGAGTGGCCGATAGGAATCGTGCGCGGCCGATTGCCCTTGGTACAACAGGTCGGGGACCGCCAGCACGGACAGCAGCGACGTGTTCTTCAACTGCATGATCGACTGGCTCATCAAGGGCGGCAGCATTCGCTTGAAGGCTTGCGGCAGGATGATGTGCCGCATCAGTTGCCAACGGCTCATCCCCAGCACCTGGCCGGCTTCCGTCTGACCGCGATCGAGGGAATCAATCCCGCCACGGACGATTTCCGAGTAGAACGCACCGCCATAGAGCGATAGCGCCAGACCGGAGGCCATCGACGGCGACATCGCGATGCCTGTCAGGATCGGCAGGGCGTAATAGAACCAGATCAGCTGCACCAGGAGCGGCGTGCAGCGGAAAAGCTCGACGTAGGCATGCATCGGCCAGGACACGATCTTCCATCGCGAGCGACGGCCCATGCCGGAGAGCACGCCCACGGCAAAGCCCAGAAACACGCAGACGATGGTGAAAAGGACCGTAACCAACAGACCCTGGGCCAACAGCCAGCGATAGACCCAGATGGATCCGAAATCCCAGTGATACACGACAACTCCTACACGACAAGCGACGATGCGCCGGCACGACTCAGCGGAAAATAGCCGCGCATTATCCGTCAGAGAAGGCGGGCGCGGGCGGGGAAAGCGTTAGAACGTGATTTCTTTCGGGAAGGAATCCGGCGCGATATTGGCCAATTTCTGCATATTCGCCAGGATTGTCTTGCGGATATCGCCGCTGGCGTGGGCTTTGGCCAGCCAGGCATTGATGGCGTTCGTCAGGCCGGGATCGCTTTCCTTCTGCACGCCGATCGACGTCGGTGCGCCGCTGGCCGGCGTCGGCAGGACCAGATGACCCAGCGTCGGTGCCTTGGCGAGCACATTGGTCGCGAGCAGCACGACCAGCACCTGCGCATCGACCTGGCCGGTCTGCAGCGCCAACGTCGCGTCGCCGGACGTCTCGAAGCGTCGGATCGACGCGTTCTTCAAGTTTTCCGTCGCGAACGTATCTTGATTCGAGCCGACGTCGACCGATAGCTTGACGCCCGGCTTGTTGACGTCGGCCCAGCTCTTCGGATCGAAGCCCTTGCGTGCGACCAGCGTGAACGTATTGCGGAACAGCGGCTCGGTGAAGCCGACCGTCTTCATCCGCTGCTCGGTGGGCGCGAGTCCGAACATGCAGTCGATCTTGTTCGATTGAAGATCGAGCACCGAATTGCCCCAGGTCGTATCGACGATTTGCAGCTTCACGCCCATCGACTCCGCCAGTTGCTTGGCGAAGTCGACGCAGAAGCCCTGCCACTCGCCGGTGGCCACCGATTTGACAAAGTAAGGCGATGCGCCGGCGATGAACCCGGTGCGCAGGACGCCGGTGCGCTTGACCCGTGCGAGCGACGATTCGCCCGCCGCGCCCTGCGCCCACGCGGCCTGCGGCACCAGCGCAGCCGCGCCCGTTGCCGCCAACGCCGCTGCCGCGCCGATGCCCGAAATACATTGCCTGCGAGTGACCATCTGAATGCCTCTTCGTGTTTTGTAGGAGGTTATGGGTAAGTGCCGCGCGAAAGTGCCCCCGAGTGCACCCTGTTTGCGTCCGCGACGGCGGTCCTGCCGATTCTCTCAAAAATGGGCGCATTGCCACACTGCTGTCGCGGATATTCGATCCGGACGCGGCATCATGCCGCCCGCGCCATTGTAGTGCGTCGAGGCGTCCTGACAAAAAGCATCGCGGGTGATAACGTCGGAGCATGATCGGTTCGCGGCGGACCTTGCCGCGAATCAACGCTCGGTCGTTTGACCTTTCTCGGCGCGCTTCAGCTGTTGGTTCCGCCGGGCCACGCTGCCCGCTCGCGCCGTCACGCTCTTTGTCTGACTTTCTCAAAAAGTCCAGGTCGAACCCCGCTTTGCAGGAGTGATCTCGTATGACTGATAGTGCCTTCCCCTCAACATCCCCCACACCTCCAGGTAGCGGCCCGACCGGCGCCAGTACGACGGGCCAGGGCGAGGCCCCCGCTGAAAAAAACGGGCCGTCCGGCACGCAACTGGGCACCCGTTTCGTTCTCAAATCGGATGACACCTTTATCGTGAACGATGTGTTTGGCGATATCGGTGGCAACGAGGACGGCTTATTCGTCGACGATACGCGGGTGCTGTCCCGTCTCCATTTGACGATCGCGGGCGAGCTGCCTTCGTTGCTTTCGGGCAACGTCAACCATGGCAATACGGTGTTCACCTCGCATCTGACCAATGTGCCGCTTCCCGGCCTGGGCGACGACCGCGTGGCAAAAGGCGTCGTCCATATCAAACGGATGCGCGTGTTGACGTCCGGCGGTGTCCATGAAGCCATCGCGCTATCTCATTTCGGCACCAGCCCGGTAGCGGTGCCCTTGTCGATCGCATTCGATGCGGATTTCAAGGACATGTTCGAGGTGCGGGGGCGTGCGCGCACGCAACGCGGCACGCAGGCAGTGCCGAAAGTGGAAGCGGACGCGGTGGCGCTGGGGTATCGCGGTCGCGACGACGTCGAGCGGACCGTGCGACTGACGTTCTCGCCGGCCCCGCGCGCGCTCACGGCCGGGGGCGCCGATTACTTGATCGAATTGCAGCCGCATCGCTGCGTCACGCTTTATCTGACGGTCGATGTGTCGATGCGGCCGGCCGGCGCTGCGGCAGCGGCGCCACTGAAAGGGACGGGCGCAGACAGCACCCCGGTCCGGGCGCCAGCGCCCGTGTCCGTCGTGCCCGACGCCCACGACAAGCCGCCCTCTCTCGGCGCGCCGTCGTCGAACCGTGACAAGGGCCGTCGCGCCTTTCGCGATGCCTTGGTCGAGGCGCATCGCACGATGCGCAATCGCCGGCATCAGAGTGCGGCGGTCCGCAGCAGCAATACCTTGTTCGATGCCTGGCTGGCGCGTTCGAAAGCCGATCTGGACCTGCTGACGTCGGATCTCCCGACCGGGCCCTATCCTTATGCGGGCATCCCGTGGTTTTCGACCGCGTTCGGTCGGGACGGCATCCTGACGGCGCTGCAAATGCTGTGGCTGCAGCCGTCGCTCGCGCGGGGCGTGCTGCGCTTCCTGGCATCGCGCCAGGCCAAGGAAACGTCGTCGTTTCAAGACGCGGCGCCGGGCAAGATTTTGCACGAGACGCGCAAGAACGAGATGTCGGCCACCGGCGAGGTGCCGTTCGCGAACTATTACGGCGGGGTGGACACCACGCCGCTGTTCATCGTCCTGGCCGGCGCCTATGCCGCGCGCACCGACGACCAGGTGCTGATCGATGAATTGTGGCCGGCGCTGACGCTGGCGGCGCAATGGATCACCCGGGTCTGCGACGAGAGTCCGCTCGGTCTGCTGGCGTACCAGCGCGGCGAGGCATCGGGCTTGGCCAACCAAGGCTGGAAGGACAGCCAGGACTCCGTGTTCCACGCCGACGGCCGCTTTCCGGATGGGCCGATCGCGCTTGTCGAAGTGCAGGGCTATGCGTGCGCGGCATTGGAAACGATGGCGCGCTTCGCCGCCACCCGCGCGCATCCCGAGCATGCCGGCGCGGGGCCTGACGGCGGGATCGGTGCCGACTATGCGACGCGCGCCGCGGCGCTGCGTGACAAGATCGAGACGCTGTTCTGGATGGAGGAGCAACGCTTCTACGGCATTGCGGTGGACGGGCATGGCGCCCTGTGTCGGGTGCGGGCGTCCAACGCCGGGCACCTGTTGGCTTTCGGCCTGGTGCGCGAGGATCGTGCGCAGGCGGTTGCCGCGCAGCTGCGCGGAAGTGCTTTCGATAACGGATGGGGCATCCGGACACTGGCCTGGGATCAGGCCCGCTACAACCCGATGTCCTATCACAACGGCTCCGTCTGGCCGCACGATACGGCGCTGTGCGCTCAGGGTATGGCGCACTATGGCGACAAGCGCAGCGCGGTCACCTTGCTGCAGACGTTGCACGAGGCGGCCACCGGCTTCCATCTGAGATTGCCGGAACTGTTCTGCGGTTTCCCGCGGATGCACGGTGAGCCGCCAACCGCCTATCCGGTGGCGTGTCTGCCGCAGGCCTGGGCATGCGGCACGCCGTTCATGTTGTTGCAGGCATGCCTCGGCGTCGAAATCGATGCGGCGCGAGAAGAGGTGATCATTCGGCGGCCCGAGTTGCCGCCGGGCGTCGAGCAGTTGACGATCCACGACCTGTCGGTGGGATCGAAGACGGTATCGCTGCGCTTTACGCGGATCGACGGTCGTGTGGTGCCGTCGATGCTCAGCAACAGCGAAGCGCTGGCGGCCGACCGGCCGCGCGAACAGCCGCTAGACGTGCCACGCGTTGTGACCTTGTTATAAGGGTCGCCCGGGTGGTCGCCCTTTCGCGCGCAGGCCGCACGAGAGGGGCGGCGGATTCGGCTGGCCGGTTTTCAGCCGATCGCTGGCGCGGCCGTCGAGGGCACCGGCAACTCGGACACCACGCGATTGCGCCCTTCCGCCTTCGCGCGATAGAGGGCATCGTCAGCGGCTTTGATCAGGGCCGGGATCGACCGGTCGGTCTGTGCCGACCAGGTGACCATGCCGATGCTGGCGGTGACGCGCGCATACGTGCTCAAGTCATGCGGTATATGCAATGACCGGATGGCCTGCAGCACCTTGTGCGCGACGCCGTTCGCTGCCACGGGGCCGGTGTCCGGCAAGACGATGACGAACTCCTCGCCGCCATACCGGGCCGCGCTGTCGACATCGGCGCGGATGCTCTCGCGGATACAACGTGCAACTTCAGAGAGGGTGACATCGCCTGCCTGGTGTCCATAGGTGTCGTTGAACATCTTGAAATGATCGATATCGACGAACAGCAGTGAGAAAGCACTGCCGCTAACGTGTGCGTTGGCCCATTCTCGATCGAGGATTTCCGTCAACATGCGGCGGTTGCTCAGGCCGGTCAATCCATCGGTACGCGCCATCACTTCCAATTCGACTTCGGCTGCCATGCGTCGGCGCAATTGCTTGCCGAGCGTGGCGGCCATTGCAACGAAGCCGATTCCGCTCATCAACATCAGCAGACCGATCGTCATCGTCCGGCGCCACCATTCGGCATAGATGTCGTCGAGCGATGAGGCGACGGCGACGATCATTGGCAAGCCCGGAAGACGGTGATACGCATAGAGTCGATCCGTGTTGTCCGAGCGTGAGTGCGCGACGAACGAGCCTTCTTGCGTGGCATTGAAATGTTCGAATGCCTGACTGCCGGCGAACGATTGACCGATGACCGACGGATCCACCAACGGCTCGCGCATGACGAGCTCGCCACTGTCCTTGACCAGCGTAACGGACATCCCGTGTCCCAGATTCAAGCTGGAAAACAAGTAGCGAAAGTATTGCAGTCGCACGCTCAACGTCGCGACGCCGGCGAACGATCCGTCGGTGTGGTTCAAGCGACGCGACATCGCGATCGTCCACGCTTCTTCGCGCAACCGGGATTTAAAGGGATCGCTGACGTAGAGGCCGACGCCGGTGTTTTCGCGCTGTACCTGGAAATAATCGCGATCGGCAAAATTTCCCGCACGCGGGATGTCGTGTTCGGAGTCGATGATGATATCGCCCTCCGGATTCAGGATCAGCATCGAGCCAAGGAATTGCGCCGATGCGGCACGATCGAACAGCACCTGACGTTGCAGACCGGGTGGCAAGCGCATGACCTGTGGCTGCTGCATGCCGTCGACCGCTGCGTCGAGCGACAAGGAATAGAGCTCGAAATTTCGCTCGATATCGCGTTCGACGACGGACGTGATGCTCTGCAGGTGCGCCTGTGCGTTATGGAAGGTATCGAGCCGACTTTGGTACAGCGACCATGCGCAAAGCGCCATCATCACCACCGCGCATGTCGTCCCGCCCGCAACGACGACATGCGACCAAGCCCACAATATCCAGCGCCGATGCATGGCGATGCGTGCGCGCAAACGCGCACGCATTCCTCGCAGCGAGCCGCCGCCAAGCGACCCCTGCCACCAATGGTCATGCGCATGCACGACGCGATCGGGGCTGCTGTCCATGCTCGAGCGCTCCACATGTTCGCGCTGAATAAAAGATCCGAAATTCATTTAACACATGCCGTGTCAATCATTCTACACAGCGGTTGCTGTGTTAGTGAGAGCATAGGGCATAGCTGATTCCCGCTTAAAGCAATCCTGATCAGTTTGGCGTGTTAAGCGTTTTCTGCGCAGGAAGTGTCGCGTGCTGCTCACGTGCGGACGTCCGATTGAATCGGGCGTTTACAATATACAGCTGTATTTAAGGGGGTTTTTACCGATTCCCCTGCTGGAGCAAGCAGCTTGCCTTGCTGGCGGGGGCGGTTGGAACATGCGAGGGGAAAAGCGATGTCGACACCGACGAATGCGTTCTGCGGGGCATCGTCGGCGCGGTGTGCGGGCCAGGAAAAGGCCCGCGAAATGATAGCGCGTGCGTCGTTTAATGTGCCAACGACGGGGCGCCGTCTGCATCCGGATTTTCCGCGGCGTAGGCCTTCGCTTCCGGCGAGACGCTGAGGAAGAAGGTCAGGAATGCGGAGAACAGATACATGCCCGAGAAGACCCAGATCACGCCACCGATACCGACCGAGCCTTGGAACAAGGTCACGACCAGCGGACCGAGCCAGACGCTAACGCCGGCGCCGAGGCCGAGAATCGACAGGGCCGGCCCCTTTTCTTTCGGGCACAGTTGCGGCACCAGACCCGACAGCGGTACGAAGCAAGCCAGCGTTGCGCCGTAGAGCACGCCGAACACGGCGATCATCGTGAAGTCGCCCTTGAACATCAGCGGCATGTAGTACATCAGCGGCACGGTGATCGCCGAGCCGATCCCGCCGGCAAAACCGATAACGCGACGATAACCGACGCGATCGGCCACGACGCCCGATGCAAGATTGAAAACGATGTTGCTGAGGAAGATGATCGACAGCAAGTGCAGCCAGTCTTCCAGCGTCAGGCCGATCACCTTCGTGAAGAAGGCCGGCATGATCACCAGGAAAGCGTATTCCGACGACGTATTGATCGCACGCACGACACCGGCCATCGCGATCTTCGGTTCGCGCCAGAGGATGGTGACGCTGCCCAACACGACCTTCACCGGGTGCGTATTCGGATCGGCCATGCGCAGCGTGCCCGACTTGTCGCGGCAGCCCACCAGCGTGATCACGCCGCCCAATGTCACCAGACCCAGGGACGCCCAGAAGGTCTGAACCTGACCGATCATCGGAATGGCGACGCTGGCGAACAGCGAACCGAGCGTCGGCAAGCCGGCGGCGAACGCAAACCAGAACCAACCCACCGCGGAGCCCATCTGCCGTGCCGGCGTTGCGGCGGCGATCCATACCAGGAAGCCGAAAGCGAACAGCGGATAGCCAAGTCCACGCACCGCATAAGCGAGCAGCATCATCGAATAGCTTTGCGTCTGCACGCCGAAGACAAGGAAGATCACTTCGAAGACCATCCAGATCGCCAGGCCGATCGTCATGACGCGCTTCGGTCCCCACAGGTCCGACAAGGCGCCGGACAGCCAGGACGAGATCGACACGGTCACGCCGTAGACGGTGAACAGCAAGGCGACTTTGGCATTCGAGACGCCATGGCTATGCAGGAAAGGCGCGAGATAGCCGGCTTCCACGCCGTCGCCGATCATGAATAGCAGCAGGCCTAAAAAGCCGATCGATAGGGAGCGCGGCAAACCGATCCGTTCCAGCAGGCCTTCGCGGGCTGCCGGTGCGCGGGAGGCGGACGCGCCCAAGGAGGCGGCGCCTGCTTGTTGCATCGGACGTTGTGCGGACGCCTGCTTTGGGCGTGTGTCTTTTGTGTTGCGCGATGGCCGATCGTTCGAACGGTCCAGCGTGTGGTTTTGATGGGCTGACATCAGCGAGAAGACTCCGTGGTGGGGTTCCAGGACCCGTCGCGAAAATTCGGGACGAGCGAGGCCACACTCGGCATGGCACGCGTTCTGCGAGCGATGGACGAGCACGGGCACGTCGGGCAATCGGCACGAAGCGATCCGGCGGCGATAGGCCGCTTTCTGCCGCGAGCGCGATGGCGCGACGGGTACTGCGCGATGGCAAAGACGCCGGACTAATGGGGCGTTATTGCCATGAAACCAGTTCCAATGCGAGGCAAAGGTCGGGCTGCGCAAGGCGAACGACGATGCTGATTTGTTGCTGATGCCGCCAAGCGTTGCCGGACCTGCGACGAATCGAAGGTTTGACTACCGATTGAGCACGATCTGAAGCCGCACTTCGGGGAAGTTGCCAGTGTCTCCGCTGGCCCTTCACCGCCTGCTTTGCAGACGACAGTCCAGCCTTATTTGGGGCTGGACCCTAGGCGTACCGGTATGGGCCCCTCTCGTTTTGACGGACGGGCGTCCCACGCGGTACAGGTGAATCACAATGGTCTCGTTCTGTCGCGGACCCCGGCTTTGCCGGAAGTGCTTTGATGCACCCTGAGGTGCGACAAACATCGAGCGCATTGGCGACGGTGCCCTCACGACACCCGGCCGGCGGAGCCGGTCGCGATGCACGGAGAGCGCGGCAAGTCATTGCCGTTTCCATCCACTACTGAGACGGATTATACAGAAGATTGCTCGGGCATCAAATTGGTCAGAAAGAAGATGCTGGAGAAATCCCGTCAGATAGCGCGAAGATCGACGGCGTTCTGGAAGTGGGACGCGAGGGACGGGCTTGTGCCCTTGCGGCACGTTGCCACAGCGCCACGTAGAAAGCTGTTAAAAAAGGGCGACGTTCCCGGTAATTTATGAGACGTTACTGAAAATTACGCTTGCGCGCCGCCACGCGTTGGCGCGTGACCCACCCCTGCAAAAAGGAGTCTCTTATGACCCCGGAATTCCTCTCGTCGCTGATTTCGCTGTCAATCACGTCCCTGGCCTTTGCGGCCGTGGCGGGATGCATTGCGCGAGACAAGGGAAGGAAGGTGGTGCCATGGGTCGTCGTCTGCGCCATTCCGCTCGTCAATTTCTTCTGCATGCTCTATCTGGTCGCCGCCTCGAACCTCCGTCTCGAACGAAAGCTCGATGCGATATTGGCGCAAGCGAGTCGACATCCGGGCGGGACCCTTGCAAGCAGCGACGCGCTCGGAAGCGGTCTGCGTTCCGAGACGGTGCTGTAAAAAACGCCGCGACGCTGCGTGGCCGGGATTAGGACCCGACTTGCAGCACGTCGACGAAATTGCGCAGCGCCGCCATCATGCTGGGGGCAACGATACGTGACGTCCGCGGATTACGCGATGGGCGGTTGCGGCTGATCAGCGTCAGATCGGCCGCATAGGCTTTCACTTCGATTTCCTGAACGGCGCCTTCCACGGCGCCATCGACCCAGACTTCGATATCGGTCTTGTCGAAGCCCACGCCGCACAGGCTCAATGCGATGGCGACATTGAAGTGACGGGGGAAGGCGGCGGCCGCTTCGCGCGCGGTGCCGGCAAACACTTTCGTCGAAGGGACCGATGCCGCCGGCATGCTGCCGAAGTCGAAACCCAGGCCGATCACGAACGGTTCATGCGCAAGCGATTCCGGGCGGAACGTCGTTTTCAGCCGGATTCGCTCGATCCCATCCTCCTTCACGGCGCGGACCGCGTCGAGACCGGGCAGGCCGCCGCTGGCCACGCGAATGCGGCCGCCGTACTGTGCGGCCAGGTCCATCAGATCCGGCGTGTTGGGCAGGCCCGCGACGCTGACGGTGATGATCGTCTTGCCGGCGCGCACGACAGCGCGCGCGATCTCCGGGAACGATTCGGCGGTGGCGCATTCGCAGACGATATCGACATCGCGCAACATCGCCTCCAGCGACATGACCGGCACCGATGCCCCGGCGCCGTCCACCTCATCCAACGCGTCCAAGCGTGCGCGAGCCGCATCGAGGCGATTCGCGCACACAGCGACGAGCGCCGCGCCAGGCAGATCGCCACGCAACAGCCTGCGCGCCAGGTCCTGGCCCACGGCGCCGAAGCCGGCAAGGCCGACGCGCAATGGCGGCCGACCCGTGGCGTCGGTTTTCGGGACCGGGGTCGTGTCCGACAGCGTCGTCGGTGTCGATGGGGTCATTTCACCGCTCCATATTGCGTAAAGTTCTTGCGATTCTTCCCGTGGATATATTCCGACGTCGTCACGGGGGGGTATTTCTCGCGGCCGCCAGGGAAGCCGAGATCGGCCGGATCGATGATGGCGTCCGGATCGGGATCGAAGAACACCACGAGCGAATGCCGCTCCTTGCCGGAGCGGTTGATCACGCGGTGCAGATTCGAACTCAGCGTTTCATTGGACCAGCGGTTCAACAGGTCGCCGATATTGCACACCAGCGTGCCCTCGATGGGTTGGGCCGCAATCCATTCGCCGGCACGGTTGCGCACCTGCAGGCCGCCATTGGTGTCCTGCAGCAGCAGCGTCAGTACGCCGAAATCGGTATGCGGCGCCGAGCCGAAGCGTTCTTCGCGCTCGTCGTCCGCGGTCGAGACCGGATAGTAGACCAATTGTCCACGCGCCATCGGCGACGTATAGCGATGCTCAAAGAACGCCGGATCCTGTCCGAGACCGGCAGCAATCGCCGACAGCAATGCCCGCCCGACCGCCTGCGTCGCATCGTAATAAGGCAGCAGGTCCTGACGCAGGCGCGCAAAGTCTTCGTCGGGCCAGACGTTGTCGGCGATCAGCGAGTCCGCTTGTTTGCGCGCGGCCAGCCGCTCCGCCCATCGTTCCGGACCCCAAAAGAAAATTTCCTTCAGATCGTGCGTCTTGGAGCCTTCCAGGCGCGCAACGCCGGTTGCCATCCAGCCGCGTTGGCTCGTATTGACCGGATGCTTGGCTTTTACCGGACCGGGCAAGGCGAAATAATCGCGCATCGCCGCCGTCGCGCGCGCGGTGATCTCGGTCGGAATGCGATGACCACGGATATAGAAGAAACCGATGCGGCGCGATGCCTCCATGACCTGTGCCGCAACCGCATCCAACGCCCCGGGCGTGCCGTCGATCAAGTCGCCGATATCGATCACCGGGATGTCGGCCGTGTCGACGACGCGGGCCGCGTAGTAAGAGGCGGAGGACGCGGCGTCTGCGTCGGCGGGGAGGCGCGATGAGGTCGGATCGGTCATGGTCGTGGCTGGCAGGCGGGTTGGGTCCGCAAAAATCCTCTCTCAAAAAAATAAAAGGTGCAACCCGAAGCTTCCACGGCTTGCCGCGCGGTAAGGCATCAGCAATGATTGCGCGCCGGTTGTCGTCGATGCAAAAGCGGTCTTTTTCATCGGATTCCGAAGAATCGCAACCGTAATTTGCCCGAGGGGCAATGTCGGGTTGCGCCGATGCGGTTTTGTAAGGACATTGATTGGCGCGATTTTCGTGCGGAAGTTGCACCTTTATTTTTGGCTTCCTAGCATCGGACCGACCGGGAGCGAGGTAGCCAGGCTTGCAGCATGCCATGCCGCGTCTATCGACGCTTATGACGGCACAACATCACAAGAGAGGCCTTTGACGATGAACAGGCGGGACATTCTGCAGCGTTCGCTGGTAGCAGGCGTGGGTGTGGCGGCGGTGGCCGGTGTGGCGAAGAGCGCCAGTGCGCAGGCTGCGCCCGGTCAAAACACCTTCGATCGCGTGAAACAGAGCAAGACCTTGCGCATCGCCGCGTTCGCCGGCGAGGAACCGTACTTCCACAAGGACATTGTCTCCAACGAGTGGTCGGGCGCCTGTATCGACATGGCGAAAGACATCGCGTCGAACTTCGGCGCGAAGGTCGTCGAGGTCGAGTCGACCTATGCCAACTCCATTCTCGATCTGCAGACCGGCAAGGTGGATTTGGCGTTTGCGCTGAATCCGACGCCGGCACGCGCGATGTCGATCGATTTCACGACGCCGATCATCGTGCACTCCTTCACGCTCATCGGTCGCAAGGGCGTGCCGAAAGTGGCAAATTGGGAAGACATCAACAAGCCCGATATCCGCATCGCGGTGGACCTCGGCACGACGCATGAAACCATCGCACGTCGCTATCTGCCCAAAACGCAGATCTCCGGTTTCCCGCATCGCGCCGAAGCCTTCCTCGCCTTGGCGAGCGGCCGCGCCGACTATGTCGTCGTGCTGACGGTGCTGGCGATCGACGCGTTAAAGAAGAATCCGCAACTGGGCGATCTGTCGATTCCGAAGCCGGAGCTGACGATGCCCGCCAATATGGGCGTGCGTATCGAGGCCGATCATCGTTGGCGCGACTTCCTGAGCACCTGGGCCGATTACAGCCGACTAATGGGCTCGGTGCGGGAATGGATGCTCGCCTCGCTCGGGCAGGCCGGCATCAAGCCGACCGACATCCCGCCGCAAGTGCATTTCTGATCGCATCACACTGGGCGAACGATGGGTTATCACTGGGATTTTTCGACGATCCTCGCGTATAAGGTGCTGTTCCTGCGCGGGTTGGGCCTGACGGTCCTGTACACGGTCGTCACCGTGGCGGTGGGTCTGGTGCTGGGCCTGATCGCCGGCAGCGCGCGCGCCTTCGGCAACAAGTGGGTGGCGGCGCCTTTCCGTCTGTATATCGAAATCTTTCGCTGCACGCCTTTGCTGGTGCAGTTGATCTGGATGTACTACGCGCTGCCCGTGCTGATCGGCGCGTCGATGTCGCCGGCGACGGCATCGTTTCTGACGCTGTCGCTCTACACCGGCGCCTTCTATGCCGAGATCTTCCGGGGCGGCATCGCGGCCGTCGACAAGGGGCAGTGGGAGGCCGGCAAGGCGACGGGGATGCTGTCCACGACGGTCTTCCGTCGTATCGTCCTGCCGCAGGCGGTTCGCCTGATGATCCCGTCGTTCATCAACCAGACCGTGATGCAGTTAAAAAACACCTCGCTGGTGTCGACGATCGCCGTGGCGGATCTGGTCTATCAAGGCAGCGTCGTCACGGCCACGACGTATCGGCCGCTGGAGGTCTACACCACGGTGGCGGTGCTGTATTTTGTCGTGCTGTTCCCGGTGACGTCGTTTGCCGAATGGCTCGAACGCCGTCTGGGAGCGCATAAATGAGCAATACGAGCACGTCCATGACGCACCGCGTCGACGCCGATGCCGATGGTCACGCGCAGACCCTCGCGGGCCTGCCGGTGCCGATGATCCGCGCGCGCGATATCGGCAAGTCTTTCGGCACGCACAAGGTGCTCAGCGATATCTCGCTGGATATCGCCACCGGGCAGGTCGTCTCGCTGATCGGGCCGAGCGGATCGGGGAAGTCCACGCTGCTGCGTTGCCTGAACCTGCTCGAAGTGCCGGAAGAAGGGCGTCTGACGGTTGCCGAGCATGACTTTACCTTCCGCCCGTCGGTGGGGCGGCCGGGCCGCGTCAATCAGAAGGCGGCCGCGCTGCTGCGGCGCGACCTCGGCATGGTGTTCCAGCACTTCAATCTGTATCCGCACAAGACGGTCCTGCAGAACATCACCGAAGCGCCGACGCAGATCAAGAAGATGCGCACCGCCGAGGCGAACGCGCTGGCGATGGATCTGCTGAACAAGGTCGGTCTGGCGGAAAAGGCGCAGCAATATCCGAATCGCCTGTCCGGCGGCCAGCGTCAGCGGGTGGCGATCGCGCGTGCGCTGGCCATGCAGCCGCGCGCGATGCTGTTCGACGAAGCCACGTCGGCATTGGATCCGGAGTTGGTCGGCGAGGTGCTGCAGGTCATGGCCGATCTTGCCCGGGACGGCATGACGATGATCCTGGTCACGCACGAAATGTCGTTCGCTCGGGACATCTCGGATCGGGTCTGCTTCATGGACCAGGGTAGAATTGCCGCGTCCGGCACGCCGAAGGAGATCTTCGACGCGCGGGACAATCCACGCATCGTCTCGTTCCTGGAGCGTTTCCAGCGGCATTGAGGCGGCGCGCTTACTGACTTTTTCCTTCGCGCATTTGTCCCGGCAGACGCCGGCCGGCGGCAGTGCGCGCGGCTTGCGGATCATGCCTCAGAGAGATCAATCGATCGCCGTCGTCGGCGCTGGCATCGTCGGCGTTTGCGCCGCCTATCACCTGCAGCAGGCAGGCTATCGCGTCACGTTGATCGATCGCGACGGCGTGGCCGCGGGCGCCAGCCATGGCAATGCCGGTTGCATCAATCCCTCGTCGATCATTCCCGTCGCCATGCCGGGCGTGCTGAAGAAAATGCCGGGCTGGCTGATGGATCCGGACGGTCCCCTGGTGCTGCGCCCACGCTATCTTCCGACGATGCTCCCGTGGTTGATGCGCTTCCTGGCCGCGTCCGATGCGACGCGCGTGGCCGCGCAGGTCAAGACGTTGCGGACGCTCGCCGGCAGCGCGCTGCGAGAGAGCACGGCATTGGCCGACGCGGTGGGTGCCGGACATCTGCTACGCTCGGTCGGCCATCTGACCGCCTACAGCACGCAGGCCGCGTATGACGGTGACAGCGGATCGATGCAGCGACGCGCCGCCGAAGGCATCGTCGTCGAGGATGTCGATCGGGACGCGCTTCGCGCCCGCGAACCGCATCTGGCCGATACGTTCCTGCGGGCCCGCTATATCGGCGAAACCGGCCACGTGATCGATCCGGCTGCCTACGCGAAACACATCGCCGATCATGTGCGCGCGCATGGCGGCACGATACTGCGCGCCAATGTGACCGGTATCGCCACGCGCGACGGACGCGCGATCGGCGTACAGACCGATACCGGCCTGATCGCCACCGATGCCGATGCGATCGTCGTGGCGGCGGGTGCCTGGTCTGGCGCGCTCGCCCGGGGCGTCGGCGACAAGGTCCTGCTGGACACCGAGCGCGGCTACCATATCGAGATTCCGCATACCCTCGCACTTCCGGATAGCCTCGCAGCGGTCGGTCCGCGGATTCCCACGCTCTGGGCCGAAGCGAAGATCTTCGCCACGCCGATGGCGGGCCGGGTCCGCGCGGCGGGGACGGTCGAGCTGGCCGGGATGAGCGCGCCGGCAAATTGGCGCCGTACCGATCTGCTCGCGCGGCAATTGGCGCGGATGTATCCGGCGCTCGCGCCGGCCATCGCGACAATCGACACCTGGCAAGACAGCCATCGGGACGGTGCGCCACCGGGGACGGCATCGGTCGGAATGGCGTCGGGCCATGCCGATGCCCGCGCAGCCGCATCGACGTCCGCTGCTAACGCGGTGGCGTCCGAGACGCCGAGACGTTGGCTCGGCTTCCGACCCAGCACGCCCGACTCGCTGCCGGTGATCGACCGTTCGCCCCGCGTGTCCAACCTGATCTATGCGTTCGGCCATGGCCATATCGGCCTGACCTGCGCGCCGGCGACCGGCCGTCTGGTGGCTGCGCTGATCACGGGCGAGACGCCGACGATCGATCTGCGGCCGTTCGCGATCACCCGGTTTCAATGACTTTTCGAAATAGGAAGGACAGCATGAACATCGTTTTTATCGGCGGCGGCAATATGGCCAGCGCGATGATCGGCGGCTTGATCAAGCAGGGTCATGCGGCGGACAGCATCCATGTCGTCGGTCGTAACGACGAAGGGCGCGCGAAGCTCGCCGCCACATTCGGCACGCCGGTCAGCAAGGCGGTGACGGACCAGGCCGCCATCGACGCGATCGGTGCCGCCGATGTCGTGGTGCTGGCGGTCAAGCCGCAAATGCTGGAAGCGCTGGCCGCGGAATTGGCCGGCTTGCTGAAGCATGCGCTCGTGCTGAGCATCGCCGCGGGCGTGACGGTGGCGTCGCTGCAGAAATGGCTGGGCGGCTATGCCAACATCCTGCGCGTGATGCCGAACACGCCGTCGTTGATCGGCAAGGGGATGACGGGCGGCTATCTGCCGGCCGGCGTCGCCGATGCCAGCCGCGACGCGGCGCAAACCGTGCTCGAGGCGGCGGGTCAGGTGGTCTGGTTCGACAATGAAGATGCGCTGGACACGGTCACGGCCTTGTCCGGCAGCGGCCCGGCCTATGTCTTCTATTTCATGGAAGCGATGCAGCAGAAGGCGATCGAACTGGGATTGCCGCCCGAGGCGGCTCATCAGATGGTGCGCGCGACGTTCGTCGGCGCCGCCGAGATGGCGAGCCAATCACCGCTGGAACTCGAACAGTTGCGTAAGAACGTGACGTCGAAGGGCGGCACGACGGCCGCCGCGATCGCCGCGCTGGATGCCGGTGATTGTTTCGAGACCGTCAAGGCCGCCGTGGGCGCGGCGCATGCGCGCTCGGTGGCGATGCGCGGCGGCTGATCGCTCTCTTCTCGCGGGCCAACGCATCCGGTGTTGGCGGAGCGGACCTTATACCGTCGCCAACGCCATCTTTATCGCGTCGAACACGTCGGACCATTCGCCGCGCACCGTCTGGCGGAACAGCCGCGCGGACGGATACCACGGCGTATCGGTGCGCGTGAGCAGCCAACGGAAATCCGGCGTGAACGGCAAGACGATCCACGCCGTCTTGCCCATCGCACCGGCCAGATGCGCGACCGCGCTATCGACGCTGATGACCAGATCCAGCGTTGCCACCTCGCGCGCCGTATCGGCGAACGTCTTCAGCATCGGCCGGCTGTCGCGGATCAATCCGTCCCTATCCCACTGCTGCAACAGCACGGTTTCGGTATCGGGCACGCGATCGTGCAAGGCCAGCCATTCGATGTCCGTCTGCGTCTCGCGCAGCAGCGATTCCCATTGCGCCAGCGCGATCGAGCGATTGTGATCGTTGACGTGTTGCGGGTTGCCGCGCCACACCAGGCCGATGCGTCGTCGCGCGGGCGCTCGCGCCGCCGTGGCGGCGGCATGCGCTGACGCGGCGTGATCGTTCGCGTGTCCGGCAAGCGTGGGATGATGATCGTGTGTGGATGCGCCCGGCGCGAACAGATAAGGGATCGGCGTCGGTATCGCCAGCAGCCTTAGGTTCAGCAGATGCGGAAGGCTCATCAGCGCGGCTTGAACATCGAAGTCGGGCAGCGGGGCCGCGTCGGACAGGATGACGATGCCGGCATCGATGAACGCCGGCGAGGCCTCAAACAACGTCACCAGCGCCGCCTGTACGCGCAGGACGAGGCGGCCTGGCTGTCGTGCGGCCACCGTCAGTGCAAGCCGCGCGAATTGCATCGTGTCGCCGAAGCCTTGCTCGGCGAACAGCAGTATCGTCTTGTCCGCGAGCGAGGACTTGCCATCCCATTGATTGCGATCGTCGGCGAAAGCCGGCCGCGTCGGCGGGCCGTCGCGCCAGCGCCATTCGTATTCGCGCCAGCCGTGCTCGAATTCGCCCCGCATCAGATTAGTCTGCGCGCGGTTGGTGCGGGCTTCGGCACTCGAGGCATCGCGTTGCACGGCGCGCTTGAACGATTGCATCGCCTCGTCGAAGCGATGCAGATCGCGCAGCGCGACGCCCAGATTCACCTCGGGGGGGACCGCGTTCGGCGCGATCCGCAGCGCGTGCCGATACGCCGCGATCTCTTCGTCGTATCGGCCACGCATGCCCAGCAATCGGCCAAGGTTGTAGTGCAGCTCCCAGGCCATCGGTTGCGCGTGGATCGCGCGTTCCAGCAAAGGCTGAGCGGCATCGTATTCCTGCAGGGCGATATGGCCCATGGCCAAGGCCAGCAGGTTTTCCGGGGACGGCAGCAGCGCCGCCAGCTGCGTGAGTAAGGTACGACTGCGCACGAGATCGCCGGCGCGTTGATGCGTCAGTGCCGCGTCGCGCAGCAGGCCGATGCGTGCCTGCGTGCTGGCGGCGGCGGGCGATTGTTCAACACCTCGCGCCTCGGTCGCGAGCGCGCGATCGAACCAGGCGGACGCATCCGCGTAGGCGTCACGCCGCATCGCCAGATAGGCGAGGCCGGCCAGCGCGTCGAGGTGTTCCCGGGCCTGCGCGAGCACGGCCATCAAACCGTCTTGCGCGTCGTCCAGCCGGCCGGCCTGTGCGTCGATCTCGGCGCGCCGGATGGCGGCGGCGATCGCCGCAGCATCGGCCGCCGTATCAACCGCCGCCGGCGGCGCGTCGGCAGCGTTGCTGAGGGGCGATACGGGGCGAGACGGAGAAGAGGACACGGATGACATCGCTACGGAAGAAAGCGGCTTCGAGCAAGCGCCGACGACAGCAGCGAAGGTATCACGCTTTCACAGTCGATCCCAGCAAGGTCTCCACATGCACCGGCAGGTCGCGCACTCGCACGCCGGTGGCGTGATGCACGGCAGCGGTCACCGCGGCCGCGAAGCCGGCCAGACCGATTTCGCCGATACCGCGCGCGCCGAGTTCGTTCAGGGCCGTGTCGGGATGGTCGAGAAAGGTCACATCGATATCGGGCGTATCGGCATTGCTGGCGACGATGTAGTCGGCCAGATTGCTGTTGATCGGCGCGCCGCTCCGTTCGTCGTATTCGGTGCGTTCGAACATCGCCATGCCCACGCCCATCATGATCGCGCCTTCGATCTGGTTTGCACCGGTCTTCGGA
This sequence comes from Robbsia sp. KACC 23696, assembly GCF_039852015.1. NCBI lineage: Bacteria > Pseudomonadati > Pseudomonadota > Betaproteobacteria > Burkholderiales > Burkholderiaceae > Robbsia > Robbsia sp. KACC 23696. The sequence goes on along the minus strand of NZ_CP156626.1, from coordinate 74,047 downwards.
TTGATCACCTTGCCGCCGTCGATCACGGTGACCACGCGTCGCACGCGCAGCCGCGCGATCTCCGGTTGCCAACCCACCTCGACGAAGTGCGCGCCGTAGGAGTGGATCGAGATCTGTTTGGCATTCGGATCGCTGCCGCTGGCGCCCGACTTGCCTTCGCCTTGGACGCCGTCCAAGCGCGCCGCGCGCAGCACTTGTGCAAACGGGACGCCGGCCGCGGCCGGTTGGCCGTTCAGATGCACGCGCCCTTCGCCGAAACCGAGATCGCTGGCCGCCTTGCCGGCGAACGGCGTCCCTTCGGCTCGAGTTGCCGCTTGCAGCAGCTTGCCGATCGCGTCGCGCGCGGCTTGCGACACCGCCGGCACCAGCGAGGCGGTCGCCATCGATCCGCCCGACATCGGTCCCGACGGCAACTGCGTATCGCCGATGGCGACCACGACCTGCGAGAGCGACACGCCGGCCTGCTGGGCGGCCATCTGTGCCAATACCGTATAGGTGCCGGTGCCGATATCCTGCGTGCCGCTGGAGACGCGCAAGGTGCCGTCGTCGCGGAACGCCACGGCCGCCTGCGCCGGCACGCGCTTCGCCATCCAGGACGCCGATGCCATGCCCCATCCCAGGATCTCATCGCCGGCGACGCCGGTGATCGGATTCGGGGTGGCCGGCGCGCGCATCGCCCCGATGGCCGGATCGCGTTTCTCCCAGCCGAACTTGTCGGCCCCCCGCTGCAGGCATTCGACCAGATGCCGCGACGAGAAGGGGACGCCGAGGCTTTCGTCCTGGGTCGGTTCATTCTTCAGCCGCAGCGCGACCGGGTCCATGTTCAAGGCCAGCGCCAATTCGTCCATCGCCGATTCGACGGCAAACAGGCCGGGCACCGCGCCGGGGCCGCGCATCGACGTGTCCGGTGCGATGTCGCGGCGGCTCGTGCCGCCGGTTACGCGCAGATTGGCGGTGGAGTAGAGATAGGGCGTGGCTTCGCCGCAATTCTCGGCGCGCTTGTCGAGCGCTGGCGCATGACAGACGAAGTCCTGCAGCAGCGCGGTCAGGCGGCCATCGCGGTTTGCGCCCAGTCGCAAGCGTTGCTGCGTATTGGGACGATGGCCGACCGTTTCGAACATCATCTTGCGCGTGACGACGAGCTTGATCGGACGGCGCAATTGGCGCGCCGCTCCGGCCGCCAGCACCGTATGCGTCCACGGCCAGAGCTTGCCGCCGAAACCGCCGCCGAGATATTCGGTGACGATACGGACGTGGTCTTTCGGCACGCCCAGGATCTGCGCCATCGCGCCCTGATGATTGACGATCGCCTGCGTCGACTCGTACAGCGTGTAATGGCTACCGTCGAAGACGGCAACGCTGGCGTGCAGCTCGATCGGATTATGCGTTTCGATCGGCGTCGTATAGGTGTGGTCGATCTTCACGTCGGCGCTTTGGAAGGCGCCTTCCGCATCGCCCCGTTCGCTGCCGACTTCCGGTTTCTCGTCGGGCGTCATGTGCGTGGCGACATTCGGCTGCCCGGCGCTGCGATACGTTGCCTGCACGGCCGATACGGCGGCGCTCGCTTCTTCGAACGTATCGGCCACGACCAATGCGATGTATTGCCCGTAGTAGCGGATCGTCGTGTCGTCGAGCGGCGGGCGCGACTCGTCGATCTTGATGCCGCTTTTCTTGTCGACGCGGTTGAAGCCGCCGATGTTCTCGTGTGTCAGAATCGCTCGCACGCCGGGCATGGCCGCCGCCGCGCGCGTATCAAGCGCGGTCAACTCGCCCTTGGCGATCGTCGCGGAGACGGGCACGGCGATCAGCATGCCGTCGAGCCGGCGATCCGAGGTGTAGTGGGCCCGGCCACTGCATTTCAAGGGGCCATCCACGCGCGTGATCGCGCTGCCGACGGCCATGGTCATGTCGCGATAGGAATCTCTCACAGTGCTTGCTCCGTTCGGGTTCAGACGCTGGCCGCGCCGGCGACGCGTCCGCAGGCGATGTTCAGCGCATGGATCAGACAGCGCCGGGCCATTTCCACCTTGAAGCCGTTCTGCGACTGCGGTTGCGCATGCGCGAGCACCGCATCGGCCGCCGCCGCAAACGTCGCGTCGTTCGCCTGCGCGTTGTTCAGCACGCGCTCCGCTTCCACTGCATGCCACGGCTTCGTGCCGACGCCGCCCATGGCCAGCCGGGCGAAGCGAATCCGCTCGCCGTCCATCGACACGATCGCGGCCGTGGATGCCAGCGCGAATTCGTACGATGCCCGGTCGCGCAGTTTCAGATAAATCGATCGGGTGCCCGTCAACGGCGGCGGCAGAATGACGGCCGTCACCAGTTCGCCCGGTTGTAGCACCGTTTCCTGCGACGGCGTATCGCCGGGCAGCAGATGGAATTCGTCGATCGGTACCTGGCGCTCCCGGTGCGGACCGCGGATGACGACAGTCGCGCCCAGGGCCACCAGCGCGACATTCATATCGGACGGGTTGCTCGCGATGCATTGCGCGCTGGTGCCAAGAATCGCCATCATCCGGTTTGCCCCGGTGCGCGCCGCGCAGCCGCTGCCGGGCACGCGCTTATTGCACGGCATTGCCGTATCTCGAAAATACATGCAGCGCGTGCGTTGCAGCAGATTGCCGCCGGTGCTCGCCATATTGCGCAACTGCGCCGACGCGCCGGAGAGCAGTGCCTGCGACAGCACCGGATAGTTACGCTGGACGATGGGGTGATTGGCAAGATCCGAATTGCGGACCATCGCGCCGACGACCAGTGCGCCGTCGGCACGCTGCGTGACTGCCGTCAGGGCGGGATCGGATTGGCCGAGCCGGTTCAGGTCGACCAATTGCTGCGGTTGCTCGACATCGAGCTTCATCAGGTCGACGAGCGTCGTGCCGCCGGCGAGAAAGCGCACGCTGGCGCCTTGCTGTGCCGTGGACGACTGGGCCGCCGCGTGGATCGCCGCCGCTGCGTCGACGGGGCGATCGAAAGTAAAGGTGCGCATCGTGGCACTCCGGAATCGGTAAGGGGAAGGCGATGGTCGCTGTGACCGATCGCGTCGCGGTGTCTGCGGTCAGGTCTTGCGCATGAAGCGCACGGATTGCACGGCCGAGACGATGTTCTTGTACGCGCCGCAGCGGCAAAGATTGCCGCTTATCGCTTCCCGCACTGCGGCATCGCTGTTGCCGCAAGGCTCCTGCAGCAATGCGGCGCCGGACATGATCTGTCCCGACGTGCAATAGCCGCATTGATAACCGTCGTGGTCGATGAAAGCCTGCTGCATCGGATGCAGCTTTCCGGGTTCGCCCAGCCCTTCGATCGTCGTGATCGTGTCGCCGTCATGCGCCACAGCGAGGCTCAGGCAGGCGTTGACCCGTCGGCCGTTCACATGGATCGTGCAGGCGCCGCACTGACCGTGGTCGCAGCCTTTCTTCGTGCCGGTCAAGGACAGCGATTCGCGTACGCAATCGAGCAAGGTCGTCCGCGGATCCAATTGCAACTGCGTGTCCTTGCCGTTCAACGTGAAGCGCACCGGAACGGCGCCGCTGCCGATCGGCGCGGCCGCCTGCGTGTGCGTGGCAATGTCCGGTTCGGACGGCAGCGGCGCATCGGCGCGCTCGGCGGCGGTATCGGCGTGGGCCAGATGCGAGACGGCAACACCGCTGACGCTGACCCAGGTCATGAAGGAGCGCCGGGTCATTTTCGATTGCAGGCCGTCGCTGTCGAGACCGCCATCGCCATCGGGCGGCATGTCCGTACCGTGGGCGGCACCGTTCGCTCGGCCGCGAGAGGCCGTGTGGGCACCTCCCTGTTGGGAATCGGTATGGGGGCCGAGCGTCGGGCAAGAAACGGCGGTGCCAGCCGGGGGGCGGCGCGTGATGTCGTTCGACATGGTCGTCCTGGATGAAAGTAGTGCGGGAAAGACTGCGGCGAGCGCAGACGATGCATCGGATGCAGTGCGGGTCACTGCCCCTCGCGGCCGTTCATCGACGGCTTTCGATCGTCAGGGTCTGAGCAAGTTCGATGCCTGGCATGCCGTAATCCCGCTCGGATAAGCCGTTGTATACCAAGGGAAATAGCGATTTCGAGCGCAGGAGAGACGGCGCCAGGGCGGCGCGGAATACGGCAGTGCAACGGGGAAGCGGAAGGGCGGCGCAGCGCTAAGCCGATGTGCCGAAAGGATAAACGTGAACCTGGCGGCGACGCGGTCGAGGGCGGTCCTCGACGCCGCGCCGCCGGGCGCGTCATTACGGGCTACGCTGCAATTGCGGCGACAGGCCGGCGGCGATGAAGGACAGCAAGGCGCGCGACTCGGTGGGGTGCGTCGATCGCGCGGTGACCGCGCCGGCATAGCGTGTGAAATATTGCACGCCGGCCGGCAATTCGCCGACGTATTGCACGCCCGGCGCGTCGCGCAACAAGCGTGCTTCCTCGATGACGAGGTCCGCATGCGCATGCGTCAGCGCGTGTCGGATATCGTCGGCGGGCACCATCTTCGAGCGTGACTTCATCCGGTCCGCCACGCCAAGTCGATCGAACAGCTTGACGACGTTGGCGCCGCTCGGGCCGCCCATTGCCGGGTCTTCGAAGACCACCGTGTGGGCGGCGAGCAAGGTGCGACGGAGCGCGGCGATCGTGCGGATATCGGGAATCGCCTGGCCCTTCGGCACGGCCAGGCCGATGCCGACCTTCGGCAGCGCGGTGCCGCTGTGCGGTGCGATCAGGCCCTGGCCGAGCATCTGCGCGATGTCGGCCTCGGTGGCGATGACGATATCGAAAGCGTGCGTCTGCGATGCATGTGGGCCGTGCGATGCACTCCCCGCCTGTCCTGCATCGGCCGGCTCGCTCGATCCCTCGCGCACGCTGGCGGGCGCGTTGCCGGCCGTCGTGACATGCACGGTGACCGGCAAGCCGGTGTGCGCCGTAAAGGTCCGCGCGACATCGCGTATCGCATAAGCGTAAGCGGTCGGTACGACCACGCGCAATCGGGGCCCGGTAGCGTTGCGTGCGCCGCCGCTGCCGTGTTCGTGATCGGTGCCCGCATCCGGCGTGGCAGGCGCTCCGGCCGCCGCCGGTGACGATGCTGCCGTACCGGACGCTACTGCGGCAACGGTCGCCGGTGGCTGGCTGCCGGTTATGTCGATCGTGCCGACCGGCGCGGCGGCAGGATTGCCATCGGCATGGGCGATGCTGGTGAACAGCGCGAAGGCCGCGGCGATAGACGCGGCGCGCGCGGTGTAGGTGACTCTGGAAATCGGCAAATAGGGCATGACATCCTTTTTAGCTACATCCCGGGTTGTCACGACTGCAACGAGCAGTCGAGCCAATGGCGGATCTTGATCGCGTCATCGACATCGCCTTGCGGCGTCGGCGAGCCTAGCAGGACCATCGTGATCGGATGGCCGTGTACATCGAGCCGCATCATCATCGAGTGACCGGCTTCGTTGATGAATCCGGTTTTCTGCAAGGCCACGGGCCAATGGCTCAGCCGTACCAGGCGATTGGAATTCACATAGACCAGCTCACCATGGCCCGGATGAACGATGTCCCACTTATCGGTGCTGAAGCGACGCAGTAGCGGATCCAATGCCGCGTGGTCCACGAGCTTCGCCAGATCTTCGGCCGTCGACACGTTGTGCGGCGAGAGACCGGTCGGGTTGTCGAAGTGCGTGCGTCGCATACCGAGTGCCCGCGCCTTCGCATTCATCGCCTGCATGAAGGCCGGGCGTCCGCCGGGATAGTCGCGGCTCAAGGCCGCCGCGGCGCGATTCTCCGACGACATCAGCGCGATATGGAACATATCGGCGCGCGACAGCGTCGATCCCACTTTCAAGCGCGAGTGCGTGAACTTGATGTAATCCTTGTCGGCGGCGGTGACGGTGAGTTTGTCGGACAACGGGCGATGGCTATCGCGTGCCACCACCGCCGTCATCATCTTCGACAAGGAAGCGATCGGGCGCACGCGCGTGGCGTCCTTCGTCAACAGGACCTTGCCGGAGCGCGCGTCCCGCACATAGATGGCGCGGGTCCGCAGCGCGTGGCGCGCATGGGGCGTATAACCGCAGCGCGCCAACAGCGTCGGTCCGCTTGGCGCCAGGCGCGATGCAAGCGATCCGCTCGGCGCGACGCGCGTCTGAATCGGCCCGCGTGCTTCCGCCGTGGCGCCCATCAACGCGGCCGCCGTGGCGGCACTCGGGGACACGCGCGGCACCTGTACTTTCGCATGGCGCGTCGCCCTTTGCGCTTTGCTCGGCCGCTTTGCGATACGGGTGTGTGCCGGCGTCGTCCGTGGATGATGTCGGGGTTTGAGCGTCTGTTTTGCTTTCGGCTTTGCCGTTGCCTTGAGCGTGGGCTTCGGCGCCGCGACATGGGTCCGATGGTGCGTGGTGCGACCATGCGGCGAACGGGGCGGCTTCTGCGCATGCGGACGACTCTTGACGGCCGGTGCTGCCGCACGGTGTGGGGAGCGGTGCGCCGTGCGGGCATCCTGCGCGAAGGTCACATGCGGCCAGACCATCGCGGCAATCGACAAGCAGAGGGAGAGAGACAGTAAAAGGGCGGAGGGGGCGGCTAGGCCGGTCAATGCGGGTACTCCTTCGTTCGGGTGTGCGGCGTTTTAGGGACGCCGCTCAGGGAATGGAAAAATCGCGCGGGTAGCGGGATTTTACGCCTCATGGTTTGGGCGCCATCTCGTAATACCGTCCCGACGTCGACATCGCACCGTCCGTCGATCCCCGTGTCGTCGCGCATCTGTTGCTTATCGGTGTGCAATTCGTTCGACGCGCTTGCCGTGGCGTCTTTCTCTCTAATCGATTCGGTTACACTGATTTCATCAAACGCCGGGCGCCTTTTCAGGGACAGATATCGACCGCCGACGCCCGGTGACAATATCTGAAACGGATATGTCCGATTCCGTCAAAAAGAAGCAGAGGAATGATGGAGACCTTACATCGGCGCGTGATCACGCAATTGGGTGAACGTATTTGCGCGGGCGATATTCCGCCCGGCGGTCTGCTGCCGGCAGAGCCGGTCCTGGCGCAGCAATACGATGTAAGTCGCATCACGATTCGCGAGGCCGTCAAAGGCTTATCGGCAAAAGGAATGCTCGCGGTGCGCCGCAAGCTCGGTACCATCGTGCTGCCGCGTTCCGAGTGGCAGTTGTTCGATCCCGATGTCATGCGCTGGCGTGCGGCAACCGGTGCCGTCGATGCGCAACTGTTCGCGGATCTGCTGGAGTTACGCCGCCTTATCGAGCCTGCCGCCGCGCGAATGGCCGCCGTCCGTGCGACCGACGAAGATCGTCGTGCGCTCCGTGCCGCCTTCGACGCGATGGCACGCGCGGTGGAGGGCGAAGGCGAATATGTCACTGCCGATGTGACCTTTCATGGCGTGGTGCTCAGGGCGTGTCGCAACCAGTTCGTCCAGCAAATGCAAAACGCGATGTCGGCGATCCTGCAGGCCAGCTTCGATATTGGGATAAAGGCGCATGGTGCAGCCGAGCGGTCGCTGCCGATGCACGAGGCGCTCTGCGTCGCGATCGAGGCCAAGGATCCGGAAGCATCGGCGGTCGCGGCACTGTCCGTGCTGCGCCAGGCGGAGTTGGATCTGGAGGCGCATTTCGGCTTGCTGGGCGGCGGCGTGTAACAGAGTTCCCTTCGAATTGTAAAAATCCGTAACCAAGCGGACTGATCGGTACATTCCCAGATAATATTTTCCCAACATGCTGTAGAGTGAGACGGTACCTTGCATCGGCGCGATGGGTTTGCCGATCGCTATTAGCGGGCCCCTTTTCACGATGGCGGATGTCGCCGCGCAGTATCGATAACGATTGAGCCGGTCGTGAATCCGTGCGCGAACGCTACGCGCCAAGCAGGGATATCACGCTAAAAAGCACGGGCAAACCGTGCAACCGGCAGAGGGAGACGGCCGTTTTTTTCGCACTCGGGGCATCACCGGCGACGCAGCCCGGCATCCCCCGCGCAATGATGTTCAGCGCTCGAAAACGATTCATTTATGGGTATTTGCCGAGGCTTGCGCAATGGACTACGTCGTTGCCATCGCCATAACCCGTTTAACACGGGCGAATACCCTACTCGGGGGATTGGCGCGAAAGTTTTCGCGCAACGGGCCTGCGCTGGATACATTTGATAACAAATCGATCGATCTGCTGCATTCCTTAATTAAATCATAGGCATACGGAATTCTGCCTCGCCTGTTTCGCAATCGAGGTTCGGATGCGTTAGGGGCGCTGTGCCTATGATAAGACAGACGTTCGGAGTATCGCGCTCGTGTTTTCGGTGCGGTACTTCGAAAAGCGATTTGCATCACCAGAATCAGGGAAGCCCGAATGACTACCCGTATCCTCTCGATTTTTGGCACACGACCGGAGGCGATCAAGATGGCGCCTCTCGTCCACTTGCTATCGCGAGAAGCAGACATCGAATCGATTGTCTGCGTGACCGGCCAACACCGCGCCATGCTGGATCAGGTGCTGTCTATTTTTGAGATAACGCCGACGGTCGATCTGTCCGTCATGACCGAGAACCAATCCTTAAACGGGTTGGCCGGGCGCATGCTGTCCGCGCTGGATGACGTGCTGGTCGAGCACGCGCCGGACCGCGTCTTGGTGCATGGCGATACGACCACGGCCACCACGGCGGCCATGGCGGCATTCCATCGCCGAATTCCTGTGGCGCACGTGGAAGCGGGATTACGCACTGGCGATCTGGCCTCGCCCTGGCCGGAAGAAATGAACCGGCGCGTGATCGACGTCATCAGCGACCTGATGTTCGCGCCCACGCCATCGGCGCGCGACAAATTGCAGGCCGAGTCATTGAGCGGTCGTATCGTCGTCACCGGCAATACCGTTATCGATGCCTTGCGCGTCATCGCACAAAAGATCGAAGCCGACCCGGCATTGCGCGCACGTCTCGATGCGGCGCTGCCCACGCTCGATCCGGCGTTGCCGGTGCTATTGGTAACCGGTCATCGCCGCGAGAATTTCGGAGATGGTTTCGAGCAGATCTGCGGCGCGCTGCATGATCTGGCACGTACTAATCGTATCCAGATTGTTTATCCGGTCCATCTCAATCCGCAGGTTCAGGAACCGGTCAATGCAATCCTTGGCGACGCGCCGAATGTCCATCTGATCCCGCCGCTCGATTATTTGAGTTTCGTGCGTTTGATGCAGCGCGCGGCGATTATCCTCACCGACTCCGGCGGCATCCAGGAAGAGGCGCCCTCGCTTGGCAAGCCGGTCCTCGTCATGCGGGAAGTGACCGAACGTTCCGAGGCCGTCGAGGCCGGGACCGTGCGGCTCGTCGGGACGAATCGCAAAGCCATTCGCAATGGCGTGCTGTCCTGTCTGGAACGGCTGGCCATGGCCGATCCGGCTGCCGCCAGCGCTACCTTCGACATCAACCCGTATGGGGACGGGCATGCCTGCGAACGCATCGCAGGCGTGTTGGCCGGGCGCGATGTCCACGAGTTCGAACCGATGCCGGTGAAGGCGCGTGGAAATGTCTCGCCGTTGTTTCGCGCGATTGCCTGACGACGACATCCGCCGCAGCGCGTGTCGCGCCCGCGGAAGAAACACACCGATAGCAAGCAGACCGCCAAGCAAGGCAGGCCGCCCTCTCTGTGTCTCGTGGTGCCGACGTATCGATACGTCGCGACGGGTGCTGCCGGCCGGCTGGCCGACACCCCTTGGCCCCTTTTTTTGCCGAGTAAGGAGTTCCCTTGAAAGCCGTGTCCCTGTCCCTTCAAGCACGTTCAGTCATACGTCACGCGATTGGCGCGTCACTGGTAACGGTGCTGTGCGCGGAGGGCGCGGTCATGGCCGCACCGTACGACGCCCACGGTGCGCATCGGACGCCGGTAAAGGCGAGCCGGGCGGCTTCCGCGACGCCGGCAACGCAGACATCGGATACCGCTGCTTCGGGCACGGTCGCCACCGATGCGCCGTCCCCGGCATCCGCGGTTGCGGCGGCCGATACCACGCCGCGCACCCCGGTGGGCGGCAACGGCAGCCTCGCCGATGCCTTCGCCGGCGTGGGGCAATCCATCGTCAGCCGCACGGTGGCGCTGCGACAGCTGGGCGTGCCGGAGGTCGATCCGCTCGATACCACCAGCAGCGTGCGCGAATATTATTTCCCAGTGCCCGAAGGCGTGCCGCTCGGCAAGCCGACCTTGAATTTCGATGGCAGCTATATGCGGGGCGATGGCGGGCGGACCACGCTGGTGCTGTCGCTCGACGGCTCGCCGGTGTCGTCGCGTGCGATCACCGCGACCGATGGCGATGCCGGCCTGGCCTTGGGCGTCAGCGGTGCCGCGCGGGATCGCGGCTTTCTGCGCTTCGGCGTCCGCTGGTGGACGATCCTCGATGTGTATCGCTGCGTGAACCAGCCGTTCCGCGGCAACATCCTGCGCGTGGATACCGGCACGCGGCTGAACTATAGCTACGACACCCGTGCCGTCCGCGATCTGCGCGCAGCGTGGAGTGCCTTGCCGCGTGATCCGGCCGTGATCGTCGGATCGGGCTCGGTCTCGGCCGGCGCGTTCGATGCCGCATGGCGCACGGGCGAACTGCTCGAACAGGATGGCACGGCGCCGCAATTCCACGCCTTCCCGAAAGCCGGCGACACGATCGACCTGAGCAAGGTCAGGGTGCCGGCGGCACTGCGATCGATCCCGGCCTTTGCTGCGTTAAACGGCAGCGGCAACCACACGCTCGCGAACGATGCCGAGGCTGCGGCCTTGCTGGTCGTCGGCTCGTCGCGCGCTTTCCAGGCCGACTTCGTCGTCATGGACGACGCCTTGCGCAGCCTGTTGAACCGCGAAGTCGACGCCTTGGGCACCGAAGTGAACGCCGCCGGCCCGCAAGCCACGCAGGCTTTCGACGGCTGGCGCAACGGCGCATTGAATGGACTGACCGCGCCGCTGGAGCAGGGGCAGGCACGCGTCGCGCATGTCGCCGGTCAGGCGATCATCGTGTTGGGCGACCGTCAGGCGGTGGATACCTTCTCGGCAATCTGGCGCCCGATCGATGTCTCGAACAATCTGGTCGTGCATGATGCGGTGGCGCCGATCATGGGCCAGAGCGACAAGATCTCGCTTGCCGCACTTGGTGCGCAGCCGGAGGCGGTGGGCGTGCAACGTGTCACCGACTGGTCCGCGCTTTTCGATCTCGGTGCCGTCAGTTCGAAGGGACGGCAGCCGAAGCAGGTCGTGCTCGATCTGGCAGGCTCCCCCGATAGCGAAAACACGCCAGTCGTGGCATCGGTCTTCATGAACGACACGCTGGTGGGCGCCAAGCTGCTGAATATGGACGGCCGCGAACAGCGCGTCAGCTTCGATATCCCGCAATACACGCTGGGCGCGCGCAGTCAGCTGCGCATCCATTTCGAGCGCGAATCGAATACCGGTTGCCGTAACTCCGAGGGCGGCCCGGTCGCGATTCTGCCGACCAGTCATCTGCTGCTCGGCACCGCCACGCCGACGGCGGACTTCACCGGCATGGCGTCGCGCTTCGCCGACGGCGTCAATGTGATCGTGCCGGCTGCGTCGCTCGATACGGCCCCTGATGCATTGGCGCGTCTGACGCGGATTGCCACCGTCTCGGCGGTTTCGCCGCATCATGCGACGTTGACGGTCGTGCCGGCCGGTCAGAAGGCCAGCGTCTCGGGCACCTTCCTGGCCGTCGATGCGCCGATGGACGCGCTGTCGGGGGCACCGTTGTCGCTCTCGGACGATCGGATGAAGATCACCGCGCCGAACAATCGGGTGATCTGGGATGCCAATGGCGTGGGGCAGCGTGATGGGGCGAACGCCGGCGTCGGCTTGCTTGACGTCGAGCATACCGCCGACCATTACGGCATCGTGTATCGGCATGCCGGTCGGCAGAACGTGTCGATCGCCAACAATCTGGATATCGGTCCGGGCAATGTCGCCGTCTTCGATCACAGTGGTCTGCTGAAGGGCATGGACACCGATCACCTCGACGGCATCAACGAGAGTGGCCTGGCCAAGGCCGCCGCCTGGACGCGTCTGCGGCTGAGCTGGGTCATTCCGCTGGCCTTGCTGCTTGCCTTCCTGCTGCTGGTCATCGTGGCGGCGCTGGCGCGCAGTCGCGCAAGCCGTCGACGCGAACTGGCAGCGCATAACCGTGGCTTGGCCTACGACGATGTCGGCGACACGCGCAACGGGAACGGCAACGGCCGGGCCAATGGCAATGGCAATGGGCATGCGAACGGTAACGGTAACGGTAACGGTAACGGCAACGGGGCATCGGGAAGCACGGCCAAACCGCCTGCCAGTCCCACGGATCGCAAGCCATAAGCGGGGCGCCAATGAATGATGTCGATTGCGGTCGTCATGACCGCATCCTGAAGGGCGCCGCGCATGACGGTCTATAGCGCCTACTACGTCGCGGAGTACTACAAGGTCCTTGAGTACTGCGCGTCCTTTCTCGCCACGCTGATCCTGTTTTCCAGCCTCGACGACCTGTTCATCGATGCCTGGTTCTGGGTCCGCGAGATCTACCGTTCGCTGACGATCAAGCGCAACTATCGTCCGTTGACGGTCGCGCAATTGCGCGGTCGCGACGAGCAGATGCTGGCGATCATGGTGCCCGCGTGGCACGAGCACGATGTGATCGCCGCGATGATCGAGGATGCGGTGCGGGTGCTCGAATATCGCAACTACGTGATCTTCGTCGGTACCTACCAGAACGATGCCGCCACGATCGATCAGGTCGAACGGATGCGTCGTCGCTATAAGCAGTTGCGCCGCGTGGAAGTCCCGCACGACGGTCCCACGTGCAAGGCCGACTGCCTGAACTGGGTGGTGCAGGCGGTGCTCCACTACGAACAGCAGCACGGCATGCTGTTCGCCGGCATGGTCATGCACGACAGCGAGGACGTGCTGCATCCGCTCGAATTGAAGTTCTTCAATTACCTGCTGCCGCGCAAGGACATGATTCAGTTGCCGGTGGTGTCGCTCGAGCGGAACTGGTATGAGCTCGTCGCCGGCACCTATATGGACGAGTTCGCCGAGTGGCACGGCAAGGATCTGGTCGTGCGCGAAAGCATCACGGGCACCGTGCCGTCGGCGGGCACCGGCACCTGTTTCTCGCGTCGCGCGATGCAGCGATTGATCGAGACCACGGACCGCCAACCGTTCAACCCGGACAGCCTGACCGAAGACTACGACGTCGGCACACGACTCGGTCGCATGGGCATGACATCGATCTTCGCGCGTTTCCCGGTGCAGTTCCGCACCCTGCGCACGCGCCTGTTCGGGCTGCTGCCGCCAAAGGAATTCACGCTGACGATGCCGCTGTGCGTGCGCGAATATTTTCCGGACAATCTGCGTGCCGCCTATCGGCAGAAGGCCCGCTGGGTGATGGGGATCGGCCTGCAGAATTGGCAGCAGACCGGCTGGACCGGCACGTTCGCGCAACGCTATTTGCTGTTCCGCGATCGCAAGAGCATCGTCACCGCCTTTATCGGCATGTTCGCTTATGTGGTGGCGATTCAGTATCTGGTGCTGATCATCGTCGCGGGGATCGGCTTCGATTGGCTGCCGATACCGTCGCCGGTGATCGAGGCGCGGTGGCTGCGTTTCGTGCTCGTCGTCAATGCGGTGATGGTCATCCTGCGCGTCACGCAACGCGCCTATTTCGTTTCGCGGCTGTATGGGTGGGAGCAGGCCTTGATCGCCATCCCCCGCAGCGTGGTCAGCAATTTCGTCAACTTCCTGGCGGTCACGCGCGCCTGGCGCCTGTTCAGCTATCACCTGTTCACGGGCAAGCGTCTGGTCTGGGACAAGACGATGCACGACTTCCCGTCGGAAGACGGCCTCGTCGCCGGGCGCCATCTGCGGCTCGGGGAATTGCTGGTGTCCTGGCAGGCCATCGAACCAGCGCAATTGGAAGAGGCGTTGCAGGACGACTTCGCGCGGCAGGTGCCTTTGGGGCGTGTCCTGATGACGCGCGGCTGGCTCGACGAAGAGACGCTGGCCGAGGCGATTGCCTTCCAGGGCGATATCGAGCGCGCGCATTTCGATCCCGCCATTATCGAAGCGAATCGAGACCGTTTGCCGCTCGACGTCGCCACGCAGCACAGCGTGCTGGTGCATGGCGAGGACGAACTGGGCCATACGATCCTGCTCAGTTCCAGCGTCCTGTCGAACGAGACGCTGGCGGAACTCGCCGCCGCGATGGGCTATGACGACGTGCATCGCGTCGCGCAGCAGGTCGCCAGCGAGAGCGAAATCGCGACCGGCATCCGGATGTTACGCGGCACGCGAACCGACGAGGCGGTCAAGCAAACGCGCGTGCCCTTGCTCGGCGACTTGTTGATCGAATTCGGCTATGTAACGCGCGAGCACTTTTTTGAGGTGCTGTCGCGCTACAAGCCGGAGCGTCATGGACGGATCGGGGACTTCATGGTCGCCGAGGGCGTGATCACGCCGGAGGGCTTGCAGGCCGCCATCGCGGCGCAGGCGCGCGCCCGGGAAGTCACCGCCGCGCAGCCGGTGCCGGCGTGGGCGCTGCCGCATCCACCGGGCGACGATATGCCGGCGGGCGCGATGTTGGGGGCCACATGAAGGCCGGGCGTCGCACGGTGCTGCGAGCCATGGCGCGTCATGGCTCGGCGGCCTTGGTGCTCGGCCGTGGCGGCTTGTGGAAAACGCTCGCCGGTACGCCGCTCGGCGTCTCGACGGCGTCCGCGTTCGCGGCGTCGTGCGCCACGCCGCTATTGGGCGGCTGCCAGGCACCCGGGCTGGCGCAAGGATTGGTCTGGCAGCTCGACAATGCGCACATCGATCCGGCGGGCCGATGGGATGCCTTGGGCGTGACCGACCTGATGGTGCAGTGGAGCGCGGTCGACGGCATTGCCTTCGTGCCGCTGCCCGATCCTGCGGAATCGGCGGCATTCAGCCCGGCGCCGCGCCTGCCCGAGTGGCGTCGGATCGCCGACATGCCCTGGGCGCAGCGCATCCTGATGGGGCTGGCGGGGATGTCGAGCGAGCCGCACGCGCGGGCGGCGATACCGACGCTCGTGGCGCAATCGCGGCAGTTGGCCGAGGCGATCCGACGGCAGCGCAGCGACAACGGCACGATGCCGTTGGACATCGAGGGATGGTATTTCCCGGTCGAGGTCGATCCCACGTGGGCACAGGCGCCGCAGTTGCGCGAAGCGCTTGCGAACCTGCCGCGGCCCTTGTGGATCAGTGTCTACGACCGCTCGAATATCGGCGGCGCGGCGTTGGCGCGCTGGCTCGCCTCCTGGCTAGCCGACGACATCGGCGTGCTGTTTCAGGACGGCGTGGGCGTGTACGCCCGTACCGCGCCCGTGGCGCGCAGCTATGTGGATGCCCTCGTCGGCCGTTTTGGCGCCCAGCGCGTGCGCGTCATTGCCGAGGCGTTTCGCCCGCTGCCGCCCGTGCGAGGGGACACGCCGGCAAGCGCTGCGGCAGCGGAGACGGCGGCGGCCTCCGCGCCCGCGCCGCTTTTTCGTGCCGCGACGGCCGACGAACTCCGGCCGCAATTACTGGCTTATCAAGGCTATCGCGTCTATCTGTTCGACGGACCTCACTATGTTTCCAATCAACTCGTCGAGCGGCTATTGCAATGACTGATCGACGCATTCCTCTTGCGCTGCGCCGCGTCGCACCGCTGCTGCTGGGCGGCGTGATCGCGCTTGCGCATGCGGACGCGACGCTGCCCTTGCCGCTAAGCGGTTCGGCCTATGCGGTGGCGCAACAAGCGCAAGACGATTACAACGCGCGCCGGTACGACGCCAGCGCGTCGCAGGCACGTGAAGCGATCCGGCAGCGCCCGGACGTGCTCGCGCTGCGTCTGCTGCTGGCCAATGCGCTTGCGGCGGGCGGCCATCAAAGCGATGCGATCAAGGTCATCGATGACGCGCACAAGGCCTTTGGCGATCAGCGTGCGCTCACGGCCCGACGGCAGCAGATTCTGCTAGCCGGGCGACCCTATACGCCGACGCCAGCGTTCCTTGCCGCTCAGGATGCCTATCGGGCGTATGCGCGACAGGATTATCCGGCTGCGCAGGAAGCGGCGCGGCATTCGCTGGATCTGGATCCGAATTCGATGGCGATGCGCCTGTTGATGGTCGACACGCTGGCGGCGCAACACAAGGACGCGGAGGCCTACACGGCGATCCAGCGCGCACTGGCGATGGACCCAAGCGCGCCGCAAACAGCGGCTGGCACTGCGGGGACGTCAGGTCGCGGCGATGCCAATACGGCGGCTCTGTCACAAGCCGATGCGGCGCGCGATTTGGCCGACCGACGCGCGGTGGTCGGTGCACGCCTCGCCATTCCGGACGCGAGTGCCGCCGCGCTTGCCTTGAAAACGGGCGACACGCCGCAGGCCGTCAAGGAGGCCAAGACCGCCGTGATGTTCGCGCCGAACGACCCGACGTATCGCGAATTGCTGATCGCCGCCTTGCTAGCGGACAAGCAGCCGGCCTTGGCCGACGCGGCGGCGACCGAGGCCATGGCGCTGCACAGCGCGACCGGCGCGAGCGATAGCGATCCCGCCGGCGCGACGTTCTGTGTATGGCGTGCTTTCGCCCGCGCCCAGCAAAGCCAGCGTGCGGAGGCGATCGCCGATGCGAGGTCGGCACTCGGCAAACTGCCGTCGCTCGACGCGACGCCCTATCCCGTCGCCGCGCCGCGTCCCGACAATGCTGACAAGGCCGCCGATGCGACGCCGGCCGACACTGCCGTCAATGTCGCCCTGGCGGCGCGGACACGCGTCATCAACGCGCGCCTCAGTATTGCCGACCTCGCCTTGTATCTGAGCGATGCCCCGCTGGCACGCGCCGCGCTCCAGCCCTTGCACGACGCCCTCGCACGGTCCGGTGGCGGCGCGAGCATGGCGCCGACCGACATCAATTCGGTGGCGGTGACGCAGCGCTGGCACGAAGCGGAAGCGTTGACGGCCGGCCACGAACCGACACTCGCGCGCCTGTATCCGCCACCGCCGCGGCCCACGCCCGACACCGATGCCGGCATGACCCCGGATCTGATGGCCGCCTCGTCGCAGCAACGCGCTATCGCGATCCCGGCGCCGGGTTCCGCATCGATATCGGGCGTTGCAAATCGCGGTCCGGTCGCGCCGCCGATCCTGGACTGCACGCTGAGCACCTATGGCCCGGCGTGCATGACCTATCCCTACGATCCGGCCTACGACGCCTATCAAGCCGGCGCGCGCGCCTTCGATCGGCGCGACTATGCGGCGGCGGTCCGCGGCGCGCGCGACGCGGTGCGCATCGCCCCCGACGACGCATCGCATCAGCTCTTGCTGATCGATGCGTTGGATGCCGATGGACGGCAGTCCGAGGCACGCAGCGTGGCCGGCAATGCGGTAGCGCATGGCGTGCTCGATGCGGTGCCGGATCTGCAGGCCGGCTATCTGGCCGCGGCGGCGAATCGGCCGAAGCTGGCTGCCGCCCGCTTTCAGCGCGCCGATGCGAATGGCGACCTGCCGCCGTCCGGCTATCTCGACGCGGGCTATGCAATGTTGCAGACCGGCGATGCACCGCTGGCCAGTGGCTATTTCAAACGCGCGATCGATGCGCACGACGCCGGCACGATCACGATCCCGCCGCCGGTATTGCTCGACACGCGCCGCACGGAAAGCGAGATCGATCGACGCGGCGGCGTCACCGTCTCCACCAGCTACCGGCCCGGCGTTGCATCGGGGCTCGAGAACAACCCAAGCGCCAGCGGCTCGAACAAATCGCTACAGACGTCGGTAGAAGGCTATTGGCGTCCGTGGGGCTATATGGGCGGCCATATGGTCGAAGTCTACGCGCGCGTCAGCGGCACCTTGTGGGATGACCGTTCCGGCTTCGCGTCGGCATCGAATAGCGGCGCGCGCGATGCCGGTATTGCCAGTTTGTCGGGTGCCGTGGGGATCCGCGGTCGGCCTTTCGCCCGACAAAATCTGGTGCTCGCCTTGGAGCGCGAGATTCCGATCGGCCGCAACGCCACGTCGGACTGGCTGGCGCGGGCCGCCTATTCGAATGGCTTCGGCACGCAGATTCGTTACGACGTGCCGAGTTGGTGGACTGGCACGTTCTACGGCGAAGTGGGGCGTTATCTCGAGGCGGGCAAGAACTACTGGACCACCGAAGCCGATCTGGGACGGACCTATCGTATCGATGCGATCAAGCCGGAAGCGACGATCTTCCCGTACGCGGTTATCGGCGGTGACTACAACCAGTTGACCAACAACGGCTATGGCGTCGGTATCGGGGTGGGAGCGACGTTCCGCTACCAGTTCCGTGAGGACCGCTATCACGCGCCGCAATCGTATCTGCAGGCCAGCGTGCAGTATCGCTTCCGCATTGCGGGCGATGACCGCGCGCAGGGCGTCTTCATCAATCTGACCTACGGCTATTGACGCGTCGCACGCTCATGCAGGGGCGTGCGGCTTCGCTTCGATTAGTTTCACCAGCGCATGCAGGGTGCGGTTCACCGGCGTCTCGATACCGTGTGCCGCACCTTTACGAACGATCAAACCGTTCAGATGATCGATCTCGGTCAGCTTGCCGCGCGCCAGATCCTGCGCGGTCGAGGAACGCTGCCCCGGCATCGTCTCGGCAATCAGCGCGACATCGGCATACAAGTCGCGCGTCAGGCGAATGCCATCGGCGTGGGCGACGGCAAGACATTCGCCCACGACCGCGCGCATGGTTTCCACGACGCCGGCGCCGGCATAGAGGAGACCATAGGGCAACTGCGTGATGGCGGACAAGGCGTTATACGCGCAGTTGATGATCAGCTTGGTCCATAGCGCCGCTTTGACATTCGCCGATACCTCCGTCGGCACGCCGGCGGCAATCATCGCTTCGGCCACCGCGCTGCTGGTGGCCGAGGGCTCGATGACGAGTTCACCGCGGCCGTGATGAACGACGTGGCCGTTGTCGCCCATCGCCGCCGCGACATACACGACTGCCGCGGCAACTGCTACCGAGGCGCGTCCTGCATCGGGCGCCGCGCTGTCCGATTGGACGTGCGGATGCAGCACGGCACGCAGTACGTCGGCGTTTTCCACGCCATTCTGCAGCGACAAAATCAGTGCGCCGTCTTTCAGGAAGGGCTGCATTGCACGGGCCGTGCTTTCCGTGTCCATCGATTTGACGCAGAACAGCACCAGCTCGGCATCGGCGATGGCGGCGGTTTCCGTACTCGCACGCAAGGCAATGCTTTCGTCGAAGCGTGCCGTCTGGAAGCGCAGCCCCTGCGCATTGATCACGTCCACGTGTTGGGGCCGTCCGATCAGTACGACATCGTGACCGGCACGCGCCAGCATACCGCCGTAATAGCAACCGACTGCGCCGGCGCCCATGACCGCTACTTTCATGATCGTTGCCCTCCACAAAAAGACGCTAGGGTGAAACCCGATGCCGCGACGATAGCATTAATCGCGCACTGTCACGCCGTGCGAGGACTGTTGCATCTTCACTGCACGGTGCGCCGCAGCGCGCCGGTTCGGGCACAATAAAGACAGCAGATAGAAAGGTGCCATGAATCACACGTTCGATTGGGTATCGATGTGCGCTGTCGAAGAAATATGACAGTCACGAAAGCCTGATGTGCTGGCCCTCTAGCTGATACGGTTTATTTAATAAGCAGGTCGTACCGATGAATTCATTGGCATTTCTTTCGACGCATTTCGATAGCATCCGAGCGCAACGGGGCCGCCGGCAAGCGATGACGCTCGCCGCGTTGTCGGTGCTGGCGATTGCCGTTAGCCCGCTCGCGCATGCCGATCTCGGTGGCGCGCCACAACTCCCCGCTTCGGCACAATTGTCGGCCACCGCGGTGCGATCATTCCAGGCGCGCACCGGGACAACGGCGCTAGCCGCCGTCACAAGTACGGCGGCGAGCACCGCGTCCACCTATACGGTGCGTCAGAGCACCTTGGCGGATGGGACGGTCGAGCGCGAATATCTGAACGTCGACCAGACCGTCTTTGCTGCCGCGTTTGCCGGGCGCTTCATTCCGGATTTGCAGTCCTTGCTTGGTAGCAATGCGTTCACGCAGTATGCGAGCGCTCGCGCGGCCGAACACGAATCCGATATCGCGAATGGCGCGCAACGGAGCCGCGGCACGCCGGTCAATGTGCAAACGGACAATATGGTGGTGCAGATCACCGGCCATCCGGGCGCTTTTTCAGGACGCGCTTGGCTCCCCGCCCTGGTGCCCACCGGCATGGACACCGCCGACATCAAATAAAGAGGGCGCGCCGCCTGGCAATACGGTGTCGGCGCACCGTTCGTTCCCGCTTAGCTTGCCGTTCACCCGTACTGAATCATGCGATTTTCTTCTTTCCCGAGCGTGCGTCGCTCGCGTCTTTCGACCGTATCGACCTGGCTGGTCGGCTTGCTTGCCGCCTGCATGCTGTCGGCCTGCGGCGGCGGCGGCGGCGGCGGCGGTGGCGGTGGCGGCTCGTCGTCCAGCAGCACATCGACAAGCGCCGCCACCAGCACGATCGCCGCGGCGGCCAGCAACGTTCTGACGATCAACGTTCAGCAAGGGCCGGAAGCCGGTCTGATCAATGCGCCGTTCGTCACCATCACTGTATGCGCGCCGAACAGTAGCACCTGCGACACCGTCGATAACGTGATCCTCGACACGGGCTCGGTCGGCTTACGCGTACTGGCGTCGGCCGTGCCGAACTCGCTGAGCGCGCTGTCGCGTATTCAATTGGCGTCGAGCAGCCAATACCTGGCCGTCTGCGGCCAGTTCCTCAGCGGTTATACCTGGGGCACGGGTCGCCTCGCCGATATCAAGATGAGTGGCGAATCGGCATCCAGCGTCCCGATCCAAGTGATCGCGGACTCGGCGGCGGGCTCTGCACCTAGCGGCTGTTCCTCTGGAAGCGCGAATAATTACACGACGGCGGCGTCAATGGGCGGTAACGCCATCCTGGGCGTGGAAGGTATGATCCTGGATTGCGGTTCGGCCTGCGCCGCTACGCCGACATCGTCGTATTGGGGATGTACGTCGGCGACCGCTTGCGCCAGCCCCGTGTCGACAGCCGTGCCGATGTCGCAGCAGATGACGAATCCGGTCTCAAAATTCGCCGTCAATAACAACGGCGTCATTATCGAGATGCCGACCATCTCGGATTCAGGAGCGGCCACGGCGACCGGGGCCGTGGTATTCGGTGTCGGTACGCAATCGAACAATGCCGTTGGAAGCGCCACGGTCCTACAGACCGACAGTGCGTTCAATTTCAAGTCGACCTATAACGGGACGACGAACTCGAGCGCCTTCGTCGACACCGGGTCGAGCGTCTATTACCTGGACGATTCGATTGCGACTTGTACGTCCAGCGGGCTGGCCAATTGGTTCTGTCCGACCAGTACCGTCACGCGCAGCGCCACGTTCTCGTCCAATGTGTCCGGCGCGACGGGAACGTATGCGACGTCGATCAATATTGCCAACGCGTCCAGCACGATCGGGAGCAAAAACTATTACGCCTTCAACGATCTGGGCTACAAGCAAAGCGGCACGATGGACTTCGGTCTGCCGTTCTTCTATGGCAAAAACGTGTTCGTGAAGATGGAAACGGCCAGCGGTCTGGCCAATGGCTATCTCGCTTTCATCTCGAATGTGAATTGACGGCCAGCGCCGGCGTTTCGAAGCGTCGGTTCGCCAGCGACGGCAACGCGGCGCGGGCCTCGGCGATGCGTTGCGGCAGCAGTTCCGCGAACAGCAGCGCCGGGGTTTCCGCGGCACGCGCGATGCAGACGCCCAGCGGATCGATGACCATGCTCGCGCCGATATTGCGCGGCCCACATTCGCCGCACGCCACCATATAACAGGTATTTTCCAGCGCGCGGGCGGTGCAGAGCACTTCCCAATGCCATTCCTTCATCGGCCCCTTGATCCAGGCCGAGGGCAGCACGAGGACGTCCGCACCATCGATCGCCAGCCGACGCGCGAGTTCCGGGAAACGGACGTCGTAGCAGGTCATCATGCCGACCTTCATGCCGTCGATATCGAGCAGAGGCGGAACCGCGTCGCCCGGCGCAATGCGCTTCGACTCCTGCATATTGAAGGCGTCGTAGAGGTGAATCTTGCGGTATTCGGCGACGATCTTGCCGTCGCGCAACGCGAGCTGCGTGTTATAGGCCTTGCCGCCGTCCTGCGTGTCGTTGCCTTCGACGGGCACGGGGACCGTGAAGACGACGGTCAAGCCGGGTGCATCGGCACTGGCGTGACGCAGTGTAGTAACGAAGGGCCCCGTCAAGGGCTGTGCGCTGCGGCGGGCGAGATCCGGGTCCGCCGCATCCAGCGCCAGCGCCATCTCCGGCAGCACGAGTAGATGCGCGCCTGCGTGATGCGCTTGCACGATGGTCGCCGACGCCTGCTCGGCATTGGCAATGGGGTCCTTTCCGACGACGTACTGTCCGATGGCGACTTTCATGGCGGCATCTCCTCCTGGCGCATGCCGCAGCGCGGTGCGCTGCACGAAGGAAGCAGCGGGGCGCGCGGCCGGGTTGCGGTAGCGAAGCCCTATTGTCGCTTATGTCGCGGCGCGGTGGCGGAATCCGGTCTTGGGGCGAAGCACACTAACGACGTCGGATCCCGCCGCGGTCCCGTGACGAACCGGCGTTGTTGCTATAGCCGCTCAGATGCTGCCGCGTTTGGCGATGGAGTCCAGCACTTGTTGATGCAACCAGACATTCATTGCCGCGCTGTCGCTCATATCACCCGGATACTTCTGTTCTTCAGCCATCTTCTTGCGCGCCTCCAGGCTGTGATCCATGCCGACCAGCTTCATCAGGTCGACGATCGAATGCTCCCAGTCGAGCTTCTCGGGATGCTTGGCGGCTTTTTCGCGGAGCAGAACCAGGGGATCCGCGTGGGCGTTAGCCGCATCGCCGCCTGCCGCAGGCGTACCGGCCGGTGCATCACCACCCTTGGCGTGGGCGGTACCGAACAATTTTGACGTCAGGGTATCGAACAGTCCCATTTGGCTATCTCCCAGGAAGGTGCCACCGAAGGGGGGGCGTTGGCCAGAGATTAGCGGGAAGCGAGCCGCCGACGCGGAAGCTGCTTCGCGCGCCGATAGCAGGCGTCGCAGTGGGAAAGCCCGCTTCGCGCAGCGCACGCGTCGATAGCGCTATACGGGCCGGGATGCCCAATCTAGATAGCCGTAGGCGAGCGCCATCATTGTCCCGACAGCGGAGGTCGTGCTCGACAGAAAGTCGCCGCCCCTTTGATGGCGAGCGACGCAATGGTGCTGAAAACCGTGCGTATCGACCGTCGCTTCAGTAACACGCGCGGGGAGGTGGTTCGCCGATTTGCGCAATCGAACAGCCGTCGACGGCGCCCGGCGATGACGACGCTCAGGCCAGGCGGAACACGCCGACCGTATCGCGGAGGCGATCGGCCTGTTGATCGAGCGATGCGGCTGCTGCTGCGGCTTCTTCGACCAGCGCGGCGTTCTGCTGCGTGACCTCGTCCATTTGCGAGACGGCGAGATTCACCTGCTCGATGCCATTGCTCTGTTCCGACGATGCCGCGGCGATCTCGTTCATGATGTCGCTGACGCGGCGGATCGATTGCACGATTTCCGTCATCCGTTCGCCGGCCACTTCGACTTGACCGGTGCCTTGATCGACGCGGGCGATCGACTGACCGATCAGGTCCTTGATGTCCTTCGCGGCACTGGCGCTGCGTTGCGCCAGGGTGCGCACTTCGCCTGCGACCACGGCGAAGCCACGGCCTTCCTCGCCCGCGCGCGCCGCTTCCACCGCGGCGTTCAATGCCAGGATATTGGTCTGGAACGCGATGCCTTCGATCACGGAGATGATGCTGCCGATTTTCTGCGATTGTTCCGAGATATTGCGCATCGTGCCGATGACCTGATCCACCGCTTCGCCGCCGCGTGACGTCGCGCTCGACGCTTCCGCCGCCAGACGGCTGGCCTGCTGCGCGTTGTCGGCATTCATTTTCACCGTCGCCGTCAGTTGCTCCATGCTCGACGCCGTTTCCTGCAGCGAGGCGGCCTGTTCCTCGGTACGTTGCGACAAATCGGTATTACCTTGCGCGATTTCGTTCGAGCCTGTTGCGATCGAATCGGTCGCGTGCTTGATCTCCTCCACCAAACCGCGCAGACGCCCGCGCATGCCATGCAGTGCATACATCAAGCTGCTTTGGTCGCCCTCGCCGAGATGCACGTCGGCGGCAAGGTTGCCCGCGGCGATTTGTGTCGCGAATTGGGCTGCTTCGTTCGGCTCGCCGCCGAGCGTTTTCTGGACGCTGCGGGTGATCGCCCACGCGATGACGGCCACGGCGACAAACAGCGCAGCGGACAAGCCGATCAACACGCGCGCGACGCGCCAGAAAGCGGTATTGATATCGTCATAAAAGAAGCCGGTCCCCACGCGCCACTGCCAATCCGGCACTTCGAACACGCCTTGCAGCTTCGGCACGGCGGGCGAGTCGGCGCTGCGCTTCACCAGCAGGTCGATCATCGCGAAGTGACTGGCCGCCAGGCCCTGGCGATAGGCATCCACATCGCTCATGCCGCTGGTGGTTTGATTTCCCGCCAGTTTCTTGCCGATGAGATCCCCGTTCGGGTGAACGATGTTGACGCCCCCGCTGTCGGTCGCCCAGTAATAGCTGACGCGATCGGGATTGGCCAGGTTCAAGGCCTGCACCGCCGCGGCCTGCGCTGCTTCCTTCGTCAGGGTGCCATTGGTTTGTTGGTCGTGATAATACTGAACGATGTGCTCGGCCTTCTTCAGCAGGTTCACGACCTCCGCGCGACGGCCGTCAAGCAGCGACGCATTGAGGAAATACAGCGCGATGCCGGCGATAGCGGCCACGCCGATCAGGGCGGTGCCTACAAGCGACAGTAATTTCGTAGAGGTCTTCATCGCGAGGCGACTCCGGGGGCAGGGTATTTCCCATGTAAACGGGCTTACATCGCGCTTTCTTGAGGGCTAATTGCATAGTCGTAAACCCTTGAATTCAGACGTTTGTTACGTCATTTGTATGACCTGAATAGCCCTTGCCCGGGCGGCCCATCACGGCGAGGAAGCGACCGACGAGCGCGCGCAATAGTGCGATCGATTTCGGGTCAAGGCGGCCGATACGCGTCTGATTGATTGTCGTGCTGCAACCATACTTTTCTGTATCGGGTGACGTTTCAAAACGACTGTTTCAATTGCGAGAAAATTTTCCGTTACAAATTCTTACTGTTCTCGTTTATGCTACGCAGCACGTTCAACCGCAGACCCTTCATCGAATTCCATGGTTTCCTGTGCTCGTCTTGCCAAGTCGTCGCTGCTGCCTGAAAGCTTTTTTTCTGCGATCCGAATGACCCGTAAGCGTGAAAGTCAATTGCGTCGTGGGCTCTCTTGCCTGTTTGCATCGATAGGCTTGGGCGCTGTTGTTACTGCGCATGCCGACAATATCTTTCAAAGTGTAAACACCCAATTAACGGCATCGGCGGGCGGCCAATATACGAATTACAAAGAATCGGCGCGAAACCAGACGCTGGATTCGGAAACGGGATACCAAGGTTCTTACCAAGGAACGGTCTCGGTACAGCGCGATATGCTCGGGATTCAAGACGTGTACCTAAGCGCAAGCTTTGCCTATTCCAAAGGCCGTACGGACTATGACGGCGCGTTGCAAAACGTTTTCACCGGCGCCACCATTCCGTACGAGGCGGGTACGCGGGTCTATTCGACCGATATCAATGTGAAGGTGGGTAAGGCGTTTCCGTTCACGCCGACCGGTCAGGTCATTTACTACGCGTATTACGGCTATCACCAATGGCTACGTGATTCGACGGACAAGGTCTTCGGCTATGACGAGCATTATCGCCACCATAGCGCCGGAGTTGGTTTGATCGGCCAATGGGCTGCGACGCCTAAGTTGGTCTTCAGTATCGAAGGGCAAGTTGGCGGCACGTTCGCAGCCACGATGAATGCCGATAATGTGTCCGGCAAGTTCAAGCTCGGGTCTGATCTGACGGAGATGGGGTCGCTCGGCATGGATTACGCTATCACGCGCCACGTCCACGTCAATGCGGCCTACCAGATCAGCCATTTCAAATACGGCGCGTCGAACGTCGTGGATGGCTTGGTGTATGAGCCGTCTTCGAGCACGACGAACCAGACGCTGCGAGCGGGTGTCGGCCTGGCGTTTTAAATTCGGGATACGGCGATCGAGGCGCCACGCGCACCTTTATCGAGACAAGCTTAGTTCACGAACGGTTGCTTGCTCTCGCGCGCATCGGTCAGCATCGATAGCGTAATCTTGCGGACCTCGAGCTTGCTCTGGGTGACATGAGAGCGGAGCAGAATCACCGCCTCGGTTAGCCGATTCCGCGAGATCAGGTTTAACATCTTCGCGTGCTCGTCATACGTCGCCGTCGTGCGATGCTGCTTCAGGAAGTCCAGGCGCCGCACGATGCGGATACGCTCGGTGATATCGTTATGGACGCGCAGCATCTCGGCATTGCCTGTCGACACGATCAACTGCCGATGGAAATGCTCATCCATCGCGAACATCGTCACCGGGTCACCCTCGCGCGCCTCCGCCGGCACGCACCAGACCTTTTTCAATGCATCGATCACCTGACGCGCCGTCTCGCTTGCCGACGTCATGCGCTCCAGCGCCGCCGTTTCCAGCACGATGCGTAGATCGTAGAGCTGGTCGAGCTGTTCGAAATTGATCGGCGCGACTTTCCAGCCACGACGAAATCCTACTTCGAGATAGCCTTCGCGTTGCAGACGGAACAAGCCGTCACGCATCGGCGTACGAGAAACGCCGTAGTGCTGTGCGATATCGCTTTCAGAGAAGCGGTCGCCGGGGAAGAGGCGAAAACTGAAGATATCGTCCTTCAGCTTTTGATAGACCTGTTCGGCAAGCGGGTTCGCCGCATTCCTGAGGCTCGTTGTCTTGCCTGGCGCGGGCAACTCGTCAGACGCATCCGACGCCTTCGAATTGTCATTCATCGTGCGATTCTCTTCTCTATACCGGCAGCAAAACGGTCAAGCATCCAGACGGTGCCATGTTCGGCCCCGCTTCCAGGCGATCGCGTCAATCGGCCCCGCGTACGGCCGCGAAGGGCGCGGTCCAACCGATGATCCCGCCTTGCGAGGCCAGCATGTCTACTGTCGATTGCCAGAAGGCCGGGAAATAGCTGGCCGTGGCGTCCGTCACCAGCAGGCATGCATAGCCGCGATCGTTCGCCTCGCGCATCGACGTCTGCACGCAAACCTCCGTCGTGACACCGGCGAACAGCAGGTGCGTAATGCTGCGTTCTGCCAGATTTTCGCCTAGCCGGGTGGCGTAAAACGCGCCCTTGCCCGGCTTGTCGATGACAATCTCGCCGGCGACCGGCGCGAGTTCGGCGATGATAGCATTGCCCGGTTCGCCCCGAATCAGGATCCGCCCCATCGGGCCAGGATCGCCGATGCGAATATTGGGTTCGCCGCGGAGTCGCTTGGCGTCCGGACAATCCGACAGGTCGGGTGCATGCGATTCGCGCGTGTGAACCACCAGGATGCCCAGGCCGCGCGCCCACGCCAGCAGGGCCTGGACGGTCGGAACGATGTTCGACAACTGCGTGACATCGTTGCCCAAGGCCGCACCAAAGCCGCCGGGCTCGATAAAGTCGCGCTGCATATCGATGATCACCAAAGCGGTGGTCGCCGTGTCGAATTCGAACGGTCCCGGTAGTGCCGCGATAGTGCATGTCGTCATGATCGGTTGCTCGCTAGAGTCGGTTCGTCGCGGATGCGGTCATCTCGATAATATCGCGCCACACGCCTGGCGCCGAATCACGCAGCCAGGGTTGCCAGCAAGGCCTGCGAGTCCGACACAGTGCCGAACACGCCACCTTGCATCTGGATCATCTTCAGGGCGGCGTCGTGATTGTCGACATCGGTCGCGCCGCAGCAATCGGCGAGCACGGTGCATTCGAAGCCGCGATCGTTGGCTTCCCGCATCGTCGTATGCACGCACACATCGGTGGTGATGCCGGTCAGGATCAGGTTGGCGATGCCGCGCGTGCGCAGAATCAATTCGAGATCCGTCGCGTAGAACGAACCTTTGCCCGGCTTGTCGATGATGACCTCGCCGGGAAGCGGCGCGAGTTCGTCGATGATCTGCCAGCCAGGCTCGCCACGCACGAGGATCCTGCCGCAGGGCCCATCATCGCCGATACCCACGCCATCGGTCCCGGCTGCGCGGCTTCGCCAGCGCTTATTGGCCGGCAGGTCCGACAGATCGGGACGATGCCCTTCGCGCGTATGAATGATCGTATAACCGAGAGGGCGCATCGCATCTAGAACGGCGGAGATCGGTGCGATCGGCGCGCGCGTCAAACGCAGGTCATAGCCCATCTTATCGACGTATCCGCCATGGCCGCAGAAATCCGTTTGCATGTCGATGATGACCAGCGCCGTATTGTTCGGACGGAGATCGCCATCGTAAGGCCAGGGATAAGGCTTCGCTGCGATGAACTGCTTCATGGTGAACGCTCTAGCTTTGTAGATAGGCACGCCATCCGACGAATGACGTGATGTCGGGCGTGATGGCTGGATCCCCGCTTAGTGCCGCCGCTTCGCAGATGAAGCCTTTCACCGTATTGCTGGCTGGCGTATCGCCGATCTGTACGGCATCTTGTAATTGCACGGTGCCGATGCCGAGCGGCGCCGGAACGTCCATGACGAACTTGCCGAAGGTGCGCAGGGGCACTTCCCAGACTTCCACCTCGATGGCTTGTCCTGCGGGTGCGGCGCTGTTTGCCGCATCGACTCGCATCAGGCCGGGTTTCATCGGTACGGTATTGCGCAGCGCGTAGAGACGGTAGATCGGCGCCGTATGTGCTGTCTTGATAAAGCGTGCGCCGGCCTCTTGCAGTTGCCAGTTCAGCGGCTGTCCGCGTAGATGCGCCCCGACGACGGCGAGTGCGACCGTTGGCTCCTGAAAAGGTAGCGGCATCTCGTTTGGAGAGAAAGCGTCCGCGGTAGCCGCAATGCCCTGCGTCGTGAGGGCGGCGGCGTGGCGCGATGCGCGCCCTGCGAACGAGGCCTGGATTTGCGCGCCGAGTACGGCGAGGCGTCGATCCGCGCCGCTCGGCGCGATCAGGGTCACGCCTGCGGGCAAGCCATCGTCGCGCGCGAGGCAGGGCACCGACAGCGCGGCCAGATCCAGCAGATTGACGAAGTTCGTGTAATAGCCAAGCTGGCTGTTCAGTGCGATCGGATCGGCTTGGACATCGGCGATCAACGGATGCGTCGGCGTTGTCGGCACGAGTAAGACATCGATTGTCTCAAAAAGGGCTTCCGCAGAGCGACGTAGTTCGGCCAATTCGTAGAGGCCGTTGAACGCATCTACCGCGCTGAAGTTGTCGGCCTTGGCGATGACTTTTGCGACGGTCGGATCGATAGCGTCATGTGACTGATCGAAGAACGCGCCTACTGCGGCCCGTCTTTCCGCCACCCAGGGTCCGTCATAAAGCAACGCCGAGACGCGGGCCAGTGGCGCGAAGGGGATCGTTTCGGCGGCACACCCGAGCGTATCCAGGATCGCGGTGCGCGTGTTGGCGAAGGCGGCTTCCGCGTGCGTGTCGCCATAGAATGCGAGCGTGTCCGGCACGCCCAGACGGAGCGGGGCGTGAGGAAGGCCCAGCGGCGTCACGCGCCGTGCGTAGGCATCGTTCTCATCGAAGCGGGCCATCTGGGTCAGCACGCGCCAGGCGTCGTCGACGTCATGGGCGAAGATCGAAATCGTATCGAGTGTTCGGCAGGCCGGCACCACGCCCGCCTTGCTCACCAGCCCGAGCGATGGCTTCAGCCCGACCAGGCCATTGAAGCCGGCCGGCACGCGCCCGGAGCCTGCCGTATCGGTGCCCAGCGAGAAAGCGACGCACCGTCCCGCCACCGCCACGGCGGAACCTGAGCTCGAGCCGCCCGAGACGCGTTCCGGCGCGAAGGTATTGCGGACCGCGCCGTAGGGCGAGCGGGTACCTACCAGGCCGGTGGCGAATTGATCGAGGTTCGTTTTGCCGATCGCGATCGCGCCACTGTTCAGCAGGCATTGCACCGCGAAAGCGGATCCGGCCGGTTCGTACGCAAAGGGCGGGCAGCCGGCCGTGGTTTGCAGCTCCGCCACGTCGATATTGTCCTTTACGGCGAAGGGAATGCCGAACAGCGGCATGCGTTCCAGAATTGCCGCGCCATGTTCTGTGAGCAAGGCGTCCAATGCCGCTGCCCGATCTAACAGAATCGACGGCGCAAAGCGCGCGATCCAAACCTCGTCCCGATCAAACGCGTCGATGCGAGCCAGCGTCGCGCGCACGATGTCGCTGGGCGTCAATTGCCCGAGGCGGTAGGCGGACAGGATGCCGGAGATCGTAAAAGGCAGTGCCGCGTCGGCGGAAGGGGAAGCAGAAACGGTGGCCATGGATTCCGTCTTGCATACAAGTTTGGATTGAGAACAGCTTCAATCGTCAAAAATACCCTGTCGAGAATTTTTCTATCTTGTACACAAGTTTGTATTTTTGTCCGATTAGTATGCGAAAAAGAAGATGTTCCATCGACCACTTGGAGTCTGCAATGCGTCGCTCTCCGTCCTCCGCTCCTGCCGCACACTCCGCTGAATCCCTGACCGCGTCATCAGACGCCCCTATTGGAACGACTGCTTCCGAGATCAGCAACCCGACGCGCCGCCGCCTTCTGCTGACGGGCGCGGCGACATTGGGTGCGCTGGCTGCGCCGGCGATCGTGCGTGCGCAAAGCATGCCGAAGATCCGCATTGGTTACTGGCCGGTAGCCGCGGGCCTGCCGTTTTTCGCGGCAGTCGAAAAGGGGTATTTCAAAGACGCAGGGTTGGACGTCGAGCCGCTGCGTTTTGCCGGTGCGCAGCAGGTGATGGAAGCGATGTTGTCGGGGCGCGGCGATGGCAGTGCAAACGGTGTGGGCACGGCGAATTTGGCGATCGGCGCGATCGCTCAGCCGGGTCTGTTCAAGATTTTCTGTACGAACCCGAGCAATGCGAAGGACGTGCTCGAAGAGTTCCTTGTCCCGAAATCCAGTACGATCTCAAGCGTCGCGGGACTTGCGGGGAAGAAAGTCGCCTGCGGCCCCGGCATCCAGAACGTCACGCTCGCCAAGACGATGCTCGAACGGGCCGGCGCGAAGGGTGCCAACGTCATCGAGTTGCCCATTGCCCAGCACGTCGCCGCCATCGCGGCGGGGCAGGTGGACGGCTGCTATACGCTTGAGCCGACAGGCACGGTGGGACGCTTGAACGGCACGACGCGCGTGTTGGAGGCCGGGGTTGTCTCGCATTACATCCTGGGTGACCCCATGGCGCCGTGGCATGGTGGCGCCGCCTCGCTCACCAGCGACTTCATCAAGAAAAATCCCGAAGCCTCAACCAAGTTCATCGCCGCGTATAAGCGCGGCGTCACCTTGGTGCGGCAACAGCCGGACGAGGCGCGTCAATATTTGAAGGGCTATACGGCGATCGAAGGCGCGTTGACGAAGGAAGTCCCGCTGGCTGCCTACATGATGTACGACGAATTCAAGGCCAGCGACGCCGCCTACTTCCAGAAGTTCTACGACTTGTTCACCGAGAAGAAAATATTCTCGCAGAAAGTGGACGTCGGTCCGCTGATCTACAAGGCTTGAGCGATGAACAAGGTGCCTGCCCCAGACGCCGTTGTGTCATCGGCGCAAGCCGAACCGGTCTTGCGCCCTCCTGGCTGGACGCCGCCCGCCTCGACCGATGCCGCGCCCAAACCGCCGATGATCGATCGCGTGCTGCCGTTCATCGGTCCGATCGTGCTGTTCGTCATCTGGGACCTCGTCGTGCGGGCCGGGCTGATCAAGGCGATCCTGCTGCCGAGTCCCGAGGACACGTTGATCGCCTTGGTCACGGGGTTGGCAGGCGGTGCCTTATTACAGGACTTCCTGATCACCTGCGGGCGCACATTGGAAGCGTTCGCGATTGCCGCTGTTATCGGGATGCCGCTCGGTATTCTGCTTGGCAGTAACGAGCGAGCGTATCGGAGCGTCGAGTTTCTGATCGACTTTTTCCGCTCGACGCCTTCGTCGGCATTGATTCCTTTATTCCTGTTGATTTTTGGGACGTCGGATATCAACAAGGTCGCGATTGCGGCATTCGGCGCCGTGCTGATTGTCATTTTCAACAGCGCGTACGGCGTGATGAATGCGCGTAAACAGCGTGTGATGGCGGCCAAGGTGATGGGCGCATCGCGGTGGCGGATTTTCAAGGACGTGTTGTTGTGGGAGAGTTTGCAGCCCAGTTTCGTCGGCTTGCGCTCGGCGGTATCGATGGCGCTGGTGATCGTGATCGTCGCGGAAATGTTTATCGGCTCGGAAAGCGGTTTGGGTCACACGATCATCGACGCGCAGCAAGTGCTGAATGTCAAAACCATGTATGCCGCCATCCTCTCGGCGGGCATGCTGGGTTATGTGTTGAACATCGTGTTCCTGGTGCTGGAGCGACGGGTAGTGCATTGGAGCGGCCGATAATCATGAAGCAAGCACAGTGAGGCGAGCGCGATGAGCCTGGAAAAGACGGAACCGAACGGCACGCTGCTCCGCGATGCGGGGAGGGGCGGCATGCGTCCAACCGCGTACGCCGATGTCCCGACGCCGCCATTTCGGCCGGGCCCTGCGGGCACGCACATCACCATCCGCGGCTTGACCAAATACTTCGCCGGATGGCCGCTGTACGACAATTTCGATCTCGATATTCCGAAGAACAAGATCATCTCGATATTCGGGCCAAACGGCTGCGGCAAGAGCACGCTGATCAATATGATTGCCGGGTTGGTGCCCATCGATCGCGGCGAGATCTTGTTCGATGGAAAGTCCTTGCGCGATACGCGTGTGGGGTATGTGTTTCAGAACTATCGCGAGGCGCTCTTTCCGTGGATGCGCA
This sequence comes from Robbsia sp. KACC 23696, assembly GCF_039852015.1. Classification (NCBI taxonomy): domain Bacteria; kingdom Pseudomonadati; phylum Pseudomonadota; class Betaproteobacteria; order Burkholderiales; family Burkholderiaceae; genus Robbsia; species Robbsia sp. KACC 23696. The sequence goes on along the minus strand of NZ_CP156626.1, from coordinate 41,071 downwards.
CGATCGACAACATCGCTTATCCGTTGATACTGGAGGGGAAGAGCAAGGCGGAGGTGGATCGTCGGATGGCGGAGCTGGTGGCGTCGTTCGATGTGAAGTTCGATCTGAAGCGCTATCCGTATGAGTTGTCGGGCGGACAGCAGCAGACGGCGTCGATCATGCGAGCGCTCGCGCCTGGGCCGGAAGTGCTATTTCTGGATGAACCGTTTTCCGCGCTGGATTTCGAGATGACCTTGTTCATCCGCGAGAAGCTGCAGGAAGTGTTCATGCAGACGGGGACGACGATGATGCTCGTGTCGCACGATCTGGAAGAAGCGGTGTATCTGGCCGATTACGTGCTGCTACTCACCAAACGCCCGACGCAGGTCGCCGAGATGTTGCCGTACGATGCAGTGCGGCCCAGGACGGTCGATACCTTATCGACGCCGGGTTTTGTTGCGACGAAAAAAGAGAGTTTGAGGATTTTTCAGCAAGAGATGCGGCGCTAGGCTTCGACGTTGTGCAGCTAGGGTGGTGCTGGAAGTTTCGTACGGAACCATCGCACGGCACGGGTGACGAACTGCGTGTTGGCGATTGGCGAACCCGCTTAATTGCCCGAACCGTCAGTGGGGGCAATATACCGTGATTGCTTTGATCAATCCGCTTCAGCAGACGTCGCGCGTGGTTGGTGGCGGAGGGGGCCTATTCGGGGCGATTGCCTGCGCTCTACTTCCTGCTTTTTTCCTCGCGTTTTATCCAGGCCACGTAGTCGGGGCCGCTGATTCCGTATTCCTTCTGACGATGACAGCGTTAGCGGCAATGTGCGCTACGCGGGTCGCATTTCGCCTCTGGCGTGAAGATGCCATGGGTGTGGGTGCGCGGTCTGTGCACGTCGTTCGGAAGGAGAGAAATCCATGGCGGTAATCACCTTCCCCGAGAGAAAGTCCGAAAGCGTCTTTATCCCCAGTCTGTGTTTGATGATTTCGCTCTGCCTTGGCGCAGTGATCGCGCTTTTCTTGAAAATGCCGCCCACGGACTTTCCTGGTGTCAGGCCGAGTGTGGCGCATCACGTCGCCTTCTTGATCGGACCGGTGGCGTATGAAGCGATGAATGTGCTGTCCGTGATATTTGCGTTTGACGCGATTTCATCCGGAGAGCGACACAAGCTTCGGCGATGGTCGATCTGTCAGGCGCTTGGGTTGACTTGTTTCGTGGTGGGGTTAGTGTTGGTTTGAGTTCGGGGCGTCGCCGATAGCCTCGGCGGCTGCCGGTCAACTGCTTGAGCGTGAACCGGAATGTTTCAGAGGCAAACTATCTATCGCCGTTGACCATTTGAGAGAAGCTCAGTATCGTGCCGCCGCAACAAGTATTTGCCTTAAGGTAAATGTCGAACGTCTTATCGACGATGGAATAGCTCACCGTCACAATGCCAGCATTGTCGTACTCGTCGTTATGCAAATAGCGCCCCGAAATCGTCGGTATAGAATCCGCTTTGTCGCTTGCCAGTAGGTATAGGGTTTCATTTTGAACAATAGACGAGGAGGGCAGATTTTTAAGGTCTGCGTCGGTCACGCTGTCGTGCTGCCGTGTGATTTCATATTGCATCCCTGAATCGCGGTACGGTATGGTGAGCAGCACCTTTCCCGCCAGACTCAGTTGAGTCGTGAGCGATCGGTCGACAGTGACCGTCATATTGTTAAGCTGCCATCGGTCATCGGGCGTGAGCGGCACATCCGATTCCTCACGTCGTCCCGAGCCGATGTTCGATATGTCAGATTTCCATCGGCCATTTCTTATGACCGTGTCCCACATGGTGTTGATGCCGCCGCTGCCACTCACTTTAGCGAGCTTATAGGTCCCAATCGCGTTTGTGAGAATGTCTCGCTTCGAGCCGATGGTAATTTCTGATGTCTGATGCGCGTCAACGCGCAGACGACGGTCGCCATTAGGTGAGGTCCAGACGCCGTTCATTTGATCTCGAATAACAGTGACATTGAACGTGCCGGTGCGTTGACCCTCGGGCCCAACCTCTTCCATTGTAAAGACACCGGACGCGTCGATCTTCCCTTGCAAAGAGAGATATCGTTGTTTCCCGGTGTAGCGATAGTAACCGCTCAGCTTCCCATCCACTTCTTTGAGATCCATCGTGAAAGCCAAACGACCATCTATTCGACCTGCGAATTTCTTATGGAAGTAGTGAGTGTCAGCGTGCGCCGTACTGACTAAAGCTGCAGACAGAAGCGAGGCGATGAATTGCAATAAAAGCCGATTCATGGGATGTCGTAGTATTGAAATGTGCATTGTGTCTGCGCGACCCGTTGCGGACGGCCGAGCGTCAAATGAGGCACTGCCGCGTGAATTTTCAGCCCATAGTCAAGGGTTTGACCGGTTTGGGGCGAGGAATAGGGTATCCCAAGCTATACATCCGTGTGATTACTGAGTCGGGCGTGGTGTTGTAGGCGCATCGCCGCAGTTGTACGGCAGGTCGTCGAATCGTTAGGTATATCAACATCGAATAAAAAATCGTGCACTTATTTAATGTTTTTGAAAGGAATAGCCATCTTTCGATAAGTATCTGGTTCTGTCGGATTAAGACAGACCGTCCTTGCTCGCATACTGGCCTTTCTCTACAATGTTCGGCATCGCCCAGGCCTGGGCTTTCTGCACTACGTTAAGACATGGCACTGGGGGACGCAATTTCCGCGCTGACGTCGGGCACTTTGCAGGCGCAGCGGCTGTTGAAGCTCGATACGGGATTATCGAACGTGTCGCTGGTACCGGTGCGCGCAATAGGCGAGAGCCGCGTTGGACGGCAGTTTTCGTTCACGATCGACGCCGTTTCGACCGCGTCCGATATCGCGCTCAAGCAGCTGATCGCGCAGCCGGTGACGCTGTGGGTCCAGCAAGCTGATCAGACTTACCTGCCGCACAACGGTTACGTGCATCAGGCGCGCCGGCTTGGCTCGGATGGCATGCAAACCACTTACCAGCTGTCATTCTCCAGCTGGTTGAATTTTCTGAAGTTTCGGAAAGATGCGAGGATCTGGCAAAACCGCACGACGGACCAGATCATTACCGACGTCTTCAATGAACATCCGCAGGGTCGTGGCGCATTCCAGTTCTCCCTGAGTAACACGTTGCCATCGCGGTCGTTCTGCGTGCAATACGAGGACGACTGGACCTTTGTCCATCGGCTGATGGAGCAGGAGGGGCTGTTCGGATATTTCACACAGGCCGCCGACGGGAAGTCGCACACCCTGATCGTTACCGACAACCTCTATGCTTTCCCGCAGATCTCGTCTGACTCCATCGACTTCTATCGCGCCGGCGCGGGCAGCGAGGCGAATGCACTCACGCAGTGGTCAGGTGAGCGGACGTTGCAAAGCGCGCAACTGACGACGCGTACCTACGACTACAAGAGTCCCTCTACCGGCTTTGCAAAAGGCACGGATACGCCGACGATGCCGAACCAGGGCAACTTACCATCGCAGACCGAGGTGTACGAGTACACGGGGCCGTACACGTACAACGTTCAGGATCGAGGCAATTCGCTGTCGAAGATTAGGATGGAGGAATGGGAATCGCGAGCGAAGCGGTTCTTTGGCAGCGGTGGCGTGCGTGGGGTGGATGCCGGGCAATGGTTCACGCTCCAGGACCACGATGTGCATATGAACGGCGGCGCGCAGGAACGCCAGTTTGCCGTGCTCGACGCCCGCTGGGTCATTGAAAACAATATTGCCGTATCGGTCGATGCGACCGATTTCCCATTCAGTTTGAAGCAAGAGGTCAGCGCGATTCGCGCCGCGCAGGAAGCGCAGAGCGGCGAGGTGCATACGCTCGGGTCGGCTGCGTCGGGGTTACTGTCGCGCGTGACAGGATCGGGCACGAGCAGCAGCCCGACTAGCAGCGGCGACGGATTCTATCTCGTGGAGATCGAAGCGCAGCGGCGCACGGTGCCATTTCGCAGCCCATTCGATCATCAGAAGCCGAAGATGCAAATGCAGACGGCGACTGTGGTCGGGCCGTCGGGGCAAGAGGTCTACACGGACAGCTTGAACCGGATCAAGGTGCGCATGCATTGGGATCGGCTGAACCCTGGTGACGAGAACGCCTCATGTTGGATGCGTGTGGCGCAGTCGGACAGCGGAGGGAAGTACGGTGGCGTTCATACGCCGCGTATTGGCGAGGAAGTGATTGTCTCCTGGCTCGATGGTGATTGCGATCGACCGCTCGTGACAGGGCGTTTGTATAACGGCGGTACTACGCCGAATTGGCATTCGAACGGAATCCTCTCGGGCTTCAAGTCGAAAGAGTATGGCGGCAGTGGATATAACCAGCTCGTGATGGACGATGCGACTGGGCAGAATCGGGCGCAGCTTTATAGCAGTACGGCGAATACGGGTCTCCACCTAGGCTATTTGATCGATCACGTGAACAATTCGCGTGGCGCGTATCAGGGGACAGGTTTTGATCTGGTGTCGAATGCGTACGGCGCATTGCGCGCTACCCAAGGCTTGTATGTGAGCACGTATCCGACGACAGCGCAGCCGATGGATGCGAGTGAGGCGCGTAAGCAGTTGGCGTTGTCTGAGAGTGTGATGAACGGCATGTCGAAGCTGGCGACGACTGCACAAGCTGAAGGACTGGATGCTGGGCAGGAGGCGCTGAAGCGGTTTGCCGCTGCGACACAGCGAAGTGTGGAAGGGGCTTCGGCGTCGGGAGGAAATACCGCGGGCGGCGGTACAGGAAGCGCAAACCAATTCAACGAACCGGTAGTGCTGATGGCGAGTCCCGGTGGGATTGGGCTGTCTACACAAGAGTCCGTGCATCTTGTCGCAGACAAGCAGGTGAACGGCGTGAGCGGTGGGAACACGACTCTCGCCATTGGGAAGTCACTACTGGCTAGCGTGAAAGAAACAATTAGCCTATTTGCGCAAAATTCGGGGATTAAAGCTTTTGCTGCGAAGGGTAGGGTTGAGATTCAAGCTCAATCGAACAGTATTGATATGATCGCGCGGAAGGCTGTGATGGTTATATCTGCGACGGACGTTGTCGAGATAGGGGCAAAGAAAGACATACTTCTGACCAGCGGCGGCGCGTATATCCGAATCGCCAACGGCAATATCGAGATTCATACGCCAGGACAGGTGGATGTGAAGGCTAGCGCTCATGATTTCAGTGGTCCGACGAACATGCACTATCCGTTTACAGCCTTGCCGCTGACCAAAGATCAGCAGCGTTACAGCAATCTGCTCGATTTATCGGGACTCGATGCCATCGACGACCGGTCCGTGCATGAGTGGGCTCACGCTTCGTATTACATCGTCGATGATACTGGCACAACTCTCGCATGTGGAGAAACAGATCAATACGGTGTCGGGTCCCGATTTTTTACCGCATCGGAACAGCCGGTCCACGCCTGGGTCGAAGGTGACGAGTGGTTGGTTTCGGAGGAAATTCAACTCGATGCGATTGACCCTAGCGAGGAAAGCGTTTGATGGCAAATGAAAGCACGCTTTATACGATCGAGTCTGGCGATACTCTGTCGGGTATAGCGCATAAAGAGGGCGTTGCCTGGCAGACTATCGCTAACATTAATAATATTCGGGATCCTCGTTCCCTGCGTATCGGCCAGGTTCTCAAAATCCCTCGCAAAGTGGGCAAAGTAAAGGCGCATGTACTGGACGCCGATCATAACCCTCTGCGCAACGTCAACTACAAGATCGTAAGCGGTGGGAAAACTGTATCGGGAACGACCGGTGCCACCGGCGAGACGCAAGAGGTGACCCCTTTCGCAGTCGGTGACCTGGTCGAGTTGGTCGTTCAGAAGCTGGATGGTACCTGGAAGAAGATCTATCAGACGGAAAGTGACGCCGTCGACAAATTGGTCACACTGGTCAGCCCGCGTTTGAAGATATCGATGCAAACGTTGCTTCATCCCCCTGAGAGCAAGTCGCCGGGTGAAAGCTCAGACAAGAAACGGCAGCCGAAAGCTCCTGCACAGGGCGCGCAGACGCTGTCGACTTTTGCGCCGGGAAAGGGAGTTAAGACGGAGCAAACAAAAGATGCACAGGGTGCGCCAGTAACCAAGGTGACGAGTGATGATGCATCGTTCGACGACTTTCTCGACACGTATTCCGGTGAGACGATCACGGAGCAGGACTTCATTGATGCAGCCAAAGCCTTGGGCTGTGAAGTGAACGTCATTAAGGCTGTCCACGAGACCGAAGCAGGTGCGGGTAGTTTCAAAAAGGTGGATGGTCGAATGGTACCGACCATTTTATACGAACGTCACTACTTCTATAAGTATAACGGCCATAAATACTGGGACACAAATCCTGATCTTTCTTATCCGTACGGATATTACGCGATGGGGACCAAATACATCAAAAAAACGGTGCATATGGTCAAGACCGATGGAACTCCAACTGACGTAGATATGTGGGTTCGATTCAATAAAAAGAAGGACAAGGAACACGCAGATGAGGCTGAGACAGGCGCAAAGCTTTTGAAAGACGGCGACATAACAAAAGACCGTGATACGTACAGTACATTGAGCTATAAACGGCTGAAGAAAGCTTATAAGCTCGATGCATCGGCAGCGTTAAAGTCGTGCTCGTGGGGCGCGTTCCAAATTATGGGAGCAAATTTTGCCGCGGTTGGGTACGCGTCCGTGGAAGCCATGGTCAGGGAGTTGTCGAAGTCTGAGCGGCCACATTTGAAAGCGTTCATTGCTTTCATCAAATCGAACAAAAAACTGATGGATGCAGTTCGAAACAAAGATTTCACGGAATTCGCCTTGAACTACAACGGACCAGGTTATAAACAAAATGACTATGACGGGACGATGAAAAAACACTATGACGCTTTAGTGGCGAAAGACGCCGCTGTTAAAAAAGGATGAACTTATGCACGGCATGCTCAAGGATACCCGCGAACTATCCTATTCAGTGCGGCGGCTCGCGGTGACTGTTTTGTCGCTTGCGGCGCTGGGAGGCGCCATTGTAAAGCCCGCCCAGGCCGACGATAGCGGAACTTTGCAGTCAGGTGTTTATACGCTTCGGACCGACCCGAATAGTCAATTGGACTCTCGCAAGGTATATCTGGCCGTGGATCAAGGCGAGGTCAGCGGATATTTTGATAACCCCTACACGCAACCCGCTCGTAACGTTCCTGACCTCGACCCGACCTGTCGATTTCTATTGCACGGTTCGGTAAGTGATGGCACTCATATCGTGCTGCAGTCTTCCTATCCTGAGAAAGAAAGTGGAAAGTCAGAGTCTGGTGGAACGCTGACGCTGACCAAGAACGACCGAGGATGGGAGGTTACCGTCAATGGCGACCTTCCGAATTGCGAGGTCGCAACGGTTAGCGATGGCGAGACTTTGACGTTGAGCAAAGTGCAGCCTGACTGGCGTGGATTTGGTTACGTAGCGGTGGCGAAGGCTCCTCTTTATACATCCGCCTCCGAGAGAGCGAAGTCGGCTGCGTATCTTGTGCGTTACGATCCGGTGGCCGTGTTGCGTCAGTCAGGGCAACCTGGCTGGTTATATGCGGAGTATCTCAATGCGCGAAAAGGCGTTTTGAAACGTTGGATGAAATCAAGTGACGTTCAGGAAAAGTGACGCAGATTGAATCGAACCGATAGGCGCCGCGCGCTTCAGCAACCTCTTCGATAAATGGCTGACAAGATCTGGCCAATCCACATTACGCCAGAACTTGTCTCGGCCAACTATTGCACAGGATGGTTCGCAGCCCCCAGGTCGGCGGGACGGCAGCGGATGACTGCGATGTCGAAACGCGCTCATCAATAGATTTTCAATGGGACTGTCAGATATTTTGTGTTCGAGGCGGGGAAGTCCTCCCACAGGTAGTCTCCCCACAGAATAGCGGTCGTTCAGCGTAGAATTTTCTCGCAGCAGCATCGATAGGAAATTTTGCATGAAGACGTCCCGATTTACGAAAAGCCAAATCATCGCGATATTGAAGCAGGCAGAGGCCGGAACGCCTGTGCCGGAGCTTTGCCGTGAGCACGGAATGAGCAGCGCGAGCTTCTACAAATGGCGCTCGAAGTACGGCGGCATGGACGCGGCGCTAATGACGCGAATGAAAGAGTTAGAGGCCGAGAACGCTCGACTAAAGAAGATGTATGCCGAAGAGCGTCTGAAAGCGGAGGTCGTGCGCGAGGCGCTTGAAAAAAAGTGGTGAAGCCATCTCGTCGACGCGAGATGGCCCAACGAGCTGTACGGGAACGCGGGATGAATATTCGCCAGGCGTGCATGGCGTTCGGCATCAGCGAGACCTGCTACCGCTATGAATCCAAGCAATGCGCCGAAAACGATGTCATCGCTGATTGGCTGATGAAGCTGACGCACAATCAGCGCAATTGGGGCTTCGGCTTATGTTTTTTGTACCTGCGTAACGTCAAAGGGTTCGGCTGGAATCACAAAAGGGTTTATCGGATATACCGGCAGTTGGAACTGAATTTACGTATCAAACCGCGCAAGCGCCTCGTGCGTGAACAGCCTGAGCCCTTGGCGGTGCCGACGGCATTGAACGAATGTTGGTCGATGGACTTCATGCACGACCAACTGGCCGATGGCCGTAGCATCCGCTTGTTCAATGTGATTGATGACTTCAATCGCGAAGGATTGTGCATTGATGTGGACTTCTCGTTGCCAGCACTGCGCGTGATTCGTTCGTTGAATCAAGTCATCGAGTGGCGTGGGGCACCGCAAAAAATTCGGTGCGATAACGGCCCGGAATATGTCAGCGAGGCACTGAAAGACTGGGCTGAAAAGCGTGGCATCGTGCTGCAATTTATCCAACCGGGTAAGCCACAACAAAACGCCTACATCGAACGCTATAACAAAACCGTGAGATACGATTGGCTTGCCCATTACCACTTCGACACAGTCGCCGAGTTGCAAGACTATGCGACCAAGTGGCTATGGTCATACAATCCCGAACGTCCGAACACAGCTATCGGCGGTATTCCGCCAAAACAGAAGTTGGCCATTGCAGCCTAGCCGCTACCCACGACAGCCATTAAAAATGGGGGGACTACCCCCGTTCGTAATTGACAGACGTAACCCGCGGACCAGCGCAAAGGAAGATCCGGAAACGAGAACCGATAAAGTCCGGGAGACCACAGCTAGCCTATTTCATGAACTTTAAACGATACGCTACACGTTTCTTAGGTGCATTGCACTTGCTCACGGCGGCTGGCTTTGCGTCAGGTAATTCATTCGCCGCCGAGGCTCTTCCTATCGGTTCGGATAACGAAATATATGCAAAAATAGGAAGTTGCAACTTTCGATTCGCGTCAATGCAGGGAGTCCGATATGCCAATCCTGAGGAGGGGAAAAACCCTCAGATTGGGGCAATTTTATTTGATTACGGAGGGAAAACGGCATTGTCTCGTGTTGGCTTGCCGATTTCGCTGACCTGCGAGGATGCGAAAGAGCCGGATGCGATCGCCAATCTCCTGGCCGCCGTATATCGAGACGGGCAATGGGAAGCTAAGGACGGGGACGGGAACTGGGTTGTGCAGTTTGACAGAACCGCCAGAGTTCAAACCTTCGAAATTCACGGGAGAAATGCTTGGGGTAAAGCACTGCTGTATAACGACGCGGTCGGAGACGAAGATCAACGGTCACGGCATATTAATTTTTGCATGATTCATAACTCGGTCGCGCTGTGTGGCCGCGGCAGTGTTCAGTGGCTGAGAAACCCAAAGGTCGACTCAACAAGTGAGATGAAGCAATTGATTGAGTCCATCCAATTCATTGATCGTTGATGTTATTTGATGGCCTTCGATCCGTGAAGCGATCAGTCGATGTAGACCGTTCCGGCCTTGCTGGAACATCCCCTTGAATCTCCGGACATAGTCTCTACCGTAAAATAGCGGGTAGGCATACGGTTGTGTTTAAGACTAACGGCAGGCAGGAAGTGATGGAAGTGTTGACGAGGCCGGAGCGCCGGCGACGATGGTCCGCCGAAGAGAAAGCGGCGATGGTGCGAGAGAGCGTCGAGCCCGGTAAGACGGTCTCGATGGTTGCTCGCCAGAACGGGGTAAATCCGAACCAGTTATTCCACTGGAAGAAACTGTACCAGGACGGCAGCCTGTCGGCCGTGTCGGCTGGCGAGGAAGTTGTACCGGCCTCGGAGCTGTCGGACGCGTTGAAGCAGATTCGTGAATTGCAGCGATTGCTTGGCAAGAAGACGGTGGAAGTCGAAATTCTGAAGGAGGCGGTGGAATACGGTCGCCAAAAAAAGTGGATTGCGCGCTCGCCCTCATTGCCGGAGGACGAGCGGTGAAGCAGGTCTGCGACGCTCTGGGCGTTGCGCGTTCGAACGTCTCGGTGAAACGTACTCGAGCTGCGGATTGGCAAGATGGGCGTTCGGCCGAGCGAGGCAACGATACAGCGTTGGTTGCTGAAATCCAGCAGACCGTGAAGGACTTGCCGAGCTATGGTTATCGGCGCGCCTGGGGTCTGATGCGTAGCGAGCGGGAGCGTTCGCAGGCAGCGCCCGTGAACCACAAACGCGTCTATCGCGTGATGCGTGCTCACGGGCTGCTGCTGCAACGCAAGCCGAGGCGGCCAACCATCATTCGGCGACATGACGGTCGAGTGGCAGTCGACAAAAGCAATCAGCGATGGTGCTCCGATGGCTTCGAGTTCCGATGCGAGAACGGCGAGCCATTGCGTGTGACGTTCGCCTTGGACTGCTGCGACCGAGAAGCGATGAGCTGGGTGGCGACCACTGCGACTATACGGGGAACGACGTGCGTGACGTGATGCTTGCGGCGGTGGAGCATCGATTTGGGAATGTCGATGGCGTGCCCAGCGCAATTGAGTGGCTCAGTGATAATGGTTCGGGCTATATTGCGCACGAGACGCGGGCATTTGCGAACGGTATCGGTCTTACGCCGCTCACAACGCCGGTGTGCAGTCCGCAAAGTAACGGGATGGCGGAGAGCTTCGTGAAGACGATGAAACGTGACTACGTCGCCTTTATGCCCAAGCCTGATGCGATGACGGCCGTACAAAATCTGGCGCTCGCCTTCGAGCATTACAACGAGAAGCACCCACATAGCGCGTTGAAGTATCGCTCCCCACGCGAGTTTCGACGCAAGACAGAGTCATTAACCTAGGTGTGATGCTGTGTCCGGTTATGCAGGGGCAAATCCATGGACCGACTTCCATTTCCAGACGTGCATAGTTCCTTGCAAGATCTTCCTGATGCGTGACAATTCTATTATGACTATCTGGAAACTCCTCTCAGCATTTAGGTCCATCCGTTTGTTTACTGCATTGCTTCTGCTAGCGTCGAATCATGCATTCGCTGCAGACGCGTCGCCTCTAATGAAAGAGATATCCGCGAAAATTGGAATGTGTCAAGTCCGTCTCCCGTATGTGCCTGACGCAAATTTTTCAAAGCCTGAGCCAGGAAGCTATCCGCAAAACGGATCAATTTTTTTTGATGATGGTGGTAAGTCGTTGATGTCACGGATTGGGGCTTCGATTGTGTTGAGTTGTGTAGATGCAAAGAACAAAGATTTTATGAGGATACAGCTGGGCGCTTCGTTCGAGAATGGACGTTGGCTCAGTGAAGATGACGACGGGCATTGGACAGTCCCATTTAGTAAAAACGAGCATGCTGCCGGACTAGAACTACACGGGAAAAACTCAATAGGTGAGGCGTTTCTATACAGCGATGCAAGTGGAGACGAAGATAAGCGCGTTCGTCATATGAATTTTTGTTTGGTGCACGATGGGGTCGCGTTGTGCGGTACGAGTAATGTCCAGATGCTTCGTCATCCAGAGATTGACTCAACCCAAAGTTTGAAGACGCTAGTCGAGTCGATTGAATTCATTAATCCGTAGGAGAATAGCGGCCGTACACGATCTGACCTCCTCCCGCTTAGACCTGCCGCTTGCTTTGCGAGGCATCGAGTTACGCTGAATTTCCCACATCGTGGTATCTGGTGTCGAAAAGACGTCAAACGCTATTTTGACCGGATGCAATGGGTCGCGGCTGCTGAAACAATGTTGGGCTGACGATGGCCGTCATCGGCGCCCTGTCGGTCTGCCGTGATGTAACGAAAGTGCGTCTCCGAGCAATCAACCCAGTTCCTCCCATGCCGCTAGTAAAAGACTCAATCCTCGCCGTCCAAGACTCCCCTATCATCGAAATCTGGAAGCTGGCACCTCAGCGTCCCGACGTGATTCCGCTTTGGGCGGGCGAAAGCGATCTGCCAACGCCTGACTTCATCTCGAATGCCGCCATCGCTGCGTTACAGCGCGGGAATACCTTTTATTCGACGATGCGCGGAATCCCGCCGCTGAGAGCTGCAATCGCGCGGTACTACAAGCGACTCAGCGGTGCGGAGATCGAAGACGACCGTATCGCAGTCACGTCGTCGGGAATGTTAGCAGCGATGTTGATCGCACAGACCGTGGTCGGCCCGGGGGACAACGTGGTTTGCGTGACGCCATCGTGGCCGAACATCCTGCGGGCGATCGAGGTAGCAGGGGGCCAGGTACGGAGCGTATCGTTGCATTCCGATGTTACGGGTTGGTCGCTGGACTTGGACAAGCTCTTGGCAGCCTGCGATGAGCGCACAAAAGGCATCTACTTCGCCTCCCCGGGCAATCCGACGGGCTGGATGATCGACCCTGAGCAACAACGCCGACTTCTTGATTTCGCGCGTGAGCGGAATATCGCCTTGATCGCGGATGAGGTCTATCAGCGCATCGTGTATGACCGTCCTTTCGCGGCATCGCTGCTGGATATCTGCGGTCCGGACGATCCCGTATTTGTTATCAACAGCTTTTCCAAAGCCTGGGCGATGACGGGATGGCGCATGGGGTGGATGGTCTATCCGCGAGCGCTAAAAGGCACGATGGAAAAGCTGATTCAGTTTAGCGTCAGCGGTGGGCAAGCGTTTCTGCAAGAAGCCGGGATTGTCGCGCTGGATGAGGGCGAGCCGTTCGTCGAGTCCTTCGTCGCACGTTGCAAGCAGGGGCGAGAGTTCGTACTGAAGAAGCTGGCAGAGATGCCGAAGGTGAAGGTCGTCCCGAACGCTGCGTCGTTCTATTTAATGCTCGCGGTTGAAGGGGAGACGGACACGCTGGAGTTCTGCAAAAGGGCGCTGCTGGAAGCAGGCGTCGGCCTTTCCCCAGGGATCGCATTCTCGCAGGAATCCTCGGGGCAGATCCGTATTTGCTACGCGAAGAGTAATACGATGCTGGAGTCGGCGATGGAGCGGTTAGGGAATTTTCTTGCGTCGCAGCCGGGGTAGCGTTGCGTCCGTTACCACATTACGTCAGAAATGACTCCCGTCTTCAACGAAACCAGCGCTGTCTTTTAATAGGAGGACGCTCTTCGCGGTATCGCTAGCTCGGCGGCAGCCTTTAGACGGCACGCCCGCGTCATGCCACTCACGGATGCGCAAACGATAGACATGGCACATGGCCTATATCCAAGGGACTGCCCATATCGCATCAAGACTGTGTAAAAATACAGCTTTCCGGCATGATTCGAACGTCGAATGCGGAATCTTGATCTTAATGAGCGCCGTAGAGGCACTGTGCCATGACTCCAGACTTTGCCACGTTATCCGCTTTGCGGATGAACCATCCGGCTTGGCGCCTCCTTCGTTCCGATCATGCACCGTTGATCGCTAGTTTTTTGCACCGCATTTTCATTGCACCAAACCTGCGCGAGATTACCGCAGCCGATCTTGCCGAGGCTCTCGAAGACGAGCTCTTCATGCTGCGACAGCAGCTTGGTGATGACGCATTCCCCAAAGCGGCATCGGCCTATTTAAACGATTGGTCGGCGGCGGATAAGGGCTGGCTACGCAAATTCTACCGTGCAGGCAGTGACGAAGCCCAGTTCGACCTCACGCCGGCGACAGAGAAAGCGATCGCTTGGCTTCTCGAACTCGATGCGCGGGAATTTGTCGGCACCGAATCCAGACTGCTGATGTTGTTCGATCTGCTCAAGCAGATGAGTCAGGGAACGGAGCCCGACGCGAACAAGCGCATTGAAGCACTGCAGGACCAGCGCGACGCGTTGGACCGCGAGATCGAGCGTATCCGTGACGGCGACGTGTCGTTATTGGATGAAACCGCCGTCAAGGAACGCTTTCAGCAGTTTGTTCAGGGCGTACGGGCCTTGCTGATGGATTTTCGAGAGGTGGAGCATAACTTCCGGTCATTGGATCGACGGGTACGAGAACGCATCGCCCTATGGGACGGAAGCAAAGGCGCCTTGTTGGAAAGCATCATGGGTGAACGTGATGCGATCGCCGATTCGGATCAAGGGAAGAGCTTCCGCGCTTTCTGGGAATTTCTCTTATCAACGAGCCGTCAAGAAGAGCTGACGCGCCTCATCGATCAGGTGCTGGCACTCCCCGCAGTTGCGGCACTCAGTCCCGACAAACGTACCCGACGTGTCCATTACGATTGGATCGAAGCGGGCGAATACGCCCAACGTACCGTTGCGCAATTATCGCAACAATTGCGCCGATTCCTCGATGAACAGGCGTGGCTCGAAAACCGACGGATCATGGAAATCCTCCGAGGTATCGAAGGCCATGCACTGAACGTGCGCGATATGCCACCCGCCGGCGCGTTTATGGAGATTGATGATACGCAAGCGGCTATCGAATTGGCAATGGAGCGAGTGCTGTTCAATCCGGCGCTAAAGATCTCGCTCGCAAACGTCGTCGTTGCGTCCGGGGAGGAGGACATCGACCCTGCAGCGCTGTTTGACCAAGTGATTGTGGACAAATCCGTGCTGTCAGGGAACCTGCGCCAAGCGCTGCAGGACCGCGATCAGATTACGCTGACGGAGTTACTGGACCGCTATCCGCTCCGTCAAGGTCTCGCCGAGATCGTCGCCTACCTGCAGATAAGTAGCGAATCGTTTTCGAGTCGTATCGATGAAGATACATTGGAGCAGATACATTGGCAGGCGCAATCGGTTGACGGAGAGACGACAATGCGAAGCGCCCGGATGCCACGTGTTATTTTCTTGCGTTAGACGGATAGGAACAAAGGTGGGGCAGCAATGTTAAGAACGGATACAGCGGAAGACGACGCGTTGGCATCGGACCGCGCGACTGGCCAGGATGCGAATTTATCCGTTACCCTGATAACGCTTCTCAAGGGCGTCCAATATCGGGAAGCCGACGAGCGGCAGTGGAGCGCATTGATCGATTTGCAGGCACGCTTGAGAGACTATGCTGCCGTCTTGAACCTTGACCTCATTGTGGATGAGGCCGAAGGTTATGCGTTTTTGAAGAGCCGACCGGAGCCCGAAGATGGGGACGCGGCGCCTCGCGTGCCCCGCCTTATCGCGCGCCGGCCGCTGTCGTTTCAGGTCAGCCTAATGATCGCGTTGCTGCGCAAGAAACTGGTCGAATTCGATGCCGGCGGATCCGATACGCGGCTGATACTGAATCGTGATGAAGCGGTCGAAATGGTCCGTGTGTTTCTACCGGACGGCAGTAATGAAGCGAAGCTGATCGATCAGATCGACACGACGCTGAATAAGGTCGTCGATCTTGGTTTTCTGCGCAAGTTGAAACCGACGAGCGGTGCGCTGGCCGGGGTGCCCAGTTTCGAGGTCCGACGTATTTTGAAAGCCTTTGTCGACGCACAATGGTTGGCAGAGTTCGACGCACGGTTGGCGCAATACCGGGCGCACCTTTCCGGTGGCGTGGGAAACGACAAGGCGGAAGACGATGAATGATGTCCACAGCCTGGGGCTGGATTTCCTAGCAGACGAAACGCTGTCGGGCTTCCGCTTGATGCGGCTCGAAGTATTCAATTGGGGAACGTTCGACAGCCGGGTATGGACGCTGGAGTTGGATGGCCGAAACGGCCTGTTGACCGGTGATATCGGCTCGGGCAAGTCGACATTGGTCGACGCGATCACTACCTTGCTGGTACCGGCGCATAAGATTGCGTACAACAAAGCCGCCGGCGCGGAAAACAAGGAGCGCACCCTGCGCTCATACGTGCTCGGTCACTACAAGTCCGAGCGTAACGAGGTTACTGGCGTTGCCAAGCCGGTACCACTGCGCCAGCCGAACAGCTATTCCGTCATTCTCGGGGTCTTCAGGAACGAGGGATATGACCAGACGATCAGTCTGGCTCAGGTGTTCTGGATGAAGGATGTCCACGGCCAGCCCGCGCGTTTCTTCATGGGTGTGGAGCGTGCCTTATCCATCGCTGCGGATTTCTCGGATTTCGGCCCGGACATAGCGCAATTGCGAAAAAAACTGCGCAACGCCGGCGCCGAACTGCACGATAGCTTTCCGCCTTACGCGGCATGGTTTCGTCGACGTTTTGGCATCGAAAACGACCAGGCGCTCGAGCTATTCCACCAAACGGTGTCGTTGAAGTCTGTTGGTAACCTGACCGATTTTGTTCGTAGCCATATGCTGGAGCCTTTCGACGGCGCGCAGCGTATCGATGCATTGATTCACCACTTCGACGACTTGACGCGCGCGCACGAGGCAGTCTTGAAGGCGCAGCGGCAAGTGATGCTGCTCACGCCACTGATTCAGGATTGTGCTCGTCATCGGGAGTTAGACGCGGAGATCGACGGCTTGCACCGGTGCCGCGACGGGTTGCGGACCTACTTCGCGACGTTGAAGCGGGATTTGTTGGATAAGCGTAGCGCGCTGCTGGCTGAGCTATGGGCCAAGGCTGACGGACGTGTTGTGCGCTTCGAGGCATTGCACGACGAGCACAGTGTGCAAATCGATGCCTTGAAGCAAGCGATCAATGTGAATGGCGGAGATCGACTGGAGCGATTGGCTGTCGACATTCGTCAGAAGCGTGGCGTTCGGGATGTCCGAAAAGGAAAGAGCGATCGATATCAGACTTTGGCCGCTGTGCTAGACGCGCAAGTGCCGGAGAGTCACGCAAGCTTTACCGCACAGCACGACACATTCCAGTCTTGGCTGCAGGAGGCACGCGACAGCGAAGCCGACCTGAGAAACGAGGAGACTGAACATGCCGTAACCTTGCGCCAAGGGCGGGGCGAGCATGATGTGTTAGCCTCGGAGATCGACAGCTTGAAGCGCCGTCGCAGCAATATCGACGAGCGTCAGATTCAGATCCGCGCGACGTTGTGCGAGGCCCTGTCGATTCCTGTCGAGACGCTGCCCTTCGCGGGGGAGCTAATCCAGGTTCGCGATGAGGCGCGCGATTGGGAGGGAGCGGCAGAACGGCTATTGCATGGTTTCGCGCTAGGGCTCCTCGTGCCGGACCAACATTACAAGGCAGTCACGGAGTGGGTGGACAGCAGTAATCTCCGTGGGCGCCTAGTCTATTACCACGTGCGCGAACGCGCCGGAGGTGAAGCGCCCGATCTTCATGCTGACTCGCTCGTGCGAAAACTGTCGATCAAGCCGGACTCAGTTCACTATGCGTGGCTGGAGCGTGAAATAGGCCGTCGTTTCAACGTGGCTTGTTGCGTGACGCAGGAACGGTTCCGACGTGAGCCTCGTGCGATCACCCGTTCCGGACAAGTCAAGGACCCCAGTGGGCGTCACGAGAAAGACGACCGGCATCGTATCGACGATCGGAGTCGGTATGTCCTTGGTTGGACGAACACCGCGAAGATCGCTGCGTTGGAAGGAAAGCGCGACGTGCTGGCCGCGGCGATGGCAGCGGTGGGTGCAAAAATCGCCGAGATTCTGCGCGCCCGAGAGCAAGGCATCAAGCGTATCGATGCCTTGACCCGATTGCAGGAGTTTGTCGATTTCGACGAATTGGATTGGGGAACGATCGCCGTCGAGATCGCCGTGTTGGAGGAGGAGCGTACAAAGCTGGAGAACGCCTCCGATGTTTTGCAGCAACTCAACGAGGAATTGCGCACCCGGCAGATCGAATGGAAGCAGAGCGCAAGCGACACCCAAGCGGCACGCGACGAGCGATCGAAGGTCGAACAGCGGCAGACCGATAATCAAGCGCTGCAAATGCAGACTGCGGCTACACTCGCGGATGCACCGGAAGACGAGGCGCTTTCGGCTCAGCTCGCGACGTTACGCGAGGAAATTCTGGGCGAGCATGTGCTATCGATCGAGTCCTGCGACAATCGCGAGCAAGACATGCGAGGCGCCCTTCAGACACGCGCCGACAATCAGGGCAAGGTACGTGGGCGTCTTTTGGAAAGGATCATCCGCGCGATGACGGGTTTCAAAGAGGAATACAAGCTCGAAACTGCCGAGATGGATATCAGTATCGGCGGCGCGTTCGAGTATGAGAACCTCTTGACGCAATTGCATCGCGATGACCTACCGCGCTTTGCCCAGCGATTCAAAGAGCTCTTGAACGTCAATACGATCAATGAAATCGCGAACTTCAATGCGCAGTTGAATCGCGAGCGGGAGTTGATGCTGGAGCGCATCGATCATATCGACACGTCGCTGAGGGGTATCGACTATAACGAAGGGCGCTATATCACGCTAGTGTCGCAGGTTAATCCGGATGCTGAAATTCGCGACTTTCAACAGGATTTGCGCGCTTGCACGGAAGGTGCCATGACGGGCTCCGACGACAGCCAATATTCCGAAGTGAAATTTCTGCAGGTCAAATCGATCATCGACCGCTTTCGAGGACGCGAAGGGCTAACGGAGCTAGATAGGCGATGGACCGCGAAGGTCACGGATGTGCGCAATTGGTTTATGTTCGCTGCCAGCGAGAGATGGCGGACCGACGATGCCGAGCACGATCACTATTCCGACTCGGGCGGAAAATCCGGCGGTCAGAAAGAAAAACTCGCCTACACGATTTTGGCGGCGAGCTTGGCCTATCAATTCGGTTTGGAATGGGGGGAAGTCCGCTCGCGATCGTTCCGTTTCGTTGTGATCGACGAAGCATTCGGTCGCGGATCCGATGAGTCGGCGCAATACGGTTTAAAGCTATTCCGCCAACTCAATTTGCAGCTATTGATAGTTACGCCACTGCAGAAGATACACATTATCGAGCCGTATGTATCGAGTGTCGGATTTGTGCATAACGATGCCGGGAAAGCATCGAAATTGCGTAACCTCTCGATCGAGGAATATCGGGCGCAGAAAGGGGCGATGATGCGGCGTGCGGACGGGAGTGCGGACGCGTGAGTTGGACCGGACACGACGATGTCGTCGAGCAGCTGTCGCGTCTTTGGGCGAAAGGCGATTTGCTGCGCGACGTCGTATTGCCGGAGGGGCGTTTCCCGTTCCGTCTCGTATTAAAAACACCCGGAACGACCGATATCGCTAATCGCTTCGATGAGGTGAGGACCTGGGCCGCTGTCCTTCGAGAGATACCGAACGTCCGCATTGAGTGGCGTGAGGTCCGGCATCGTGTGCAGGGTTTGCAACGCGTGCCTTCGAGCGTATGGATCGATTCGATCGACGATGCTTTGATTTTGCTCCAGAAAGTGCCGGCGTCACGGGCGTTTGCTGAATTGGTAGCAACGACTGAATCGACGCTGCCGGCGCTTGTGCCGTGGTTGCTTCGGCGGCCATTGATAGCCCTGCAATACGCGGCGGAATGGCCGAAACTGCTTATCGTCGTGTCTTGGCTGCGTGCCCACCCGCGTCCGGGGGTGTTTCTCCGGCAAGTCGATTTGCCCGATATCGACACGAAATTCATCGAACGCCATCGCGGCTTGCTCCCTGAACTGTTGGACCTGATTTTACCGCCCGAGGCGATCGATTCGACAAAATCGGGCGTTGCGCAATTCGCCGGGCGATATGGCTTCACCGAGAAGCCGACGCGAATACGGTATCGTGAGCTCGACCCTCAAATCGCGTCGCTTCCGGGTCCTGTCTGTGCCGATATCGCACTGGACGCGAAAAGCTTCAGCGAACTCAAGCTAAGCATTGACCGCGTCTTTATCACCGAAAACGAAACAAACTTTTTGGCATTTCCTTTGGTGCCCCGCAGCATTGTCGTTTTTGGCGCGGGTTACGGCTGGGATGCGCTGTCTCTGGCGCGGTGGCTTGATTGCTGCACGATTTACTACTGGGGGGACATCGATACCCATGGCTTTGGGATTTTGAATCAGCTGCGCAGCCATTTCAGCGCCGTCGCTTCTTTCCTTATGGACCGGGAAACGTTAGATGCCCATTCGGCGTCCTGGGGACGGGAGACGGCGCCGCTGATGGTTGATTTGCTCAGATTGACTTCCGATGAATGCCGCGTCTACGATGACCTGCGATATCAACGTATTCAACCTGACGCGTGCCTGCGATTGGAGCAGGAGCATATTGGATATCACTGGGTGATGACGCGGTTGGCCGCCTTGCTTCGGTAATCCGGCATAGGTATCGCGGCCATCGGTGGCGGACGGCAACGATGGCCGACGACTGCGACGTCTCGCCATAAGACGTTGCGGCACCCTGCTGCGTAGCGTGGGACACACGTAAGCGGTTGTTGCGTGCTTTTGTGTCCCGTCTGTGGCACGTCCGTTAGAAGGAGCGCAGTCAAGCCTACTTATCTTAATGCTTTGTGCGACGAATCATCGACGCGTCATAGCCGAGCTTGGTTGCCCGTGTAATAAGTTCAGTCGCTAGTGCTTCGCTGGGTTTGGCATCGCGCGTCAGAATCCATAAGAATATGCCCGTTGGTTCGCCGACGATCGACCAGCTATAGTCGTCGGCATGATCGAGTACCCAGTACTTCCCGACATAAAACGGACCGAAGAACGACACCTTCAGTTTTGCGTCGCGTGAGTTAGGGACGACTTTGGCTTTGCCTTCGATTGCACGCGTGGGTCCCGACACACTCCCTTCGTGACAGGTATTGACTACCTTGATAAGGCCGTCATCGCGCTTTTCATAGTCGGCCGTCACCCCCTCACAGTTTTTTTCAAAAAGGTTTTCATATCGCGCGAACTCATACCATTTACCTACATACCGCGACAGATCGACGGCTTTAGCCGGCTCCGGGACATTGTCGTTCCCGGACAGCGAGGCGTGAGCGGCAACCTGCATAAACGAGAGTGCGCTGGCAATGGTGCAGCTGGCCATGATTTTGATCCATGATTGTTGACGCATAGCGCTATCTCCTATTTCAGTGAATGATATCTCACACCAAAGTAATGTTCCGTAAGTGACGTTGTACTAAGAAAATTACCATCGATGTGAGGTCTTCATTGAATCAAGATCGACACGTTATTTTAAGATTGGCAAGAAGTAATACGCCGCTGAGGGGTAGCGTTTAATTAAATAGTGAAAGTTGTCCCGTATGCGGCATCGTTCTATTTTATGCGCCCACTCAAAGTGGTAAGCGGACATGCTGGAATTCCTTAAGCAGGCTTGGGAAGGCTGCTGTTAGTTTTGCCCGCAGGGGCGCGTTTTTGCTGGAATCTGCGGGTCCGGTTCGGATTGGATACGCAAAGGGTAATACGATCTCGGCAATGCCGCAGCTCGGTCATTACCTTGCGACTGCATAACGTGATCGCATCGATTTGAATTTGTGGGTGCGTAATCGCTCGCACAAACGATAGGCCGTTTGGCCAAAGACTCAGTAAATGAGGGGTTTTTCGGAATCGTCCGATTGTGCGTGCATTCGATGTGGACCTATCCTAGGGACGTCGCTGCAACAACAGCGTCCGGGCGTAGAAACCCGAAAACATGCGCCCGGATCGATTCTTTAACGTTTCGATCCATATTTTGCACGCTCTCTATGGGCGGGCTAGGTAAGGGAGCCTTCGGGCTGCCGGGTGTTGGGCGCATGTTCCGGTTTTCTACCCCTTTCCTTGTCCCGCCCACCTCGTTTTTCGCGAGATGGACATTTTTATAAGGTCCGCATCGTGTCTACTCTGTCCGACAACTCCCGCGCCGCAGCCCCTTCGTTTGATTCCTTCATTGACCGTGTCGACGCAGTCTCAGTCAAGCTTCTCAAGGTGATTAATTCGCTTCGATTGCAAGCGGACCTTGTCGGCATGGACGAGTTCCGCCAAGTCACGCTGGATGCCGATACGCTGAGTATTGCGATAGATGATATCGCTGATAACTTGGATGACACGCGGCGGTCTGTGCTGGCATTGAAGCACGATGGCGACCATACACCTGCGATGTGAACGTCAGGCGTGAAAGCTTTCATTAAGTCCCGAGGGAATTCGCTCGAATCTGAGAATGGTTCGGGCGTGGTTTACGTACCTTGCATGCCTGTATCGATACCGACAAAGCGAGGCTGCAAAAAAACTGCGTTCAATTACCTCATCGTGCGCTTTCTGCCTAAAAAACGGCAATCTCCCATTCGGCATTGCTCGTCTACGGCAGTCGTAGAGACAGTTTCAACGCGTCCCAACGTGTCATCGCATTGAGGGTCTAATGCAAGTTCTCGGATTGTATATTAGTGGACAGATCGGTTAGTATTTGACCGGGCGATGTCTTCGCTATGCTAGTGCGAGTCTGATCATCACCGCTTATGTGATGCAGAGTCGCTCACACAACTCATATAAGATTAATCCTAGGTGCTTCTAGAGGCGCGGCGCCTCGGAATTTCTCCGGCCTATGCAGAATATCGAGCAGTATTACGGCGACCGTCCGATTTTGTCGTCTGAGAAAGTAGTTCTGTCCTGCGCCATAGAGTGGCTTTCCGCTCATGACGTGCCCGCCGTCATCTATACCAATGTGAAGTTTGGAATCAATGAGATCGACATCCTCGTTGCAACGCCAAATACGACGCTGGTCATTGAGGTAAAAGGTTACCGTAACCCCGTGATTGGACGTGAAAACGGACCCTGGCAGAGCACCAATCCGCTTGGTCAAATTAAGAACCATACGAACGGCTATGCCCAGGTTCTGCGCACGTATCGCGCGCTGAAGAATAGCATGGCGCGTAAACAGGGCCATGGTACCTACGTCTCCTATCCGCAGGGCGCGGTCATTTTTGAAGGTGGGATTCCAGCCGGCTCGGACCTTTTCACGCCGCCCGATGAACGTGTTGTCATTGCTGGCATCGAGCACCTGGAAGTATTGCTCGCAGCTAAAAGCAAAAGACCCTGGCCGTTGGAATGGGTGCGGGACCTCGCCATAGAACTCAACTTGGTGCGCCGCGATGCTTTGTGTACGGACACCAGCACGGCTCCGAATCCCAATAAATACGTTGCCAAGGCCTCGCCGCTCGCCGTAGTGCCGGCAACGAAGCCTGTTCTGGAAGAGGTTGCCGAGCGTTCGGTTGTATCCATGCCCGCTCCAGCTTACCCGCGAAGCGAGTCGTCAATTCGACAAGCCGAGGGCCCCGTCGTAATCAGCTCGAATTTGATCACATCGGTGCAAGATCGAAACGCCAACCTTGGGAAAAGTAACTCCGGGCATAGAAGAAGGCGGAGTCTGCTGTTCTATGCTGGATTGCTACTCGTCTTCTTGTTAACTATCACGGTCATTCAGTATGTAAGAGTCAAGTCGCCGCCGGACCTGACCGCAAAGCCAGCAGCATCATTGCCGACTGCTCATTTGACACGGCACGAGGCAGAGACGCGAAGTACGCGGCACCTGCAGCATTCGGCCGCCCATGTGCCACCGAAAGTGCCGCAGGACCCAATCGGGCCAGCGAGTAGAACAGTGATCGTGCCGCAAGTTCCTGCTGAACCGCTTCCTACCATCGCACCAACCGAGCCCATTACGTGTCCGCCTGGGGTTGATCGACTCGGATGCAATGGACAGACGGGGACATTGAGTGCGCCTATCTGTCCGAGTGGTTTCGTGGCAAGCGGTGATACATGCGTTGCGGTCGAGCAGTGATGGTAGTCCCCCCCCACAGAATAACAGTCGTTCGGGGTAGAGTTTTCTCGCAGTGGCACTGACAGTAAATTCTGCATGAAGACGTCTCGATTCACGGAAAGCCAAATCATCGCGATATTGAAGCAGGCGGAGGCCGGAGCGGCTGAACACTGCCATCGGCGGCATTCCGCCGAGGCTGAAGTTGGTCGCAGTAGCTTACCCTCTACCCCAGGCGGCCGTTAGAAAAGCGGGTATTACCATGCCGAGTCCGCAGCATTCGAAGAGGGTTTAACGTAAGTCAGCATGAACGGCCGCTCGCGGTGCGCTCTCCCGAGACAGTAGGATCAACGATCGTCGCTTTCCACCGTGACGTTATGCCACGATCTTCCCGCCGTCCAGACGCAATACACGATCTGCGCTCGCGATTGTCTCTGGACGATGCGCGATGATGATCCGCGTCATGTTCAGCGAGCGTACAGCGGCATTCACGTGACGTTCGCAGACAATGTCGAGATGGCTCGTCGATTCGTCGAGCAGAAGGCAAGAGGGCATTTTGTACAACGCTCTAGCGAGTAACAAACGTTGCTTCTGCCCGCCGGACAGGATATTTCCCATGTCACCTATCAGCGTGTCGTACCGCATCGGAAATCCCGCTATCTCATCGTGAATGCAAGCCAACTTCGCGCAGGACAACACGCGCTCTCGATTGTAGTCGGGGTCAAAAAAGCTGATATTTTCCCAAATCGACCCGGCCAATAGCTGGTCGTCTTGCATAACAGTGCCAAACGCCTGACGCAAAGAGACGACATCCTCCAGTGTCCGCTGCGCGTTCGTTAAGACAACGGCACCGCTTGTCGGTGACAAGATACCAACCAGAAGTTGCGCCAGCGTGGATTTTCCACAGCCAGACACGCCGGTGATCGCAACGGACTCTCCCGGCTGAACAGTAAAGCTGACATTGTCGAGAACGAGCGGTTCCGCGTTGCCATAACGAAAACTCAGATGCTTCACATCTACCGCGAGTGCGTTGTCGCATCTGGCGTGGATTTCTGCGTCCTGTGTAACTTCGGTCGTCTTTTCGGGCGTGGCAAGCACAATGTCGGCGAGCCGGTCAGCTTGCACGGAGAGCGTACGAAACTCGGTAATCTTATCGATCAGAGACACAATTCTTCGTTGGAAGAGCGTCTTGTAGGCAATGAAGGCCATCAGTGCGCCGACGGTCAAGCGCCCATTCATGACATAGCTCGCACCTAGCCATACGACCAGGATATTTTCTAGCCCCGCGAGGAGGCCATTCGCATGGGTATAGAAGAGCGCCAGCCGTTGCACACGTACATCCGCGTTGATCTGATCGACCAGCAACGAAAGCCATGCTGTTTCCCGATGCGATTCACGCGAGAAAAGCTTGATCGCACGAATACTACGCAGCGTTTCTACAAAATGACTTTGCTGATTGGCCGACCGTATCAACTTTGTCTGTACGGCCGCACGCAATGGCGTGTAGGAGATCACGCGGAGCATGCCGTACAGGGCCGCGGAAAACAGCACAATCAAGGCGAGGGTCGGGCTGTACAGCAACAGCAGTGTCATGATCAGGAGCGTCATCAGGCCATCAAGTGCACCTTCGAGGAACGCGGTCGTAATCGTACGTTGAATTTCGTCGATCGCACCAAATTTCGACAACAGATCACCGAGATGACGCTTCGAAAAAAAATCGACAGGTAGACGAATGAGGTGTGAAAAAATATTCGCTCGCGATCGAGCGCTCCAAGTTGCGCTCAAATGCATGAGTAAGCAAGACCGTGCAATCGCCGTTGCGTGTTGACAAAGCATCAGGACGAGGAAGCCCACCCCTAATACCTGCATCAAGTCCAGATCTGCCGATGGCAGCACGTGATCGACGGTCCACTGTACATAGAACGGAACAGCCAAGACGAATACCTCAAGCGAAACTGACAGCGTCAGTAACTGCACGAACGTTGTGCGCAAATCCCGGATGGTGCCAATCAGTGAAAAGAGGCGCACGGACGGCGCGGGTTTGTGCTGTACGAATCCTTCTATTGGCCACAGTTCCATGGCCACACCGGTGAACTTATCCGACACTTCGGACATGGGTATCTTTCGATAACCATGCGCAGGATCGTGGACGTGCGCAACGCCAGATTTGACACGCTCCAGCACGAGAAAGTGATTAAATTCCCAGTGCAAGATACAGGGCGTCTTTAGGCGCCCGAGTGCACGCAATTCAAGCTTTATCGCACGGCTTCCCAAGCCGATTTCGCCAGCGATCCGGGTGAGACCGGCGAAATTTCCCCCTTTCTCCGAGAGCCCGTAGCGTTGGCGCAATCCTGCTAGACCAATGCGTTGCCCATGATAACCCGCGATCATCGCCAAGCATGCCAGGCCACACTCGGCGGCTTCGATCTGAAATAGCGTATCGATGCGTGGCCGTCGATTAAACAATGCAGAACGTTTTGCCGACTTCGTAAGCTCGAATGTCACAACGTGTCTCTCAGTCGATAGAGCGGCTCGAACGCCCATTCGTAGATGCGACGCGACTCGCGCGCCAGACTGGCATGCAATAGCATGCCTGCACGCAGAGGCCGTGAGACGCCACGCGTATCGTTGAAGTGCTGACGAAGGAGTTTTACCTTCACTAGATACAAGGAGCGACTTGCGCTCGCATGTTTCGCGCTCGTATCCGACAAATCGTCGGGCGGCGAAGCCGATTCGGCGACATTGACGATTTGCCCTGCTTGAAAACCAAAGCGTTGGTACGGGAAAGCATGATAGCGAAGCCGTACCGGATCTCCGGCTGCGATATAGCCTACTGCTGTACTGTCGACATATAAGTGTGCTTCGAGTGTGTTCTCGATGGGTACAATCGATACGAGCGGCCTGTTGCTTCCAACGCGTTGTCCCACTTGCGCGATGATGGTGCTTGCGGTGCCGTCGATGGGTGCGGATACGACAAAGTCACGTGGTAACGCATGCTCTGCCAGCGTCTGAGAGACTGCTGCAATCTGCCGTATAAGTTGAGACTTCGCTTGCTGGTGCTTGTAGGGCAAACCCCGGAGCGTCTCCTCGGCGATCGTGCGGCTTTGACGCACGGTCAGGTGTTCTCTCTCAAGTGCATGCAGCTTGTTTTTCTTCTCATGGAAATCGGCCTCGGCTTGCTCAGCGCGTTGCAGCGAAATCGCGCCCGTGGGGACAAGCTTAAGGTATCGCGCCATATTGTTCCGTGCAATCGTGACGAGCCGATGCTGTGCAATGATTTGTTCGTGTGCTTTTGCGATAGTCTGCGCGTGGGCAACCAATTGATGCTGCCATTGCCGAAGTTCACTTTGATGGTACTTTTCGAGCGTGCCAATATCTTCCACAAGCTGCCGTTTTTGCGCTGCCATATGCTCGATAACCGCCGCGGACGTGACATGCCCGCTTCCGTCGCGTGGTTCGCTGGAGACAACATATAACACGTCGCCTGCTACCACGCGTTGACCGTCGCGCACGCGCTTCTCTTTTATCGTTCCGATAAACGGGCTGAAGACTTTTGCGACCCCGCCTTGCGGCACCAGTTGGCCAACGACGGTGATATGGTGCGTGTACCTCCCGAGGATGACTGTCAACAACAGAGCGGAAGCGAGTGCGATGAACAACATCGTCACGATCCACCCAGACGGTGGTTGGGCAGTCAGTACACTACCGACCCAACGTTGACGATTGGCTTCGATCGCGGCCATCCGAAAAGGAGATGTCGGCAGTGTCACGTTTCCGGGGCAGTGGTCTTGTCGGTCAAGGGCATCGGATTCAACAAGGAGAGGCGACGTAGCGTGAGAAGGGTGTGTTGCGGACCATGGTAGTAAATGAGGTGATTTTTCAGCACATCCATGCCGATATAGCCGGCCCGATAGACCCCCTTGCTGTGTATCTTCTTTATAGACGAGACGGGAAGCCCATGAAAATATTCACCATTCAAATTTAAGTCGATGAGTCGAAACGGCGAGGAGCGGGGTAGTTCTGCGCCGTACATATCCATCGCGCGTGGACTCTCTTTCCCCTCCGGTGCCGAGGCGACGAGGGATGTCAAAACCATCGTGTGTTGTGCGCCGGAGTCGATGATAAAGGGTACTATGACGTTGCCGAGTTTCGCCTGTACCGCCATTTCTCTGTACGGATTTTCGATGATCTTTCCGGGATATATCTTCAATTCATTGCTAGCGCGAATGGGAAACGGTGCACTTGTGAAAAAGCAGTTCTTTTCAAAGTCGATCAGCAAAGCGCTATGTCCGGCAATGGCCTGAGGGCTCAGTATGCCCGCATAACCGTCGCGGGCCAGGATAGATGCTGTGGATGGGATATAGAAATCTCGATGAAATGCGTTCCCATAGCCATCCGCTACTTCAGCCGAAATTTTTTTTGCTCGGGCTGACGCGACGTGGGCATCGACGTCGAGTGCGTCCTCGCCAAGCGCCTGTGGGAAAAAACCGCTGTCCCATAGGATGTTTGCATTGGCGCCAGTGTCGAACATCATCTTTGCAGGCCTGCCATTAATCCAGACGTGTACCGTCGGGTTTGCTTTACTCATTAGATCGTCGTATTCGATCGTGCTCTCGAAATAGGCTCTGCCGCGTGACAGATCATTGGCGCAACTTTCTCCGTGCGTGCGACTGGCATGCGAAGCGCCCGTCACCGTCAACGAGAAGGTCAATACAGCGATTGGCGACCATTTCATCGCACGTTCTCTACATGAAGCGTGTTCAAATTCTGGGATATCGTCTGTATAGGGACGCCGCGTTTCGCAAGATAGGATGCAGATCGTCCGTAGACCTTCTGCAATGCCTCACAATAGATAGAAGGCTGGTTTGCGATACGCTTTTGCATCCGATGTAAGGGTGTGTAGGAACGGCTGACGTCCTCGCATACGTTGCGCCATCCGCACGCAGCACAGGATGTGGCAAGATAAGAGGGTTGGACGATGCGCGAGATCATTTTGTGCCAAGCAAGGAACTTGGGAAAAGCTGCAGCTGATACATTCATCCCGGAATTAAACAACTCTGGCACCACGTTGCGGAGCGTGTCGTCATGGCCCAGATCTCCTGCACTCGATAGGGTGAATACAACGATATCCGCATGCGATACGCCTGGATTATTCGCACGAAGGGTTTTGTCGTGTAACAGCGCGCGCATTGTCTGATCGACCAGCTTGATACGCACCTTGCGGTTATCGTGTTCCCAGCAGTCGAATATATCTTCGACGAACTTTACGTAGTGTGCCGTGTGGGCGACGTTAAACGAGTCGTGGGTGTCATCAGGAAAGAGAAACTGCATCCTGTCGAAGCCTAATTGACATGCGAGTGCGATGTAAGTGTCGCGACCATCGGATTCGGGCGTTACCACGCAGATCGATCCAAAGCCAGGAATACGTCGCTCGCTGCTTGCTTTTTTGATTGCTGCGATTTTTGGCACCATGCTGTCGTAGGTGCCCCGTCCACGTCGATCAATGCGATTTGCGTCATGGTGTGCCTTGGTGCCATCCACACTAATGCCGACGAAGATGTTATGTTTTTCGAAGACATTGATCCAAGCGTCGTTGATCAGGACCGCATTCGTTTGGACCGTGAAGCGGACATCTTGTGCATCGTGGAGACCGTCTGAGATGAGCGAGACCATCGCAGAAAATCGTCTCGTGCCCATCAGTAGAGGCTCGCCCCCATGGATGTCGATCTGGAATATGGTTTCGGATAGATCATACGGTGCGCTACGTAGAAACCGGACGAGATGATGAATGGTGTCGGTGGCGATAAGTGCTGGATGATCCTCGAAGTCTTTGTTCTCTTTATTGAAGAAATAACAGTAGCGGCAGTTCAGATTGCAGCGTTCCGCAACCTTCAGAATGATCTCTATATGATTCACGGGCGACGCCGCTCCTTGGTAACAGCATGGGGCCATGTGGACCCATGCCTATGCACCGAAAATTACGGTTTAGAAATCAGAAAGACTTGTTCCACGTTGCGTTAACGAATCCGCCGGAACCGGCGCCGCATATATTTTCGAGCTCAGCTTGCGTCATTTCCTCGATGCCGTCGGATTCTGAGGCGCGGCGCTTTTCCGCTTCGAGATTTTTGAT
This sequence comes from Robbsia sp. KACC 23696, assembly GCF_039852015.1. Lineage (NCBI taxonomy): Bacteria > Pseudomonadati > Pseudomonadota > Betaproteobacteria > Burkholderiales > Burkholderiaceae > Robbsia > Robbsia sp. KACC 23696. Next base: position 11,213 of record NZ_CP156626.1, on the reverse strand, counting down.
GATGTCGTGCGTCGTCATAGTTCTATTCCTTTTTTCCACTGTGGTAGGCCGGCATCCAGGGTTGGGGGGGACTTGGATCCGGATTGACAAGGTACGGGGATACATTAATATAAGGAGAGCGAATTAAGCAAATAATGGGATCGAAGTCGTTTTGATGGGCTGTGGATGATATCTTGAAGTTGATCAAAGAGGCGTGCTACTGTGAACGCATCAAGCGAATAAAAAGCCGCTTGAGATAGCCTGATGAGCGGTCTATTGCGCTGCATGACGAGACGTTGGCCTATAGCAAGGTTTCTTCGTATTGTCGCGAAGTGATCTCTGAGATGCGTCGATCGTGATACGTATCATCGAAGGCTTGTTGCCTTTGATGCAGAGGGTACTCCATACGAGGGAGCTTAGACGACACGCCGCAGTTTTGCTATCTGCTGTTTTCCGGAAAACAGCAGATTTTTGTTTTGTGTGTTTGACTAGGCGCTACGTGCTGGCCGGTTGGTGCGGTTCGATGCGCTATTGGTACAGGCAAGTTTGCTGCCTGTGCGTGTAATTGGGAATGGGGAGATCTCGATGCGGGGACTGTCAGATTTTTTGTGTTCGAGGCGGTTAAGGCGACCCGCTTTTCAGCGGGCAGCGGTGTGAGGATATCTCCGTCGTAAGGGTGCGTGAAGCGCTCCTCGTACAGTATCGCGAATTGATTCATGGCGGCTTTCCAGTCGTGTGCGGCACGCGTCCAGCCAGCGGTGATGTTGCGTAATACCAGCCACAGCAGCTTCGTCGCCGCTTCATCGCTTGGGAAGTGACCGCGCGTGCGGATGATCTTGCGCAGGCCCGCATTCACGCGCTCAAGTGCGTTCTTTGTGTAAATCACTTTGCGCACGGCCGGCGGGAAGGTAAAGAAGGGGATCACCCGCTCCCACACTCTTCGCCATGCTGCTGCGACTGTCGGATATCGACGGCCCCATTCGCCTTCGTCGAATGAATCGAGTTCGGCAGCAGCGGCTTGGGCACTCGGTGCGGTGTACACCGGCTTGAGCGCGGTGGCTAACGCGTTACGGTCCTTCCAGTTCGCGTAATCCAGACTGCTGCGAATTAGGTGCACGATGCAAGTCTGCAACGTGGTCTTCGGGAACACGGCTCCAAGCGCTTGCCCCATGCCTTGCAGACCGTCCGTGACGGCGATCAAGATGTCGTGAACGCCGCGAGTCTTAAGGTCATTAAAGACCTTCATCCAGAACTTGGCGCCTTAGGTGTTCTCGATCCACAAGCCCAAAATATCGCGCGAACCGTCCAGTAGGACGCCCTACGCTAGATAGACAGCCTTGTTGCGGACTAAGCCGTCTGCGCGGATTTTACCCGTAAAGCGTCAAAGAAGACCACCGGATACATCGGCTCGAGCGGACGGCTCTGCCAGGCAAGCACCTCGTCCATTACGGCGTCGGTGACCGAGCCGATGAACTCCGGCGACACCTCCGTGCCGTACTGCTCTTGCAACAACGCCTGAATCTCGCGCACCGTCATGCCGCGTGCGTACATGGCGATAATCTTATCGTCGAAGTCTGTAAAACGGCGCTCGTGTTTCTGGATCAGGATCGGCCCAAAGCTTGAATCGCGGTCTCGCGGAATCTGCAAATGCAGTGGACCGTCGGATGTCAGCACCTTCTTAGCGCTATGCCCGTTGCGCTGATTCGTGGCTGTTGCTGGCTTCTCAGCCCCTGGGCTCGTAGCCCAAATGCTGACCGAGTTCCGCACACAAGGCGCGCTCGAGTGCCTTCTTCAAAGCGGCGGACAGATCCTCGATTGAACCGACAGTCATCGGGCCTGATGCCAATTGATCAATCAGCTCTTTAGGGATTGACGGCAGTTCGCGAGGTGGTGTCTTGGGTTTGCGTGGCATAACTGCTCCATTTCCATAATGGTAGCCTCACACACAAAATTCCTAAGACTCCCATCTGTCGTTATGCGGTGTCCAGTCCGATCCAAGCAGCACTTTTGTCAAAAGCAGTTGCCGCCACTTAAACGGCAGTTTCCCGCGTCAAAAATTCGAACGACGTAACATCAGATAACTGCCTTGGTTGCCGACCCGGCCGAAGCCGGCCTACAACCCGCACATAGGCACCACTATTTTTGTGCGCTGTAATTGCTCGTTCGTAGTCCTCGGAATTCAATACGATTTTGGCTCGAACGGTTTTCCCTTCGTCGGGAAGCAAGAGAGACAGTATGACGTCACCAGAACGTCGGCCATCCTCTTCAATCTCTCCATCAAGGCGTTCGACCGTTCCAATAAAGGTATCGTCTCGCGCGAGCTCAACGGAGCGTAACTCTCGGCGAACCGCATCGATACGCGGGAAATAATCCCGTTGGATACGGATGCGACTTGAGGATCTGGCTATCTCAGGGACGGCATGCAGCAAAGACCAGTCAAAACTAACATCAAGGGAATTCGCAACGGTCTCGTCATACATGCCAGCGATTGCTTCACACAAGTTCGAAGAGATGACCGGCGCATCGCTTGCCTTCAGGTCATCAATTAAAGCATCAAGCTTATCGGCCTCAATCGCGGTCGTGAGCTTTGACAGTGACTGAACCGCGCCGGATTTGAGGAGGCTCCAATCTTTGAGAGAATGGAGCTATGAACAAGAAATCGAAGTTTTCCCCGGAAGTGCGCGAGCGGGCCGTTCGCCTAGTTCGCGAACAGCGCGGCGAGCATTCATCGATGTGGGCGGCGGTCGAGTCGATTGCCCCCATGATCGGGTGTTCCAGCGCGACGTTACTTGCCTGGGTGCAGCGTGAAGAGGTCGACTCGGGCGAGCGTGACGGCGTGACGAGTACCGAGCGTGAGCGCGTAAAAGCGCTGGAGCGCGAGGTCAAGGAATTGCGCCGCGCCAACGAGATCTTAAAGCTCGCCAGGGTGGGTTCAATGGGTCGTCGCAACAGCCTCGCGTAGTTTATCGGCCGGAGACATGAAGCCCAAGGTCTTTCTCGGCCGTTCATTGAGGCGCGCTGCGATTTTGTTCAGTTGCGCCTGCGAGTATTGATCAAGCTGCGTACCATGGAGCAGATACTGTCGCAGAAGTCGGTTCGTATTTTCGTTGGTGCCGCGTTGCCAGGGACTTCGTGGGTCACAGAAGTAGACCTTCACATCCGTGGCGATCGTGAAGTCTTTGTGGTTTGCCAATTCCATGCCACGGTCCCAGGTGAGCGTCTTGCGTAGATGCTGCGGCAACCGCTTTACCTCGCGTTTAAGGCCCGCCACAACGCTCACCGTGTCCTTGCCTTTAACCTTGACGAGGATGGTGAACCTTGAGCGCCGCTCGACCAGCGTGGCGACGTGAGTATTGTTCGCGCCGCTGACAAGATCGCCCTCCCAGTGCCCAGGCACGGCGCGGTCGGCCGCTTCGGGCGGGCGCTCATGAATCGAAACAGCCCCAGCTATCTTGTTGCGCGCGCCCTTGGTGCTGGAGAAGCGCGAATGACGCATCTTGCGTTGCGTGCGCAAATGATACTGCAACTCTTTCTTTAGAACGCCGCGCGCCTGCACAAACAGGCTGCGATAGATCGTTTCGTGTGACACGCGCATCGACTCGTCATCGGTATATCGGAGCTTAAGCCAGCCGCTTACTTGTTCCGGAGACCATTCGCGAGAGAGCTTCCGTTCAACAGCGTAGCGCAAGCGCGGGTTGCGCTCCAGCAGGCAATCTTTGGGACGCAAGCTAACCTTCAAGGCTCTCTCATCGGCGTCCAGAGCCCGATAGTGGCCCGTTCCACCGTTACGCGCAATCTCACGCGAAATGGTGGATGGCGCACGATGCAACTCACGCGCTATGGCCCGAATGGAAAGCCCGGCTGACACGCCGCGCGAAATCTCTTCACGTTCACTGAGAGTCAATGCCCGCAACGATCGCTTGCGCACAGCAGGGCTGTAACCTCCGCATAGCCGGATTACGCCGTAGATCGATCCGGCTGGTTTGCCCAGCGCTTTGCCGATGCCAAGAAACGATTCTCCGGCGCGCCACCTCCGCCAAACTTCCGCCTTGCCTTCTGTCGGCAACCCAGGCCTTCCCATCTGTGCCATTCTTCAACCCTCCCTCATTCGATATTAATAGGAAGGTGTTGCAATGACCCATTGAACCCACCAGCGCTTTTTTCGCCCAGGCGGAGCTCGACCGCCGGCTGAAGTCCTAAAGGCGTTTGTCGATCAGCATCGCGACACGTTTGGGGTCGAGCCGATCTGCAAGGTTTTGCAGATGGCCCCGTCGGCTTACTGGCGCCATGCAGCGCGTTTGCGGGATCCTTCGCAACGCCCACCCCGCGCAGTACGCGACGAGATGCTCAGCCCAGAGGTAAAGTTGGTCTGGGAGGCTAACCGTCAGGTCTACGGCGTGCCGAAGGTCTGGAAGCAGCTCAATCGAGAAGGGATTACGGTCGCGCGCGGTACCGTGCAACGTCTAATGAAACGACACGGTCTGCGCGGTGTAATGCGAGGCAAACGCGTTCGCACGACGATACCCGATCAGAGCGCGCCGTGCCCCCTGGATCGCGTCAACCGCCATTTCAAGGCCGAACGCCCGAACCAGCTGTGGGTTTCGGATTTCACGTACGTGTCTACTTGGCAAGGGTGGCTGTACGTGGCATTCGTCATTGACGTCTTCGCGCGGCGGATTGTGGGATGGCGGGTAAGCTCTTCGATGACGACCGATTTCGTTTTGGATGCTTTAGAACAGGCACTTTACGCAAGGCAAGCGTCAAACGATGAGAAATTGGTGCATCACTCGGATCGCGGATCTCAATATCTAAGCATTCGCTATAGCGAACGATTAAGTACTGCGGGCATTGAACCATCGGTTGGAAGTCGCGGCGATAGCTATGACAACGCGCTCGCTGAAACCATCAACGGATTGTACAAGGCAGAGGTGATTCACAGGCGCGGTTCGTGGAAAACGCGCGAATCGGTGGAAGTCGCAACGTTGGAATGGGTCGCTTGGTTCAACCATCATCGTCTGATGGGGCCACTCGGTTATATCCCTCCAGCCGAAGCTGAGGCAAACTACTACCGTCACGGCAAAATCAACGTCGCCGAGGCAGTATTAACTTAAACCAACCGGCCTCCACGAAACCCGGCGTGGTTCAGACGAGTTCTATAAAGCTTTTACGGCCCATGGCTACAACACCAATTAAACATCAATATTCCCAGCCCGCAACGCATTACTCTCAATAAACGCGCGACGCGGTTCGACCTCATCCCCCATCAGCGTCGTAAAGATTCCATCCGCTGCAATTGCATCTTCAATCTGAACGCGCAGCAAGCGACGCACATTGGGATCCATCGTCGTTTCCCAAAGCTGCTCGGGGTTCATCTCACCCAGCCCCTTATAGCGCTGGATGGCAACGCCACGATCCGCATCGGCGAGCAGCCATTTCATTGCGCTCTTGAAGTCGGTCACGGCTTGATTGCGGTCGCCGCGGGCGATCAATGCACCTTCACCGATCAGGCCTCGGAAGATATCCGCGGTCGCAACCAGCTGACGGAAGTCCGCAGTCACCAGGAACTCAGGATCGATCACGGAAATTTTGATGTTCCCGTGATGGCGACGCGAAACGCGCAGCGACCACGTTTCACGCACTTCGTCATGCATGGTGGTGACGCTGATCTCCGGCTTCAACGGCGTAGCCGTAATAGCAGCCTGTAGTGCAGCGGCAGACGCTTCGGCCTTTTCCTTATCGCTGAGATTGACGGTAACGCCGTCCATGATAGCTTCCAGCGCCGCCGCATCGACATGCCGGCGAATACGCTCGATCACCGCTTCAGACAAGAGGTAGCTTCGTGCCAACTCGCCCAACGCGTCACCGGTAATCGGCTCGGCACCTTCATGCGTCGTCAGTCCCGCACCATTTAGCGCGAGCTTGAGCTTGTACTGACGCAGTTCGGACTCATCCTTCAGATACCGTTCTTCCTTGCCGTGCTTGATCTTCAGCAGCGGCGGCTGCGCGATATACACATAGCCCTTCTCGATCAGATCCGGCAGTTGACGATAGAACAGCGTCAACAGCAGCGTCCGAATGTGCGCACCGTCGACGTCCGCGTCGGTCATGATGATGATGCGGTGATAACGCAGCTTCTCGACGTTGTAATCGTCCTTCCCGATCCCGCAACCCAGCGCGGTAATCAAGGTCACGATCTGCTCGGACGACAGCAACTTGTCGTAGCGTGCCTTTTCAACGTTCAGCACCTTACCGCGCAGCGGCAAGATAGCTTGGAACTTCCGATCCCGACCTTGCTTGGCCGAGCCGCCCGCGGAGTCACCCTCCACCAGGTAGACCTCGGACTTCGCCGGATCTTTCTCCTGGCAGTCGGCCAACTTACCCGGCAGACCCACGCCATCCAGCACGCTCTTCCGACGCGTCATTTCACGCGCCTTCCGGGCTGCATCACGTGCACGCGCCGCATCGATGATCTTCGAGACGATGATCTTCGCGTCGTTCGGCGTTTCCAGCAGATAGTCTTCCAGCGCCTTCGCAACGACTTCTTCCACCGGCGCGCGCACTTCGGACGACACCAGCTTGTCCTTCGTCTGCGACGAGAACTTCGGCTCCGGCACCTTCACCGACAACACGCAGGACAAGCCTTCGCGCATATCGTCGCCAGCCGTTTCGATCTTGGCCTTCTTCGCCGCTTCCGTTTCAACGATGTACTTGTTCAGCACGCGCGTCATCGCCGCGCGCAGGCCGGTCAAGTGCGTGCCGCCATCGCGTTGCGGAATATTGTTCGTGAAGCACAGCACGTTTTCATTGAAGCTGTCGTTCCACTGCATCGACACTTCGACGGTGACGTTGTCCTTCTCGCCCACCGCGTGGAAGATCGTCGGATGCAGGACTTGCTTGGACTTGTTGATGTACTCGACAAAGCCTTTCACGCCACCGGCGAACGCGTAGTCGTCTTCCTTGCCGGTCCGCAGATCCTGCAGGCGGATACGCACGCCATTGTTCAGGAAGGACAGTTCGCGAATCCGTTTCGCCAGGATGTCGTAGTGGAAATCGACATTGCCGAAGATGTCGACGTCGGCCAGGAAGTGCACTTCCGTACCGTTGTGCTCGGCTTCGCCTACGACAGGAATCGGCGAGACGGTTTCGCCATCGCGCTGTTCCAGCGTGCGGTTGATGACCACGCCGCGATTGAATTCGAGGAAGTGCTTCTTGCCGTCGCGGCGCACCGTCAGGCGCAGCCAGGCGGACAGCGCGTTCACGCAGGACACGCCCACGCCGTGCAGACCGCCCGAAACCTTATAGCTGTTCTGGTCGAACTTGCCGCCGGCATGCAGCTCCGTCATCACGATTTCGGCCGCACTGCGCTTCGGCTCGTGCTTGTCGTCCATCTTGATGCCGGTCGGGATGCCCCGGCCGTTATCGACGACGGATATCGAGTTGTCGGCGTGAATCGTGACCAGAATATCGTCGCAATGACCCGCCAAGGCTTCGTCGATCGAGTTGTCCAGCACTTCGAAAACCAAGTGATGCAAACCGGTGCCGTCGGACGTGTCCCCGATATACATGCCAGGGCGCTTACGTACCGCCTCCAGTCCTTCCAAGATCTGGATCGACGATTCACCGTATGCGTTGTCGCCTTGCGGTGCTTGCGGTTTCTGCTGTTCAGTCATGTTCTGTTCCGGTTCTGCTCGATGGTGCACGGCGGTAAAAAAAGCCCTGCCCATCTATATGACGCTGCGATCGGCAAACGGAGCGCAACGGGTGCGGCATACTGCCAGTGCCGCACTGGCGTTCATTCCGATCCTGCGACGGCACTCCAACGCCAGGAAGGAGAAAATCCAGATGCATCCCGTCTTAGGCATTTCCGCGGACAACCCCTCTCCCCGGCGATGCCGCACGGGTATCTGAAGCGAGGGGAGAAGTCTTTCCGCCGGTTCTTTATTGCTGCCTTGTGAGGGCATCGGCACGCGACGCGGTGGTGTTCCGCATGGGCAAACGCCGATACCGCATAGCGTTGCCGCGACCGATGACCCGGCCGGGATGTCAGGCGTGAGGAGGCGTGTCGCCTTTTCCTTCCTCGCCGCCCACCGCCGCTCCCGGCCATGCACCTGCGGACGTCAGATGCGCATCGGCATCACCACGTACTTGAAGTCATCGTTCTCAGGGATGGTGATCAAGGCGCTGGAGTTCGAGTCCTTCATGCCGATGTTCAGCATGTCGGCCTTCGTGTTGGCCAAGACGTCCAGCAAATAGCTGACGTTGAAGCCGATGTCGATCGCGTCGCCGTCGTACGCGATCTCCAGCTCTTCGCTGGCGTCTTCCTGGTCCGCATTGCTTGAGGTGATGCCGAGCACGCCCGGCTTCACCTGCCAACGCACACCCTTGAACTTGTCGGTGGTCAGAATCGCCGCACGCTGCAAAGCGCGCTGCAATTCTTCGCGACCGATCAGGAAATGGTTGTCCTGACCCTTCGGGATCACGCGCTGGAAGTCCGGGAACTTGCCCTCGACCAGCTTCGAAATCAATTCGACCGGGCCGAACTGGAACTTGATCTGCGACGCACCCAGCGCGATCTCGACCGGATCGTCGATGTCCTCGAGCAGGCGTTGCAGTTCCAGCACCGTCTTGCGCGGCACGATCACGTCTTGCTTCGGGAAGTTGCCTTCGATCGTCGTCGAGCAGTAAGCGAGACGGTGGCCATCGGTGGCCACGGCCATCAGCTTGCTGCCTTCCACCACGAACAGCATCCCGTTCAGGTAGTAGCGAATATCCTGCTGCGCCATCGCGAAGTGCACCGCCGACAGCAACTGGCGCATCGCGCGTTGCGGCACCTTGAAGGTCGCACCGAATTCTTCGACCTTGGCAAGCGTCGGGAATTCGTCGGCGGCCAACATTTGCAGGCCGAAGCGACTCTTGCCGGACTTCACGGCCAGGCGCTTGTCTTCAAGAGTCAGGCTGACGTCACCGCCCGGGAGGGCCTTCAGAATATCCAGCAACTTGCGGGCAGCGACGGTCGTGGCCGCCGTATCGGCGCCCGCGGCGCACTCGGCCGATGTGGTGATCTGAACTTCGAGGTCAGTCGACAGGAAGGAAAGCGACGCACCATTTTTCTTTATCAGCACGTTCGCGAGAATCGGCAGCGTGTGGCGCCGCTCGACGATACCGCATACCGTCTGCAGCGGTCGCAGCAGCGTATCCCGTTCAGTCTTGACCAATAGCATTCGACATCCTTCTTGTGTAGAGGCAATCAACCACCGTACCCGCCGACAACTCCGCGCCACGGCGGTTGACAGTTCAGGTTCGAATCGCCCGTCAGAAGCGTTTAAAGCGACCTGGAAACCCTCGCCCGAGGCCATGCGCGCTTCTTCCGGCGCAATACCGTATTGTGCCTCAAAATGGCCCGAAAAGCCTTATAAAACAGGAGATTCAACAGGCCGGATAGGCCTAATCAATGCGCATTGCGCACGGCAACGCTTGCCGTGGCATGGACTCGCGGCAAGTGCTCCCGCAATTGCGTGGTAGCGGTCGCACGTAAGCCTCTGAAAATCCAGAAATGATCGGAATCGACGGGAATGTCGCGGGCGCGCGAACAAAAACGCGCGCCAGAAAAAGCAAAGGGCGGCTGCGAGAAACCCCGCGCCGCCCTTTCTACGCCAGCAGGCCGATCAGCCCTTCAGCGTCTGTTCCAGCACGTGCAGCTCGTGGTTCAACTGCGGATCCTTGCTGCGTTCTTCGGCAATTTTCCGCACCGCGTGCAGCACGGTGGTGTGATCGCGGCCGCCAAACAATTCACCAATTTCCGGCAAGCTCTTCTGCGTCAATTCCTTGGCTAGATACATCGCGATCTGACGCGGGCGGGCGATGTTTGCCGGCCGCTTCTTCGAGTACATATCCGCGACTTTGATGCTGTAGAAGTCTGCAGTCGTTTTTTGGATGTTTTCGACCGAAATCTGGCGATTTTGGACCGTTAGCAGGTCTTTTAGCGCCTCTTTCGTCAATTCGATCGTAATCTCGCGGCCGTGGAATTTCGAGTACGCCAGGATCTTCCTAAGCGCGCCTTCCAGTTCCCGAACGTTCGAGCGCAAGTGTTTCGCCACGAAGAAGGCGACGTCCTCGGACACCATCGCGCCTTCCGTCTGCGCCTTGCGCATCAGGATGGCCACGCGCATTTCCAGTTCCGGCGGCTCGATCGCCACCGTCAGGCCGGAATCGAAGCGCGAGATCAGTCGGTCGTCGATGCCCGAGATTTCCTTCGGATAGGTATCGCTCGTGATGATTACCTGCGCGCGATTGGCCACCAGCGCCTCGAACGCGTAGAAAAATTCCTCTTGCGTCCGGGACTTGCCGGAGAAGAACTGAATATCGTCGATCAGCAACAGATCGAGCGAATGGTAATACCGCTTGAATTCGTCGAATGCCTTGCGCTGATAGGCCTTCACGACGTCGGACACGTACTGTTCCGCGTGAATGTAGCGAATCCGCGCGCTGGGGTTATCCACCAGCATCTGGTTGCCGATCGCATGGATCAAGTGCGTCTTACCCAGGCCCACGCCGCCATACAGAAACAGCGGGTTATAGGAAATGCCTGGATTGTCGGCGACCTGAATTGCCGCCGCGCGGGCCAGCTGGTTCGCCTTACCGGTCACGAAGGTTTCGAAGGTCAGCGCATTGTTCAGCTTCGAGCGATCCACCGGCTGCGTGTTCTCCGCGCCTGCGGCCGGCGCGCGCCAGTTACGGCGTGCCGCCGCCGCCTCGGCGGCGTCCAGGCTGGGCGCATCGGGATCGGCTTCGGCGGTTTCCGTGCCGCGCTCGCCCGGAGGCGATGCCAGCACTTGCGACGGCTGCACGCCGGTGGGCGACGCCGGCGCCTGGCCATTGCCGCGCGAGCCGCCATTCGCGAGGGGCGTGCCGGGGCCGCCGCTGTTCAGTGCCTGGCGCAGCGGCATCCGCACGCCGCTGGGCGCGTTCGCGGGCATGGCGGCGCCATTGGGCGAGCCCAGAACGAACTGGACTTCCACGGGAGCCTGCCAAAAATCGCGCGCCATGTCCGAGATCCGTCCCGAGAACTGACTCTTGACCCAATCCAGCTTGAAGCGGTTCGGGGCGGCAATACGCAACAACTTGGTGGACGCGTCGAAATCTACCGGCGCGAGCGGTTTGATCCAAGTCTGGTACTGCTGAGGAGTCAGCTCGCGCTCGAGCTGCGCGGCGCATTGTTGCCAAAAATTAATCAT